>JAYRQY010000128.1:0-6213 GCA_041910365.1 Anaerolineaceae bacterium | reverse complement strand
CAAACCGCTATGCTATAATGTCGCTAGCGATCTATATCCATGAATCAGCCTGCAAAAACCCCCAATTTCCGCGCGCAACAAAAACTGCTGGAAGTCTGCCGAACCAGCACAGCAAGCCTTGAATTTGAACCCCTGATGACGGTGGAGATCGATGCTGCCTCAGAACTTACCTGCAGTGAGTGGTCGTGGATACTCACGCGGGTGGAGGATACCGACCAATTAGTTGTGACAGCGCTGCCTTTTTATATGAAGGAAACCCTGCAGCCGGTGCAATTGACCTTCAACAACTGCCTGGCCGGACAGGTCATTGAATCCTTCCAGCCAATCGTTTTTAACGATCCGAAAGCGATGGAAAAGGCAGAGAGGGATGTGTGGGAGGTTACCCAAAAGGCTGCCTCTGTGCTGGCGGTTCCGATCCTCTTCCGGGGAAAAGTGCTGGGGGTGATCGAGGCTTTTAACAAATCCAACGGGGTGGGGTACACCAGCCAGGATATCGAAATCCTGGAGCTGCTGGCATCCCAGGCGGCGGGGGCGATCCAGACGCATGCCCTGGCCGGGAACAACGACCAGGCGATCCACAAGATGCTTGAACTTGACCGCATGAAAAGCGATTTTATCTCCATTGCCTCGCACGAACTGCGCACGCCGCTGGGGTTGATCATCGGGCATGCGGCGTTCCTGAAAGATACCGCCAGCGAGGCGCAGAAGAACGACCTGGAGGTGATCTCGCGCAGCGCGGAACGCATGAAAGACCTCATCGATGACTTCGGCGATATTGATACCATCACCAACGGGATGAAGACGCTCAAACGCGGCCGGGTTTCTTTTGACGCCCTGGTGCCTGAGGTGATGGCGATGTTCCAAACGCTGGCGAAAGAGAACAAGGTGCGCCTGGCATATGAGCTGAAGGGTGCGAACCTGACGGTTGAGGGCGACGCGGGTAAACTGGAACTGGTGCTGCGGAACCTGGTGAAAAATGGCATCATCTTCACCAATCCCGGCGGGGTGGTAAAGGTGACGGCTGAAGAAGTGCCGGGGTTCGTTAAAGTCACCGTGCTGGATAACGGCATTGGCATTCCGGCAGGAGAATTGAAAAGGATCTTCAATCGTTTTTACCAGGTGGAGAAGCACCTCACGCGCAAGCACGGCGGCATGGGCATGGGGCTCTCTTCTGCAAAAGAAATGGTGGAGCTGCACGGGGGAAAGATCAGCGTGGACAGCGTGGAGAACAAGGGCAGCCGGTTTACCGTGCTCATCCCGCACAACGCAGCCCAGGCTAAAGCGGCGCAAAAAGTGTTTTTAGAATAATTAAGGTATAATAGCGTTCGTTCGGGGAGTGGCTCAGTCCGGCTAGAGCACTCGGTTCGGGACCGAGAGGTCGAAGGTTCAAATCCTTTCTCCCCGACTAATTAATTAAGTTCAGAAAATTACTGGACTTTTTTGTTTAATTAGTGAGAGGTCGAAGGTTTCCTTACGCAAAAAATCGTGCGTAAGGACTCCAAAGAACGTCGCAAATCCTTTCTCCCCGACACGCAACCGCCTTTTGGGCGGTTTTCATTTATCAGATAGAGGTCGAAGGTTTCCTTACGCAAAAACATGCGAAAGGACTCCGCAAGCGTCGCAAGTCCTTTCTCCCCCAATACGATAAACTTTAAAGAACAATCCATTGTATTAGAATGGATTTACAATCAGCGTTATGACTCCCGCGGGGGACTTATTACAATGAAAAAATCAAAGTGCCCAACAAACCTTACTTGCTTAGCCTTACTTGCCATACTTGAGGGCTTTTTTGTCATTGTGTCTTTTCTGATTATTCCATCCGATCCAAAGAACAGTGTTTTTCTTGGTTATTCAATGGAACGTTGGATCATGATTGGGGCAATCGTCATCTTTCAGTTGATCCATGCGTTTGTATTGTTCAAAAATAAGGTTAAAAAATGGACTGATCGATTTGATCGGCTATTGAGCTCAAAATGGTTGTTTCTTTCATTTGTCGCAATTCTATTATCCCTGGCTGGAATCTCCGGCTTTTTATTGACTAATCCTGAACTTGTGAATACGGCTCGCTTATTGCGATTGAGCCCAATCATTGTGTATTGCATTTTACTGTTACTCCAAACGACAATTTTCCAATTAATCAAATATGATGAGATCCAACAATTAGTAAAGAAGGTCGATAGCTGGTCGAATACTAACCTGCTATTTTGGGTGGCGATGGTCGCGAGTTTTCCTTTATTGTTCCTTAATGCGATTAAGCATGACATTCCGCTAGGATTTGCCGGGTTATATACCATGATGTCCGAGAATATTGCGCGGGCTAATTTTTCCCTGCCGGTGAGTGTACCGATATATGGCAATGGAGGATTACCATTCTCATATCCCCCGTTTGGGTTATATCTGATGGGCTTGTTTCTAAAAATTGGTGTGGACAAGTGGGATTATTTGCGGTTTGCACCGCCAATCTTCAGTTTGATCGCTTTTATACCGATGTTCTTTTTTGTTAAACGGATTTCAAACTCAACAATCGCTGGATTCGCTGCCGTATTGTTCGTTGCTGGATCCTTTGACATCTATTTCATGCAATCAGAATCCGGTGGAATTGTCAGAGGATTAGCATACGCACTGGGTTTTGCATCTATCTATTTTTACGACCGAATGATTACTTCTTATCGATGGAGAGACGCGATTTTCTCTGGTGTGTTTTTTGGATTAACAGGATTAACACATTTGGGGTACGCCTATTTTTTCGCTTTTTGGCTATTCGTCTGGACGATTTTTCATTTGCAAAAGAAAACCCTCAGCAGAGTTGCAGTGATGAGCTCGGCTTTTATCATGGTTACTATCCCCTGGGTCTCGGTCATGCTGCATCGGTATGGATTTTCGGTTTTTACGAATGCATTTCAATCGCATAATACAACCGAGTTTTTATCTTTTTTTCGCCAGCCAAATACGATTCTTCCAGCAATACTGAATAACCTCCATATCATCATCGAAAAACCCTGGTTGCTCATTTTGGTCTTCATTGGTCTCATTACTTCAATAATCAAGAAAGAATTCAAGTTACCAGTATTATTCATCCTCATTGCGACAATCACATTCCAGGGGGATCGCTTCATCCTTACTGTTTGTTTTGTCCTGGCGGGGGCAGCGATTGCACGCGTGTTTCAGTTTATTTATTCAAGGAATATATTAAAAAATGTTCCCTTACAACATTTTCTTACTTTTATCGTGTTGTTTGCGATATTCATCCCAGCCTATAGCCGGCCGTTCCTATTGCTGACCAAGCAAAAACCACTTGTTACTCAAGAAATGGTAGATGCAGCAAATTTCATGAAGGAAAACACATCAACAGATTCAAAGTATCTCTACCTGGTGACGAATGATTCACAAGAAGATGAATGGTTTCCTTATCTATCCCAAAGAGATGCGATTTTAGGATATTGGGGAAGCGAGTGGAATGGAACTTTAGACATCATTAATGGACAACTGAATGACCTGATGAATTGTACACAGGCTCAGAGCTTAACCTGCATGGAAACCTGGTTTTCTTCCACTCATATTTCCCCTGAATATGTTGTCATGCCTTTGCAATTACAGGATTTAGCAATTTCCTTTGAGAGTTCTTCCGAATGGGAACAGGTATATAAAAACCCTTCTTATCTAATTTGGAATCATAAATAGAATCGCGTATTAGGAATAACGTCTCAGAGGTTATTAACACAGGTGACCCATTTTTTGCTTTTAATGGTTGATTCGGTCCCCTCATTTTGATAACGACAGACACATAATCACCTAAATACCGCTGAATCCACCGCCTCCGGCGGGTTCATTTTTTCGGCAGGGTAGGCTTTCAGCAAGCTCTGTAACTCCGGCAGCGGGCGGTCTTCCAGCCATGCCCGCCGGCTGTCCTTATCCAGGATCACCGGCATGCGGTCGTGGATTGGCCCAACCACCTCGTTTGGCGTGGTAGTGATGATCGCGCACGTGGTCAGTTCGTTGCCGTGCTGGTCTTGCCAGTGTTCCCAGAGCCCGGCGAACGCGAACATCTTATGATCGGTCAGCGTGAACTTGTACGGCTGCTTGCGAGCCCCCGCCTGGAGCCATTCGTAGAAGCCGGAAGCGGGGATCAGGCAGCGCCGGCGGGCGAATGCCGCCCTGAACGATGGCTTCTCTGCCACAGTCTCAGCCCGGGCGTTGATGGTTTTATACCCGATCGCCGGATCCTTTGCCCAGTACGGCACCAATCCCCAGCGCATCGTCCTCAGCACAGGGTTGAGCGCATCGGTAATCACCGGAATCTGCTCACCGGGGGACACATTTCTGCTGGGCGTCCACTCCACTGCAGAGGGCTCGGTTCCGAATTCCTGCTCCATGTCTTCCACGTCGAACATCAGGATATAGCGTCCGCACATGCTCACTCCTTGTAAACTGCAATTGTAGCTCCATTGTAGAGGTATGCGCCCAGTGTTTCAACTCCTCAATCTCGATCCCGAATGGGTAGAGCACCGAGGAGGCAGCCCGGGCGAGCAGCTCGGTGTACATTTCAAGGTTCAACTGTGACGGTGCCGGCGGCGTTGGCATCTCCCAGGGGTAAACATCCGGCGTTCCCTGCACATAAACAAAGCGCATTTTCTGCCCCGGTTCGATGCGCTTGCCGGTGTTCTCTAAAAGGATACGGGCTGCCCGCACTGCCGGGGTGGGCGAGGCATAGCGTTCCAGTTTTTTGGAGATGCGCGAGGTGACAACCAGTTTATCCACCGGCACCCGCCCGGCGCGCAGGGCTTCCAATGCCTGCTGAAAGAGCGTAAATGCTTTGTTCACTTTCTCCCGAAGCCCCTGCATCGTGTACGCCTCGGCCAATGCATTGAGCATCGCTGTTTGAACCTCCCTGATCCACGGCGGCGTGTCTCTGCGGCGGCTCTCGATGCCGCGTACCTTGATCTCCCCATCCTGGAAAACTCCGAAGTACCTGTTGGCCACGGGGATGCGTTCATCGGCGCGGGAGGGCAGGAACGCCACCCAGCGGTACACCCCATCCAGGCTGATGCCCAAACCGGTGCGGGCGGCAATGGCATCCTGCAGCGCACGGAAATCAGCAGCATACCTGGCGCCTGTTTTTCTCACCCAGAGGGCATCTACAAAAAGGTGCAGCACTTCGAACCCCATCTCTTCGGCAACCTGCTTGCCCAGCAGGAGCACCTCGCGCCCGCCGGCGGTGACCGCCTCGTGCGATTCAATACGCCCAAACCTGGCGTTCTTGTAGCCAAGGAACCCGAAGCACACGACGAGCAGCCATTTGAGTGCCGAAGCCCGCGCACTGTCACGCTTGGCGATCGGGTCGTTTTTACGCAGGCCGGCCATGCGCATCTTGATGGCCACCCTCTTTTCGTAGAGCGGTTTGAGGGTGAGCGGCACAACCCCCAACTCCTCGCGCGCCGGGGTGATGCCGTTTGGCAGCGGGACTTCCGGTGAGATGTTCCCTTTGACGATCACTGCGGGATACATCGAAATGAAGTCGAGCTGGGCCACATCCTGGTGCAGACCGAGGATCGGTTGGTACACCAGCCCTCCGCGATCCCGTTGAATGAGGTCAACGCCGGTCTTGAAGCCCTCAACCTGTTGTTTGTGCCAGGGAACGAGGATCTGCTGTTCGAGAGCCGTGATCATCTGCATCGCCGAGACTCCCGACCCGGGCGAAACCCGCGCGGCTTTTTCGATTGGCTGGGCGGTCACCCGCGCCGACTCCAGCACGCCGTCCAGGGCATAGTCCTTCCACATCATCGCGTTGCGCTGGTCGATATGGCAGCGGCCAAAAAAGTGTGCTTCCGGCGGGCGGTAAACGATCTGACCGTAAGAAAAGTAGGTCAGTTCCTTTTGCCAGTGCACCGCGCGCTGCTGGTCCCGGTTGAAGCGGATCTTCATTGCGGTCTGTTCTTCCATCCGGGTGAGCCTGGGGATCATCCAGGTGTCTCCCCACTGCGTGAAAATAATATCAGGATCGACCCGCTCGATAACCTCGTTCAGCAGGGTGATGGCGCGTTCAGGGTCATTCAAAGCGATGGGTTTCCAATGGTCTTTGAAAACAAGGCGCAGGTAGCCTGGTTCCTCGCGCGCCGGGTCAGTGTTGGGCTCGATGCTTAATGTATGCAGCACCGGGTGGTTCGGCTCCAGGTCCCAGCGGGTGGTAAGGACGTGCAGCGCCTGGAGCACTTT
>JAYRQY010000127.1:0-2742 GCA_041910365.1 Anaerolineaceae bacterium | reverse complement strand
CCGTAACGTGTCTCTGCCTTAACGCTACCATTCACATTCACCGTCATTGTCGTGCTGCCCAGGTAATCCGTGAGCAGGAAGTACACCTCGCCCACCGGAGCATCAACTGTAAGTGGAGCAGCAGAAACCGCCTTTACATCAAAAAGATCCTTCAAGAAAGCGACGAATCGATCAAAGAAATTCTCTTGATACGCGGATTGGGTCGGCGTCGGCGCGGGATAAGGTTGAGGAGTAGGCGTTGGTTGCGGCTGCGTCACAGGCATCTCCGCCACCCGCATAGCCACCCGCTGACTACCGGCGTAGTAGTACACTTTCCAGGTGATGGATTGCTGGTTGGGCGTGATGGGATGGGTAACTAAAATCCCGGACCGAATCATGTAGTGATGTTATTCCCTTTGCATTCTCCACCAGTAAGATCTTTATTCCTGATTTGATCTTGAATAAACTTAATCACCTCTTCTGGCCTATGGTAGAAAACCATATTTATTTCTACTTTTTGACTTCGAGTTCGAATAATTATTCGAGCTCCCATGGTAATTACAGAACTTATCTCACACCAATTAACGGTTGTTGATCGAAAACACCCCTTCTTGCGTAAATGTTCATCTGTAAATTCAATAGAACTCTCGGTATATCCTATTACCCACGCAAAAATAACAAAACCAAAAATTAGTATATTTAATATGATCGCGCTCCATAATTCATAATTCGTAAGCTTGATGCCATTGTTTACGGAATTAATCAATGGAATTGTAAATATTCCAATGAAAAATAAACCAAGTACTGTAATCGGCATAATAAATGCAAGTAATAATTGATAATTCCGTAAAAAATAGGTCCTTGAAGATCCATTTTCTTGTGACATTTTCTAATCCTTTCTTAGGCTTTTCATTGAGCAATAACAGTGTTGTGGTCCCACAATTTTGGCGCAAGAGTTTGAAGAAGACTGGTCGTAAAAGTACGAGCAAGATTTGCCAAACCGTTTTTCAATTGGTACTTGATAAATTCTTGTGCAGCAATTCTCTCCCCTTGAAATGTAGCCTGTTTCCCAAAATCCATCCCCAGTTTTAACCCTTGCGACATCCCTTCTCTGCCTATTTCATCAAAAGGTGAGTATACACCACCAATTATTCCTGTAATTGTGGACTTTCCCCGAAAAAGTGGACACGGAAAAAGGGAGAATCCGGTACACTAAACGGGAAGGAAGCGAGGAAATGAGAGACAAACGATATCGGACCTACACTCCAGAGTTCAAACGAGAAGCGCTGGAGCTGCTGAAAAGCAGCGGAAAAAGCGCCGGGCAGGTAGAACGGGAACTGGGGATCACGCCGGGGATGCTGTTGAAGTGGCGGGCCAAATACCAGGTGGTGACAGGGGAGAGCGAACCGTCACGGCTTGAGCCGAGTGAGTTGGAAGCGGCGAAGCGGGAAATCCAACGCTTGCAGCGCGAGCTCAGGGAGATGGCCGAAGAGCGCGAGATCCTAAAAAAAGTGGTGAGTATTTTCTCAAAGAAAGACGCATGAAGTATGTGTTCATGGCAGCGCACGAGGGAGAATACGCGGTGAAGCGCATGTGCAAGGTGCTGAGGGTACAGCGGAGCGGGTACTATGCCTGGCGGAAGCGCAAGCCGAGTACGCGAGAGCAGGCCAACCAGGTGCTGCTGGGGCTGATCGCGGCGGAGCACGCCAGGAGCCGCAAGACCTACGGTAGTCCGCGACTGCACGTAGTGCTGAACCGGCAAGGGATACGCTGCGGGCATAACCGGGTGGCGCGACTGATGCGCTTGCACGGGATTGTGGCGCGCAGCAAGCGGCGTTATTACCCACGCACCACCCAACGCCAGGCCGGTGTGATCCCGGCGCCCAACCGGCTCAATCAGGATTTCTCCGCCAGTGCGCCCAACCAGAAATGGGTCAGTGATTTCACCTACATCGAAACCGCCGCGGGTTGGTTGTATCTGGCGGTGGTGTTGGACCTGTTTTCGCGCCGCGTGATTGGCTGGGCAATGAGCGCCAGGATGGATACGCAATTGGTGCTGTCTGCCTTGAAGATGGCGTTGCTGGACCGCCGTCCACCGGCTGGCCTGCTGCACCATTCCGACCAGGGCAGCCAGTACACTAGCGCCGCTTACCTCGATTGTCTCAACGCCGCCCTGGCAGAACTTAGCATGAGCGGGGCAGGCAACTGCTACGACAACGCCGTAATGGAGAGCTTCTTCAGTACCCTCAAAACCGAATGCGTCACCGGCGTTTTCTTGACCCATGCCCAGGCTCGCACAGTCATCTTTGAATACATGGAGGTTTGGTACAATCGCCAACGACTACACTCCACTTTGGGCTATCGCAGCCCGGTTGATTTCGAACTGGGTCTCACCCTTTAATTGTGTCCATTAAATCGGGTAAAGCCCAGGGAGCGCTTCGCGGGGAGAGGAGGACAGGCCGCTGCCCTGCGCAGTTCTTCCCTCTCCCAGGGGGAGACCCGCTTCGGGTGCCAGAAGGGGCAGGTGGCCGGGGTGAGGGTCCTGGTCAGGGTGAGGGTCTTCCACCGCCGCCAGAATCGCCAGCAGCGCGCTCTGCGGATCGCTTAAAACCTCATGATTCCACATCCGCACCACGCGCACGCCCAACGCCTCCAAATCCTGCGTGCGCTGCTCATCGTGCCGGGCTTGCTCCGCCTCCAGGTGGCCGCTGCCATCCAGCTCCACCGCCAACTGCGCCTCATGGCAATAGAAATCCAGGATAT
>JAYRQY010000126.1:0-4287 GCA_041910365.1 Anaerolineaceae bacterium | reverse complement strand
CCTCCCAAACGCGGGTTACCCCGGCCAGAAAGTCAGTGCCGTAATCGGCAGATTCAGTGAACACCTGGCTTTCACTTATGCCGTAGGCACCTGAGCCCGAAGCCTGGATAAATACGGACGGTTTCTTCGCGGCTTTTCGGATGGCTTCGGTGAGGGCATGCCCGGCATTTACCCGGCTGTTAATGATGCGCTGCTTTTGCCGCTTCGTCCACAGCCCGGAGGAGAGGTTCTCGCCCG
Organism: Anaerolineaceae bacterium; assembly: GCA_041910365.1. GTDB lineage: Bacteria > Chloroflexota > Anaerolineae > Anaerolineales > Anaerolineaceae > UBA6107. The sequence continues at coordinate 4,050 of JAYRQY010000126.1, read as the reverse complement.
CCAGGTTGACCACGGCATCTGCGCCGTCCAGTTCGCGTGCCCAATCGCCAACTGACACGCCGTCCCAAAGTGCAAAGCGGATCTCCGGACCGGTTGTTTGGCGTGCCCGCACCCCACGTGTGAGAATGACAATCGCATGCCCTGACCTGGCAAGACCATGTGCCAAGACTTTGCCGATCAACCCGGTACCGCCACTGATTACAACCTTCATATTGTCTCTTTGTCCAAACCAGTACTTATTGTTTCAGACTCATCATAACAAACCTATTACCATTTGTCAAGCATTTGTCCGGATATATATTGACAATTCATAGACATTATGTATAATTGTAATACGAAAGGATAACAATGGCCAACAAGACTCCGCTCTTCAATGTGAATGCTGTGCTTCACGAGGTGAACCTCTCCGCAGATGTCTTGCGCGCCTGGGAACGGCGATACCATCTTCCTTCACCTCAAAGAACGGCAGGCGGCCACCGGTTATATTCGGAATACGACATTGAAACGCTCAATTGGCTTAAGGCACGTCAAGAGGAAGGTCTCACCATCAGCCGGGCGGTAAACCTTTGGCACGAACTTTCCGCAACAGGGGACCCCCTTGAGAGCGCCGGGATCGCATTCAGACCTTCTGAATCAGTTCACGCCAGCGCCTCTGTCAATATCGATGCATACCGCGAGCGATGGGTGACTTCCTGTTTAGCCTTTGATGTGACCACGGCTGAAAACTCATTAAGCCAGGCGTTGAGTCTCTTTTCTATCGAAAATGTCTGCCAGCATATCATCCAGCACGGACTGGTTGAGATAGGAGAAGAATGGATGGCAGGTTCAGCTTCTGTGCAGCAGGAGCATTTTGCCTCCGCCCTCGCCCAAACTCGTCTTCAAATGCTCATCGCCGGAACTCCCGCCCCCATACTGGATAAAACAATCATTGTTGGATGTCCTGCAGGCGAGTTTCACACCATTCCCGGGTTGTTGCTCACCCTATTACTGCGCCGTGAGGGTTTCAAGGTGATCTACCTTGGCGCCGATACCCCAATCGCACAACTGGTTGAATCCGCCGACGCAATTAATCCAAAGATGATCATTCTTTCCGCACAGCGGTTGCCTACAGCGCGGTCGCTGGCAGAAGCCGCCAACGTTTTGAGCGCATCCAGACATCAGGTGGCATATGGTGGTCAAGTTTTTACAACTGACCAGAATCTGATCAGCCGTATTGCCGGACACTACCTTGGAGATGACCTGGAAGATTCTATACCATTCATAAAACACCTGGCTTTGCAAACACTTCCGATCAAACCTCCAATCGAGCCGTCAGATGAACATAAACTGCTCCTGGCGGAATATGATGAACACCGCGGGCTAATTGAACATCAGGTATTACACGTAATGCGTGATAACGGAAAAGAGTTCGCCGCCCTGCATGAGGTCAACCAATTCTTTGGAGAAGGTATTGCGGCATCATTAGCGCTTGATAACATGCGATACCTTGATAAGGAAATCGAATGGGTTCGAAATCTAAACATTGCAGCGGATGTCTTCGGAGACATTTATCCTTTTTACATGAAATCCTATCAGGCAGCCATACAACACGAGCTCGGAGAGATTGCCGCGCCAATTTTTGACTGGTTTGCTGATATCGAAAAACAATAATTCAAGGAGTTATGTATGAAATTTAAGCAACATCTCCACTTTAACCAACCTGCCCCGGACCTTCTTTTAAAGAATCTGGATGGCAAAGACATCCAACTGTCCGAACTCTGGCAGCAAAAACCCCTGCTGCTGGCGTTCACCCGCCACTTTGGCTGCACCCAGTGCAAGGAAATGCTGGACGAACTGGTGGCTGGACGCGACCAAATTGAAAAATCCGGGCTCAACCTCGCAGTTATCCTGATGGGTTCTGTGGATGCCTCCCGTGAATTCGCTGCCAGGTTTGCCCCAGGGTTGCTATGCCTCACCGACCCCTCACGGAAAGCCTATCAAATTTATGGCATTGAACGCGGAGGTTTGTCTAAAACCTTTCTTAACTTACAGGTCTGGAAAGCCATTCGAGCCGCGGGCAAAAAGGGTTACAAGGTTGAACCGCCGCCAGCCGGGCAGGATGCCATGCAAATGTCTGGTGTATTCATCATCAATAGTTCCGGCCGCATCGTACTGCCCTATTATTTTGACCATATCGCTGATCATCCTTCCCTTGACCTGCTGCTTTCAGGGGTGCTTTCAACCCGCTGGGATCAGCGCTTTGAGGGTCCCATAGGCAAATTACCGGATAAGAAAAGTAAATAGTTTAGGACATGCCTTATATGAAACAGACTTTATCTATAGCAAGTTTTCTGGCAATAAAAGAAATTTGGCGCAATCGTGCCCGTTTCCTGCTGGTCAGCCTGGTAATAGCGCTCATCACCCTGTTGGTGCTCTTCATTGCCGCACTTGGCGAGGGGTTGGGCAACGGCAACCGCGAATACATCTCAAAGCTCGATGGACAACTCATTGTCTACCGTGAAAAATCCGATTTTTTGATCGCCGCCAGCCGTCTTGACCCGAGCCTTTTGGCAAACATTAAGGCGGTTAGTGGTGTGGCGGATGCCGGCATGCTAGGCACTTCCAATGCCACGCTCGTCCTGGATTCAATTGAGGAACCCCTAAAAGTGGCGTTGTTAGGCATTGACCCCGGGCATGTGGGGGAACCGATGGTTGTGGAGGGCAGGCAGCTTATCCAAAACGATACCGACGAGGTACTCATCGATCGGGCAACACAGGTTCGCACCGACCTTATGGTGGGAGATAAGATAACATTGCGAGTCACCCAGGGCACCGACGACCAATTCTTTGAATTGCTTGTGGTTGGCATCTCAGATGGGCAACAATACTCCCTGCAACCCTCGATCTTCGTCCCGTTTTCTACCTGGGACCGCATCCGCCCCAAGTCGGAAGCCGAGGTCAACAAACCCAACCCGGTACCCAACGTGATGCTCGTCAAACTATCGAACCCTGAGGCTGTTGAAAAAGTTCAGTCAGCCATTAGCAACCAGGTGAAGAATGTTGAGGTCGCCACCATCAAGGAAGCCATCGCCGCCCTGCCAGGTTACTCCGCCCAGCAGAGCACGCTTAACACCCAGGGTGGGTTCACCCTCTTTATCGGCATCCTGGTGATCGGCGGGTTCTTTCAGATTCAGATCCTGCAAAAGGTTGCCCAGATCGGAGTTCTAAAAGCCATCGGTTCTTCCAACCCGGTGGTTGGCGCAGCCTCGGTCATCCAGATCCTGGTGGTCACCATCATTGGTGTCGCCATCGGCGGTTTACTGACCTTCGTCTTTTCTCTCAGTTTCCCGCCCACGGTGCCTATCGTCTTTAATGGTACTACTTCAACCATTGCCCTGATCGCCCTCTTGCTCATCGGTCCACTCGGTGGATTGGTCTCCATCCGCTATGCTGTCCGGATTGAGCCGCTCAAAGCGCTGGGGTTATCATGACAAGCGAGAGAACTATGACAAACGCACTTGAAACGAAATCGGTGGTCAAGAAATACGAAACGGATTACGGTACGATCTTTGCCGTGGAAGAGGTTTCGATCAACGTGAAAGCCGGCGAGTTCGTGGCCCTGGTAGGTCCCAGTGGATCAGGCAAAACCACCATGCTCTCCATGTTAGCCGCCCTGCTTAAACCCACTTCCGGTCAGATACTCCTGGATGGCAACGATCTTTCAAACATGAACGATGTCGACCGGGTTGCCATGCGCCGAGAAAAGATCGGGTTCACCTTCCAGGCTAACAACCTGGTGCCCTACCTGAGCGCAGTGGAGAACGTGGAACTCATGCTCCGTCTCAACAACCGGCTGGATAAGGCAGGAAGAATGCGTGCGCGTGAGCTTCTCGCCCGGCTCGGGCTTGCTGAGCGCATGAACAACCTGCCGGGGCAGATGTCTGGCGGGCAACAGCAGCGGGTTGCCATCGCGCGTGCGCTCATTCATAATCCCAGCCTGGTGCTGGCGGACGAACCCACGGCCAGATTGGATACTGAACGCGCCTACCAGGTGGTGGAAACCTTTGCCGG
>JAYRQY010000125.1:0-4486 GCA_041910365.1 Anaerolineaceae bacterium | reverse complement strand
CAAAGTGGTGGATGCCATGATCACAAACTTTCATTTGCCGCAATCTTCCCTGATCATGCTGGTAAGCGCTTTTGCGGGACGGGAAAAGATTCTGGCAGCGTACCAGACCGCAATCGAGCGCGGTTACCGCTTTTATTCGTTCGGCGATGCCATGTTGATCTTATGAGTGAGATACCCGATTCGCTGGAACAGATCAGCCGGGAGGTCATCAATTGCCGGCGCTGCCCGCGACTGGTGGCATGGCGGGAACAAGTGGGCATTGAAAAGCGCAAAGCTTTTCGAGATCAATCCTATTGGGCGAAACCCGTGCCGGGGTTTGGTGACCCGGAGGCAAGGGTGATGCTTCTCGGTCTCGCGCCGGGAGCGCATGGCTCCAACCGCACCGGGCGAATGTTCACCGGGGATGACTCCGGGCGGTTTTTGTACTCCGCATTGTACCGCGCAGGGTTTGCCAGCCAGCCGGGGGCAACCGCGCAGGAGGACGGATTGACACTCAAAGACTTGTGGATCACCGCCGTTTGCCGTTGTGTCCCGCCTGACAATAAACCGGTAGCGGATGAGATCGAGAAATGCAAGCCCTTCCTGATGCGGGAATTGCACTGTTTATCTAAGGTCGAAGGTATTGTCGCCTTTGGGAAGATTGCATACGACGCCGCGCTGAAATTAACAGGCAGGCATAAGGGTGCTCCGGTTTTTGGGCATGGTGTTTTCTACCCGGCCATTAACAATGCGCCGTGGATCCTGGCTTCTTACCATCCAAGCCGGCAAAATACACAAACCGGAAGGCTTACGCCTTCCATGTTCGATACGATTTGGGATGAGGTAAAACGGCTTCTGGTGTTCAGCTGACTGGTTTTTGGGTGACGAACCACACCCGGCTGGAGGTGGCGGTGAGGGGGGTGAGGTCGGTGAGGCTGCCGAATTTTCCAATCACTTTTATGCCGGCATAGTGAAGGCATTTTTCGATCTCATCGATCGAGAATGCCCGCTCGGTATGTTTTTCTTCGAATTTTTCCCAGAAATTGCCTTCACGAACAAACCAGGTGATCTTAACAAAGGCGATGTGTTTTTCAAAATCATAATTGGTGCGGTGAAGTTCCAACAGGTCAGGGGTTTCCTGCTGCACGTAACATTTGGATTGCTGCCATTGCACTGCCAGACCATAAGTGGTATTCATATCGAACAGGAACCAGCCGCCTGGCTTTAATGACCGGGCAATATTATTGAAGGTGGATTGTAAATCATCATTGGTGAGCAGGTAATTTAAACTATCGAACCAGCAGGTTGCCAGGTCAAATTTTTCATCAAAATCCAGGAAGCGCATGTCCTGCTGAATGAAGTGCGTATTGGATTGGGATTGATGGGCGCGGTGACGGGCGAGGCGCAGCATTTCCTCGGATTGGTCAATACCGCTGACTTCCCAGCCTTGCGCCTGCATCGAGAGGGCAAAACTGCCTTCACCGCAGGCGACATCCAGCAATTGCCCTTGGGCAGGTATCTTGTATTCTTCAAGCAGTTTTGGCAGGATCTCCGCAACTGCCTGAGACAGCGTTGGGTATTTTCCTTTTGCGTAGACTGTGGCGAACTCATTATAGAGTGACATGGTCTATCTCCTCAGACGCATCCCTTTGAATGATTTTTACCACAGGAATACCGAATTGAGTAGAACGATTCTGGAAAGGAAATAAAAAGCAGCAGACAAACGTCTGCTGCTTTTGAAAATCATCGGAAGTTACTTTTCGTAGGCTTTGAGTGCAGACCAGCCGGCGTAATGGGCGGTGTCCCCCAGTTCGGCTTCGATGCGGATCAGTTGGTTGTATTTGGCGACACGGTCAGACCGGGCAGGGGCTCCGGTCTTGATCTGCCCGCAGTTGAGGGCAACGACCAGGTCAGCAATGGTGGCGTCTTCGGTCTCGCCGGAGCGGTGAGAGGTAACGGCACGCCAACCGGCGCGCTGGCAGGTCTGCACGGCTTCGATGGTCTCGGTGAGGCTGCCGATCTGGTTCAGTTTAACAAGCAGCGCATTGCACGCCTTTTTCTGGATGGCTTTGCGAACCCGCTCGGTGTTTGTCACAAGCAGGTCATCACCAACGATTTGTACCTTATCGCCAATTTCCTTGGTGATTAACTGCCAAGACTCCCAGTCATCCTGGGCGAGACCATCTTCGATGGAGACGATCGGATACTGGCGCACCCAATTCTTCCAAAAGTCCACCATCTGTTCGCCGGTGAGCTTTTTTCCTTCCTTGCGAAGGTTGTAGGTTTTCGTTTCCTCATCGAAAAACTCTGAGGCTGCCGGGTCCAAGGCAATTGCAACCTGCTCGCCAGCCTTATAACCGGCTTTTTCGATGGCTTCAAGGATGACTTCGACGGCTTCGCTGTTCGCCTTAAGCGCGGGGGCATACCCGCCTTCATCACCAACGAGGGTGGCATAACCACGTCCCTTGAGGACACTTTTCAGCGCATGATAAATTTCAGCGCCCCAGCGGAGCCCTTCAACAAAACTGGGCGCGCCAAATGGCATCACCATGAATTCCTGCGCATCCGTTGATTGCCAGGCGGTATGAGTTCCGCCATTGAGGATGTTCATCATCGGCACCGGCAGAACATGCGCATAAACTCCGCCGATATAACGGTAGAGCGGCATTCCATGCGATTCAGCGGCAGCCTTGGCAACAGCGAGCGAAACACCGAGGATGGCATTTGCTCCCAGGCGGGATTTGTTCTTTGTTCCGTCCAGGGCGATCAGGAATTCGTCAATATCTTTCTGTTCGGAAGCATCCATGCCGACCAGGTTTTCGGCGATCTCGCCATTGACGTTCTCAACTGCTTTTAGAACGCCTTTCCCGTTATATCGGGCTTTGTCACCGTCGCGCATTTCAAGCGCTTCATGAATGCCTGTGGAGGCACCGGAGGGAACAATAGCGGTCCCGTAAGAACCATCTTCCAATAAAACACTGACTTCAACCGTTGGGTTGCCGCGCGAATCCAGGACTTCCAAACCTTCAACATTTACGATTTCCATTTTATCCATCCTTTATATGAGGTCACAGAAAATAATGCCAAAACAAGGCAAGTATAATACAAAACTTCTTGCCTTAAGATTCGAATGCAAGCGGCGGGTCCTGGTACACCGTTCCTGATTGCTGGCATGCAGCCCGTACGAATTGGACAAATAGCGGGTGCGGGCGGGTGGGGCGGGAAAGGAATTCAGGATGGAACTGGGTGCCGAGCATAAACGGATGCCCGCGAAGCTCAACGATCTCGACCAATTTACCATCGGGGGAAATGCCGGAGCAAATCAGCCCGCCGGATTCCAGCGCTGACCGGTATTGGTTGTTCAGCTCAAAGCGGTGACGGTGGCGTTCCTGAACCTCAGGTTTGCCATACGCTTTTTGCGCAATTGTGCCGGGAACCAGCCGGCACGGGTACAGCCCCAGGCGCATGGTTCCACCCTTGTTCGTGATTTCCTTTTGTTCGAGCATCAGGTCGATCACGGGATGTGGTGTGGAACTATCAAATTCAGCCGAATTGGTTTTTTCGTTTTTGAGGATTTCACGCGCAAATTCCACCACCTGGAGCTGCATCCCCAGGCACAGCCCAAAATAGGGGATGTTGTTTTGCCACGCATAACGAATGGCATTGATCTTCCCCTCGATGCCACGGCTGCCAAATCCGCCCGGAACGAGGATACCCTGCACATCTGAAAGCAGTTGATTAACATCCCCTTTCTCAAGATCGACCGAATGGATCCACTTGAGATTCACCTCAATTCCAAGCGCGAGGGCAGCATGTTTTAAGGCTTCGCGGACGCTGATATAGGCATCATGTAATTCAACATATTTGCCAACCAGGGCGATGGTGATGGACGGTTTTTCTTTTTTCGTCTGCTCCACCAGTTTTCGCCAGTGTTTCCAATCGGGCTGCCTGCGCGGTTCCAGGTTTAGTTTCTGGACGAGAATATCGCCGACGCTGGCTTTTTCCAGCAGCAATGGAATTTCATAGAGGATTGGAGCAGTGACCATGGGGATGACAGCCCGTGCTTCAACATCGCAAAACTGGGCAATCTTTTCGCATAAACTCTTTTCAATGGGAGTATCGCTGCGGGCAACGATCATATCCGGAGAGATACCGATGGAGCGGAGTTCTTTCACGGAGTGCTGGGTGGGCTTGGTTTTTAATTCACTGGTGGCACCGATATAAGGCAGCCAGGTGACATGGATGTACAAGGTGTTTTCTCTCCCCAAATCGTTGCGCAACTGGCGCAGCGCTTCGAGGAAGGGCAGGCTCTCAATATCACCTACTGTACCGCCAACCTCCACCAAAACGATCTCAGCATCAGATAGCTTGCCGACCATGGCAATGCGGCGTTTGATCTCGTTGGTGATGTGCGGGATCACCTGGACGGTGTCGCCGAGGTACTCCCCGCGGCGCTCCTTGGCGATGACGGTCGAGTACACCTGGCCGGTGGTGACGTTCGCGGCCT
>JAYRQY010000124.1:0-25584 GCA_041910365.1 Anaerolineaceae bacterium | reverse complement strand
AGAAGTGCAGGAGATCTTTAACAAACTCAGACCTCAACAGGTTGAATTATTAAAGGAGATCGCATCCAAACCTGTTATTGATGATTCATTTCTACACTTAGATTTTCCTGAAAAAGGACAGTGGGATTTTGGCGTGGATGTGGCGACCCACTTTGGTTATGACTGGAACCGCGGGCGCCAGGATAAATCAGTTCATCCCTTCACCTCCGGCTTTGGGATTGATGATGTGCGCATTACCACCCGCTTTGACCCGGAGCGGGCCGCCTCAGCGCTCTTTAGCACCATGCACGAAGCCGGACATGCCATGTACGAACAGGGCGTAAAACCCAGCCTGCGCCGTACCCCGCTGGCAAACGGCGCTTCAATGGCTGTGCACGAATCCCAGTCGCGCATGTGGGAAAACCTGGTTGGCCGCTCGATGGCATTCTGGAAGTTCTTTTACCCCCGCCTGGTGTCTATCTTCCCGCAGCAGTTGAAGAACGTCCCGATGGAGTCATTCTACAGAGGGATCAACAAGGTGGAGCCTTCACTCATCCGGGTGGAAGCCGATGAGGCAACCTATAACCTGCATGTGATGCTGCGCCTGGAATTGGAAATTGCGCTCCTTGAGGGCACGGTGCTGGTCAAGGACTTGCCGCAAGCCTGGAACGCGAAGATGAAGGAATACCTGGGGGTTACCCCGCCCACCGATACCCTGGGTGTTCTGCAGGACGTGCACTGGTCTGGCGGCATGCTGGGTTACTTCCCGACCTATGCCCTGGGGAACCTGGTATCGGCGCAGCTCTGGGAAGTGATCAATAAAGACATCCCCGACCTGGAAGACCAGATCGCACATGGAAAATTTGATGCCTTGTTAGGTTGGCTGCGCAAGAACGTGCATCAGCATGGTGCCAAGTTCGAGCCGCAGGTGCTGGTAAAGAAGGTGACCGGAAGCACCATCACCCCCGAACCTTACATGCGTTATCTCACCAGGAAATACACAGAGATCTATCATCTCTAAACCTCAAAGGGGTTTGCCAGACAGCAAACCCCTTTTTGTTGTAAAATCTCTGCATGCGTGATTTTTCCCGTAAATCATTTCTATGCGGAGTATTGACCCTGTATTTTATTGGGCTTTGTGCATGTTCGAACGGCACGCCAGCGGCCAGTCCAACTTTCCGCGCGCCGGAATCCACGATCTCCCCCACCGAGACCACGCAAGCCCCAACCGAAGTGCCTCCCGCTCCCACGCCGAGCCCCGAAGCGGTGATGCCCACGCCAACACCAGGCGCGCTCACTCCCATTGTGATCGTTCAACCCACGCTCCAGGAGACGCCGACCAGCGAGGCCGTGGATGCAGACCTCCGTTTCCCTGCGGCGCAATTACGCTTCCAAAAACCCGGCGAAATGTCGCGGCTAACCTCCCCGATCCTGGTGATTGCCGATGTGCTCCCGGGATACAAGGGGATGGTAAACCTGCAGCTTTTCGGCGAAAACGGAAGGCTGATCTCTGACCAGCTGCTGCAACTTCAGGAAATTGAGTCGGGCTGGGTATCGCTGGCTTCGGAAGTCAAATTTGACAGCCAGTCAGCAGGCGAATCAGGGCTGGTGGTGTTAACAACGCGCGATTATTACGGCAGGCGAATGGCCCAGGTTGGGGTGCCCGTGCTGCTCTTGCAGATCGGTGAAAGTGAGTACGAGTTTCCGCAGTTTGCCAAGCAGCCCGTGGTCCTAGACCTGCCGGTGGCGGGAGGCTTTGCCCGAAAAGGCAGCCTGCATATTGGAGGCATGATCCACCTGTATAACGACAATCCAATCATCGTTGAATTGGTCACACAGGGCGGGGGAATCACCGCCAGCAAAGCAGTAACGGTTGTTGGCAACGAGAGCGCGGAGTTTGTGCCATTCTCGCTGGACGTTCCATACAAGGTAAGCACGCGGACTCCGGTGCGCTTGTCCATCCGCCAGGCGAGTGAACTTTCTCCGGCGATCGACATCTTCCTTTACAGCCAGTTGATCTTTCTGGATCCATAACGAGGCTTCGAAATAAAAAAACAGGAAAGACGCAACCGTCTCTCCTGAGGGTATTTATTGGGTTGATGATTAATCCACAGCCACAACCGTTGAGGAGATCTGGGAAGGTCCTTCTTCGAGGGCACGGATGGAGGGGATGAAGAGGGCGAGGATCCCAAGCACCATCACCATGGTTCCCCCAAACCAATACCAAACGCGTAATCCCAAATACTCAGCCACAGGCGCAGCGATGATCATTGAGAGCGGCATCATGGCAGAGCAGAGGCTGGAGGTAACCCCCATCACCCGCCCCTGCATCGCTGCAGGTACGCGCGACTGCATGATGGCCTGGAGCGGACCATTGGCCATTGGGTTCATGAACCCCAGCAGTCCCATGGCTACCACTGCCAACCAGAACATGTTGGATGGAACGATGCCAAAAAGGAACACACCCAGGCCAAGACCGATCACACCAGAAAGGCTGGTGACGATCTTGCTCTTAAACCCTCCCCAGACTCCCAGCAGCAGCCCTCCGGCAACGACCCCCACGCCCACAATTGAATCGAGGAGGCTTAACTCCCAGACGCCTTTCTGGAAGTACTCGGTGACCATCAACGGGCTCAATGTTCCGGCTGGTGACAGGAGGAAATTGAGCATTGCAGCAATAAGCAGCAGGTAGAGCAGCCCTTTCCAGGTTTTTAAGTACCGGAAACCTTCCCCCATATCCTTGAAGAGTATCCTGGGAGTGAGTATCTGCCCGGCATCCGTGCGCACTGGCTGCGGGATGCGAATGAAGAGAAGGGGGGTGATGGCGATCATGGCAGTGAGCACATCAATACCGATGACCAGGTGGAACTTGAGCAATGTCATCAGCAGTGCCCCCAGCGGAGGCGCAACGATGTTGAGGCTGCCGCGGATTGCCTGGTTGATGCCGGCGATACGTGAAAAATGTTTTTCCGGAACCATTAGCGAAGTGGATGCCTGCATTGCCGGCCAGTGAAAGTTCCCCCCCACTGACCTGAGTGCAATCACCACAAAAATGTGCCAGACCTGAACGAGGTCAAGCGCGAATAGAATAGCTAAGCTAAGGGTAAAAAGAGCGATAATGGCATCGGCAAAGATCATCACCTTGCGGCGGTTCCAGCGGTCCACCAGTGCGCCGGCAAAAGGTGCCAGCAAGACATCGGGCAGCACACCCACCAACGTGGCTGTGGTCAACAATACCGCCGATCCTGTTTTTTGCGTGATCCACCAGACGAGTGCGAATTGCACGAGACCGGAACCAAGCAGTGAAAAGATCTGAGCGCTCCAAATGGGGATGAATTTCCGCATCCAATGCGGGCTGGCTGGTTGTTCAGTGGTACTCATCTATCCTCCAGAGGCGTGCAATAAAATTCCTCCACCGGCATGGCATGCAGGTGTAACGATGCGCTTTTGGAACGGAATATTTACTTGACGTTATTCGATATAGACTTCCACGTGTTCGCCATCTTCATCATCGAAGATGTCCATGATCTGTCCGGTTTCGCCTGCTGCCAGGGCTTCGGCAAGACGCGCGGTATCCAATCCCTCAACCTCGGGTGAAAACCGCATTCCCATGCGGATGCCGGCGTTTACCATTCCCAGGGGAAGCCGCACATTGACCCTGGTTTTACCGGTGTCGGTATCGGTGACGCGCACCCGAAAGAAACGCCCGCTGCCCTTGCCAGGGAAGGTTGCCGCAGACCCCTCGCTGTTTTGCGGTTGGCGTGTGCCAGAATCCAGCGCTTTGAGTAATTCTGCTGCCATCTCAGGGGTGATCTTACCATCCTGAACCATCTTCAACACTTTCAGGCGTTCTTCATTACTGGCCATCACTTCACCTCCGCTGCTCTCGAATCAGCAGTTTTTTCACCGCGTAATCGAGCCTGCGCTTCATCCCAGGTGATTGTGCCTTTATCCAGGTTCTCAAGGATCTCGCGGCGTTCCTCGGCTGAAAGCGCAACGGGAACTTCCTCCCTGCCGGGCTCATAACCAAGCGCACGTACAATTTCGGTGAGCCGGTTGCGCAACGTGGGATATGAGAGCTTCATCTCATCTTCCATCCGGTTCAGGCGTCCCTCGCACTTGATGAAGGTGAGCAGGAACTGCATCTGTTCCGGGGTCAGTTTGCCAAACGGCGTGTGCTCAGCGGCAAAGTGGCCTTCGATGGTGGTGTTGCAATTGACGCAGTACAAACGTGTGATCGCAAGGTCTTCGTCGCATACCGGGCATTTGTTTATGGTCTTATTGATCATGGCACCCTCAGATTTTGCGCTTATTCTAAAACGTTAAGCCAATCATACCATAAGAATAAAATAAGTCAATATGGTGATTGAGAATATTAATAAAAGTCTTAATAATTATAAATAATCTTTAACTTAAGCGAACTTATTCTTTTTCCATCCGTTCCCCCATGAGAAACCAGTTGCCTTTGCGGTCATCCACATCTTCGGGGGCGCGGTCATAATACAGCTCAAAGATACGCCCGCTGGAGGTTCTTACCCTGAAGTAATACCTGCCGACCCCCCACGAACCCAGGCGGCTGGCGCTGGCAAGGTGAGCCGGGGCCATGTTGCGTGCCATCCGTCCACGCCGGCGGTAATCGATCCACTCTTCAAGGACCTCAGCGATTGTAAACAACTCGTCACGCCAGGTAAAACGGTCCGGGCAGTGAGGGGATTTCTCGCGCACCGGTGCGGTATCGAATTCGACCTGGATGCGCTCATCATAAAAATGGGCAGGAAGGGTGGGCATGAGTGGCTCCGAATGTCACTCTTATCTTACCAAAAATCTTTGCGGAAGAGCAGCTAGGGGCGGGTCTTTTGAGCCGATGCGCCCAGCACCAGCTTGGGAGTTTTTTCCTGGACTTGAACCGGGATGTGCTGCATTCTGAAGAATTCATCCACAACCGCGGGGTCAAAACAGCGTCCCCTTTCGCTGCGCAGGTACTCGATCACCTGTGTTTCGGGGATAGGATCGCGGTAACTGCGCTTGGAACGCATGGCATCCCATACGTCCACCACGGTGAAGATGCGCGCCTCGAGAGGAATGGCTTCACCCTGGAGGCCGCGCGGATAACCTGTGCCATCCCATTTCTCATGGTGGCAATAGGGGATGTCGATGGCAGGCGCGAGGTAGGCGATATGCCCAAGCAAATCCCTGGCGTAGGTGGGATGTTCCTGCATCACCTTGAGCTCTGCATCAGAGAGCGGACCGTGTTTGCAAAGGATGGAATCGGGAACCCCCATTTTGCCGATATCGTGCAGGAGAACGCCGCGCTGCATGTGCTCAATGCGGTGAACGGGAATATTCATTCGGCCTGCCAGGCGCATGGTCAAATCCACCACGCGGTGAGAGTGTCCTTCGGTTTCCTGGTTGCGCATTTCAAGCGCTTGTGCCCACCCGGCGATGGTGCTGTTGTAGGCGTTCACAAGTTGATCCACCATCTGGTCGATGGATTTTGATGCGCGCCAGGAGATGAGGGCAACCAGTACCAGGCAGATGATGGAAAAGACTGGAAAGGGCTGCTGGGCAAATTCAAGTTGATACGCCAGCAGGAATATGGGGATGACGAACAGGATCACCCGCAGGGATTTGCGCCCATCAGAAATGAAACTGGCAATGGATACCGGGATGACCAGGTAAAGCAGGATCTGGTCGGCATTCTGGTAGGGGTAGGCGGTGAAACAGAGGAAGGAGGTGAGAAAGATGAAAATTTCACTGGCGATTGCGGTTTTATGCCTGGAATTCAACCAGCCAATCACGCACAGGAGGGCTGTGCAGACCAGGTTGTTTGCCACATAAAAGGTGTTGAAACTTGTCTTACTGGCTGACCAGGCAATTACTCGAAAAGGCAGAAGGGTGAGCAGAACAAGAATGGTGAACCAGACGGCGTACCTTAAGGTGATCTCCTGGCGTCCTTCGCGGGTGAGGGTGCGCTCAAGGTCGAAATGTGACGCAAATCGATGCAACCAGGCGGCCATGGATTCTCCTTTGACCTGCACGGAATACTCACCTGCTATTGTGCAACAGCAGGTTGGTGTATTGGATTGACGGGTATGTGATTACAAGAAGTATGCCAAACTAGAGAATGGAGTTAATCCACCCAGTCGTGCGGCTCAACATGAACATAAGCCCGGTCTACAGCCGGGAATTCCTCCAGCCGCCTGGTCACCAGGTCGGAGATGGCATGAACTTCGTTCAGCGTCTTCTCGCCATCAACGTTGATGTGTAAATCGACCATTAGCCGGGGACCGACGTAATCGGTCATGATGTGGTGCACGCGCAGGACGCCGGGGATTTCTTCTACGGCATGGATGAATTCGTCCACTTCTTCCTTGCTGGCTCCCTTGCCGGTGAGGAACCCGAGGTTCTCTTTGCCAGCCATGAATGCTTGCCTGAAAATCCACCCCGATACCAAAAAGCCGGCAACGGGATCTGCCAGGGGGTGGATGAAATTGGATCCAAGGACGCCAAGGAACGCTGCGATGGATGTGAGGACATCGCTGAGATTATCGCGGGCGGTGGTTTTAAGGGTGGGGCTGAGGAGTTTTTTGGCAATCTGGCTAATAGCGACGAACATGCCGGCTTTGATGGCAGCGCTGATGAGCAGGACGAATGTGGGCAAGTCGAGCGCAATCGTTTCACCG
Organism: Anaerolineaceae bacterium; assembly: GCA_041910365.1. Classification (GTDB taxonomy): domain Bacteria; phylum Chloroflexota; class Anaerolineae; order Anaerolineales; family Anaerolineaceae; genus UBA6107. The sequence continues at coordinate 18,922 of JAYRQY010000124.1, read as the reverse complement.
CCGGATACGTAGCGCACGTATGAGTTGCGGGCTGCCGAATAAGCGGCGATTGCCATTGAAATTGTTACCAGCAAACCAACGAGCGGCTCAAAACGGGAATGACCCTGGGGATGAGAAAGGTCTGGCGGCTGCATGGCCATCCACAGACCCAGCACCATAAGCAGGGAATAGACAACATCGGATATCGAATTTGCCGCATCCGAAAAGATGGCAGCGCTTCCTGTTATCCTGGCAACAATGATCTTGGAGGCAGCCAGGAGAATATTGCCGATCAGCGTGATCATCAGCGCCTGGCGATATAAACGGTTCTGCTCCTGTTTGGGCTTAAAGTCTCTGACCCAGCGCATGCTGTCCTTATGAACAAAAAAACCTCCAGGTTTGCGCATTCTATTGGAATGCGATGCACCTTTGAGGTTTGGGGATTAACGGCTGAGTGCTCCGCCGATGACATCATTTTAGCACAACCGGATTCATTTTTATTTATGTTACACTAATCGAAAGGTGGTGGACTTGCTGAAGAGAATCCTGTTGATCCTTTCGCTCGCGGTCACTTTTTTTGCCCCGGCATTTGCCTTCCAGGAGGAAAACCCGGTGGCCATTTCCCGCATGGAAATCGATATCTGGCCGGAGTATGACCGCCCGCAGGTGTTGGTGATGTACCGGGTACAGATCTCGAATGAAACCCGGCTGCCGGTACGCATTAGCCTGCGCATACCTGCCAAGGCGATTTCTCCCTACAAAGTTGCCACGCGCGACCTGGATGGCTTGCTTTACAACCTGGAATACTCGCTGCAACCCGAAGGGAATTGGACCCAGATCGTAATGACCACCTCCAGCAATGAGATTTATATTGAATATTATGACCCGCGCATCATAAAAACGGATAATGACCGCCGTTATGATTTCTCCTGGATCTGTGATTACCCGATCGAAAAACTGATGGTCAAGGTGCAGGAACCAAAGAACTCCACCGGGCTCGAAATTACGCCGTCCATGGAGAGTGGAGAGTTGAACATCTATGATGGCCTGGTTTACTATGGATATGATTTTGGCGCGCTGCCGGTTGGGATCACTTTTAACACCAGCCTCACTTACAGGCGCACCAGTGCAGAACTCAGTGCATCCAATTTGCCGGTTACAGCCGCTACCCCATTTTATGAGAATACCGGATTCAGCCACTCGATATCAAAGGTGATCACCCAGGTGCTGGATAACCGCAGCCTGGTAGTATCCGGCAGTCTGATCCTTGCCGCGATCCTGCTGATGGTGGTGGTAAGCCTTGTGGCGGGGTCCTGGTCAAACCCGTTTCGCAGATGGGCAAAAGACCGGGGAAAAGACGCGGAACAAACCGGAGACCTGGCAATTCAGTCCCAATACTGCCCCCATTGCGGAAAACGGATCTATCCCGGCGACCGTTACTGCCGCGGATGCGGCAACACTGTTTGACAACCCCTTCAGTTACAACCCCCATGCCCTTCCTGGCAGGGGGTTTTTTCAAATTGGATGGTGGTGTGTTGGATGTTGAACTCGTGGTCCAGCAGGGCTTTGATCGCGTTCATCGTGTCCTCTGGCTGCGATAAGCCTTCGGAGGTGAGGGTGATGTGCGCACTGAGGGCTACGGTTTCGGAGGATAGGTTCCAGATGTGTAGGTCGTGGATGCCGGCCACATTTGCGAGTGTGCGCAGATGCTCATTGATTTTGCCCACCGATAATCCTTCAGGTACGCCTTCGAGGAGGATGTGCAGGGAACTACGCAGGATGCGCCAGGCACTCGTGACGATGATTATGCCAATTAGAATGGAAATGAGCGGGTCAAGCCAGTAGGCACTGGTAAAACGGATCAGGATGGCAGCCACGATAACACCAACAGATGAGATGGCGTCCCCCAGCACATGCAGGAAGGCGCTGCGCAGGTTCAGGTTTTCCCGCTGGGCATGCGTGTGTTCATGTTCGTCATGTGCATGCGTATGGGGCGTATGACCGCCAAGGATGAAGGCCACTACCAGGTTCACCACCAGGCCAATGACCGCAATGATCAGCATTTCGCTGCTGCGAATTTCCACCGGGGTGCGGAAGCGTTTGTAGGCTTCCACCCAGATGCCGACCGCCATGATCACCAGGCTGGAACCATTCACAAGGGCGGCAATCACCTCGGCGCGGTGCCAGCCGTAACTATGGCGGTCATCCGGCGGGCGGGCAGCCAGGCGCATGGCGAGAAAACTGAGCACCAGCGCAAAAATATCCATGAAGACATGCGCCGCATCGGAGAGAAGTGCCAGCGATCCGGAAATAAATCCCCCCGCGATCTCGGCAACGAGGATGAGCGAGGTCAGGCACATCGCCAGTATGTAGCGTCTTTGCAGGGTGCGGTCAACTTGAAAATGAATGCTCATCTGGTTTTACTCGAACTTGATCTCTGCCACGGAATTGAGCACTTGCGTGGGGCGGTATGGGAAGTGCTTCAGGTCTTCTCTGCGCGAAACGCCGGAAAGAACCAGGATGGTCTCCAGCCCGCTCATCACACCTGCCACAATGTCTGTGTCCATGCGGTCGCCAATCATCACGGTGTTCTCGGAATGAACGTTCAAGTAACGCATGGCACTGCGCATCATCAGTGGATTGGGTTTTCCAACGAAGAAGGGAGCCTTCCCGGTGGCTTTTTCGATCAGCGCAGCCAGCGCCCCGGTGGCGGGTACGATCCCGGCCTCGAGGGGACCGGTGTTATCCGGGTTGGTGGCGATGAACATCGCGCCGGCGTTGATGAGGCGGATCGCCTTGGTGATCAATTCAAAATTGTAATTGTTGACCTCACCCAGGACAACGTAATCCGGGTTGGTGTCTGTTTGTACATAGCCGACTTCGTGCATTGCCTGGGTGAGCCCGGTTTCACCAATGACGAAAGCGGTACCGTTGGGGTTCTGGTTCTGAAGGAACCGCGCGGTGGCAATGGCAGAGGTGAAGATGCTTTCCGCCGGCACTTTGAGACCGATGGTGTTCAGCCGGTGTTCAAGGTCTCGCTGGGTGTACAGCGGATTGTTGGTGAGGATGAGGAACTTGATCTTGCGGGCAAGCATGTTTTCGATGAACTCGCAAGCGCCGGGGATGGGGGTTTTTCCTTTGACAAGCACCCCGTCCATATCGATCAGAAAATTTTTGTAAGGTTGTCTTTCCATAGTAGAGTGATTTTAACATGATTCTCAGTGGGGGTGTTCCATCTGCTGTGGCAGGGCGATTGCATCTTATGTCAAACAATGGTCATTGCGAGCAAAAACGGGGTGCTTTTCCCGTTTTTGCGTGGCAATCTCCTTTCTCATCGCTAAAGGTGGGGGAGATTGCCACGCCCCCAAAAAGCGGGGGCTCGCAATGACAAAATTTTTTTGTTATTCTGCTAAAGTGCTTGATCCGATTGAATAAACTTCCATGATGCGATTGACCTGGACATCGGACTGAATTTCCGGGAGCGCGGTTCGGGTATAATTTATATCGATATCAGTTGGCAGGATTAACGATGCCCCGCAAGAAATCACTGGAAGAACTCTCATCCGATGAACTGCGGCAGCTGCTTGTGGAAAAACGCCGAGCAGAGCGCGACGCACGCTTGGATGCCTACCGAAAATCCGGCCGTGTTGTCCGCGTTGAGCGGGAGGAAACTCCCGCGCCAACGTTTTCCGAGTTGGAAGAGGGGGAGGAAAACACCCCCTCCGACCTGCGCCAGCGGGCAAAGACCCGCCGCAAGAACACCCTGGATAAACTGCTTTACGGGGTGGAAATTGTGGCGATACTGGGACTGTTCTTCATTCTTTTCAACGGCGCCAAACTCCTCGCCAACTTAAACAAGGAATTTTCAAATGCGCTCAACCCCGGCGGTGTAACCGCCACCCCGCTGATCACTGCCGTGGTGCTCCCAAGCGGACACACCCCCCCGACCGATGGCGTCGAAGTGCGGCCGAACACCTCGGAGATTCCCGAGCACCTGCAGGCGATCATGCAGACCTATGAGAACCTGCCCATCCCCACCCCCGGTCCGCAGGCAGCCCGGCAGATGCAGATCGCCAAAATCAGTTTGAATGCCCCCGTGGTGATGGGGGATAACTGGGAGCAGTTGAAAAAAGGCATCGGGCAGCACCTGAACACCGCCAACCCCGGCGAAAAAGGGAACATGGTGGTTTCTGCCCATAATGATATCTTTGGCGAATTGTTCCGGCGGCTGGATGAACTTGAGCCTGGCGACGAGGTGATTGTCATCACCCAGGACAGGTCGTATACCTACGTGGTCACCGGTACCGTCATTGTCAACCCCACCGATGTGTATGTGATGGATCCCACTGAGGATGCCACGCTGACGATGATCTCCTGTTATCCGTACCGCAAGGACAACAAGAGGATCGTGGTTACCGCTGTTTTGGACCCCAATTCATAAAACTTGGATTACAATTGCCTTGAGGAGAATTCGCATGGCAAACAAAAAACAGAAACGTTCCGTCAGCAGCAGCGTAACCCCGCTCGAAAAAACTTCAGCCGCCCGGGCTCATGGTCGCAGCGGTGTTGCTGAGTTCAAACCCGATTACACGTATGTGAAGCAGGACTTGAAACGCATTGGCATCCTTGCCGGGTCGTTTTTTGTCGTGCTTGTTGTCCTTTCGTTCTTCCTACGGTAAAACCTCCCGGGGGGAACTCCGGGGATAAAACCCAATTTTACTCAAGGAGAGTGTCATGTCCCATATGTTCGTGCCGGGTCCGGTAGATGTTGCGCCAGAGGTTTTAGCAGCGCAGACGAAGCCAATGCTCCCGCATCGCAGCAAGGATTTTGAAGCCATCTTCCAGCGCTCCGAGGCTAAAGCCAAGGATCTATTCTTTACGAAGACGCGTATCTTCCAGGCTGCCAGCTCCGGCTCTGGTATGCAGGAAGCCGGTATCCGCAATTTTGTGCAGGAGAGCGTGCTCTCTTGCATCAATGGCTCGTTCGCTCAACGCTGGTATGATGTCGCCGTTGCCAATGGCAAGCAGGCAGACAAGCTGGAAGTTGAGATGGGTGAAGCCATCACCCCGGAACTGCTGCGTGGCGCACTGAAGCAGAAACATTACGAAGCGGTCACCATTGTCCACAACGAAACCTCAACGGGCGTTGAGAATCCGTTGAAAGACCTGTGCAAAGTGGTGCAGGAAACCAGCCCGGACACCCTCATCCTGGTGGATGCGGTCTCTTCATTGGGCGGCGTCAAGATCGAATTTGATGCGCTGGGCCTGGACTTTTTGCTCACCTCCTCGCAGAAATGCCTTGCGCTTCCGCCGGGCCTGGCTCTGGCGGCGGCTTCAGACCGCGCAATGAAGAAAGCCGAGTCGGTGACCAACCGCGGCTGGTACTTTGACCTGTTGTTAATGGAGAAGCACCGCCTGAAAGACAGCACCCCCATGACCCCGGCGATGGCGTTGATCTATGCATTGGATTTGCAGTTGGACCGCATCTTCGCTGAAGGCCTCGACAAGCGCTTCGCGCGCCATGCTGCCATGGCCAAACGCGTGCAGGATTGGGGCGCTAAGCATGGCATGGAACCGGTTGCCAAACCGGAGTACCGCTCCAAGACGGTGGTGACCATGCGCAACAGCCTCAACTGGGACATCAGCGCGCTCAACAAGTTCCTGCTCACCAAGGGCATGCGCATCGCCAACGGCTACGGAAAACTGAAGGACATCAGCTACCGGGTCGCCACGATGGGTGAAACCACCCTGAAGGATGTGGACGCACTGCTGGCTGCCCTGGATGAGTACATCAAGCAGGGATAAAGCGAGAGATTCGAGAATAGAGAACCGAGAGTAGTAAAAGCAAAGACCGAATCTCAACTTGAAGGTTAACTGACACCGGTGGGAGGAATCCTGCCGGTGTTTTTATTGACGCAAGGGATTGGGCGTGATAGAATTCAACCCGTCCCAGAAATGGGCGCGTAGCTCAACGGTAGAGCAGCGGCCTTTTAAGCCGTTGGTTGAGGGTTCGAGCCCCTCCGCGCTCACTTTTGATTTAAATAACCACATGTTGGTTGGGGCACCCCATTCGGGGTGTAGGTATTCGAGCCTCCGCGCTCACTCTTTTTTAACCACGAAATACACGAAATACACTAAATAAAACCCAATTACCACAGAATACACAGAATACACTGAAATAAAACCTAAGAACCAAGAACCAAGAACTATAAAATCAAAAACCAAATTGGTTGAGGGCACCCCTTTCGGGGTGTAGGTATTCGAGCCCTCGCGCAGCACCCTTTAGGGCTCCGCGCTCACTTTTGATTTATTTTTGAAACCACGGAATACACAGAATACACGCGAAGTGAACAAAAAACCATAACCACGAAACACACAAAACGCACGAAATAAACCTATTAACCACGGAATACACAGAATACACGGAAGAAAACCAAAACCACGAAACACACAAAACACACGGAATAAACCTATTAACCACGGAATATACGGGATACACAGAAGAAAACCAAAATCTATCATCCATTTATAAAATGGTAGTAGGGGCGACCGGCCGGTCGCCCCTACCGAAGGATTGCATAACACATGTTCAAAAAAGCCCTATTTTCCAGTCCTTTTATGCGTCCAATTAAAAATTAGCGAATCGACCGGCTCCGATAAACAACTAATGGACTGCAAAAACCCGAAACCGGTCTCCCCTCCGAAGGATTACCGAATTTGATAGGTTTCTATTCGTGTTCATTAGCGGCATTAGCGGATACGTTCTTCCTTTCGCGTTCATTAGCGGCATTAACGGATACGTTCTTCCTTTCTGCTCATTAGCGGCATTAGCGGATAAGCTCTTCCCTTTCTGTTCATTAGCGGCATTTGCAGATAAGCTCTTCCCATTCTGCTCATTAGCGGCATTCGCGGATAAGCCCTTGCTTTTTTTCCGGAACTGCATAAAATATAGATATATTCCAATATTGGCATATATTCGGTGAGTTTAAGCGATGATCGATCCTCAACTACGCGATGAAGTGATGCGCATGCACGCCCAGGTTTGTGCCGGGTTGGCAGACCCCACCCGCATCCTGCTCCTCTACAGTATCGCCGAGCAACCCCAGTCTGTCAGCGACCTGGTGAAAACGGTTGGCGTCAGCCAGCCGACGGTATCCAAGCACCTGCAGAACCTGCGCGAACGTCGGCTCGTCACCGCCACCCGCGATGGACAAAGCATCATCTATTCGCTGACCGATCACCGCATCATCAAAGCGCTGGACCTGCTGCGCATGGTGCTGGCGGACACACTTTCTCACCAGGCAAGCCTGGCTGAACAGGTTGATCTCACTCTAAACACTGGAGGTGGCAAGTAATGAAGACATTCCTGATCCTGGGAGCAGGTACGGCTGGATCGTTGATGGCCCGGGAGATCTCCCGCAAGTTGAACCCCAATGAGTGGAAAGTGGTTCTCGTTGATAAAGACGATAACCACTGGTACCAGCCGGGTTACCTGTTCCTGCCTTTCGGGGTATACCGCCCGTCAGACGTGGTTAAACCCAAACACAAGTTCATACCCCGCAGCGTCGAATTCATCTTGTCGGACATCGAATTGATCGAGCCTGACAAGAACCAGGTGACCCTGGCCAATGAAAAAAAGGTGCTTCACTATGACTACCTGGTGATCGCCACCGGGGCAGATATTCACCCGGAAGAGACCGAAGGATTGAAAAACGGCGGCTGGCGGCATAACATCTTCGATTTCTATACGGCGGATGGTGCCACTGCGCTTGGCGAATTCATGAAGAAATGGGATGGCGGCCGCCTGGTGGTGAACGTGGTCGAGAACCCCATCAAATGCCCGGTTGCGCCGCTGGAATTTTTACTCCTGGCGGATTGGTACTTTGCCAAACGCGGCATCCGCAGCAAAGTGGAACTCGTTTATGCCACGCCGCTCTCCGAAGCCTTCACCAAGCCGACATCGGCCAAGGCTTTGGGGGCACTGTTGGATAAACGCGGCATCCACATGGAAACGGATTTCTATGCCGGCTCAGTGGATTCGACGAATAACAAGCTCATTTCTTATGATGAACGCGAAATTCCCTACGACCTGCTGGTGAGCATCCCCACCAACATGGGCGCACCGGTGATCAAGCGTTCGGGCATGGGCGACAGCCTGAATTTTGTACCCACCAATAAAGAGACCTTGCAATCAGACAAATGGCAGAATATCTGGGTGCTTGGCGATGCCGCCAATATCCCGGCTTCAAAGGCTGGTTCGGTCATCCACTTCGAGATGGAAGCCGCCGTCGCCAACATCCTGGCGCACATCGCCGGCAAGGAAATGACGCACAAGTTCGATGGTCATTCCTTATGCTTCATCGAGAGCGGCTACAACAAAGCCGTGATGATCGATTTCTCTTACGACCAGGAACCAGTTTATGGCTCCTACCCGTTCCCGGGGATCGGTCCGCTTTCATTGCTCAAAGAGACCGTATTCAATCACTGGGGAAAATTGGGATTTCGCTTTATGTATTATGACCTGATGCTGAAGGGCATCCCGGTGCCGTTACCAAGCAAATTCAGCATGTCAGGCAAAGTGATCAAGTAACGTTAATTTTGTATTTCACTCATTCTCTTAAGGAGGAAAACACGATGGCAGTAAAAAAGATTGCAGGAAAAGAAGTTCAGGTGAACGACGAAGGGTTCCTCACCAACCCGGCTGAATGGACCAAGGAAATTGCAGTCGAACTGGCAAAGGAAGAAGGAATTGAGCTTACCCCCGCGCATTGGGCAGTGATCGATTACTGCCGCAAATCAGCCGCCGGCAGCGGCAAAGCGCCCACGCTGCGCACCATCACCACCGAAGCCAATGTGAGCACCAAGGATTTGTTCGCTCTCTTCCCCAAAGGACCTGCCAAAAAGGTTGCCAAGATCGCTGGTTTGGGTAAACCCGAAGGTTGTGTATAAAATCATCCAACCCCGGGCGCATGCCCGGTAATTAATCAAAAAGGATAAAAAATGGCTGACCAACCCCGCAAGATCGCTTTTATCTGCTCCAAAGGCAACCTCGATATGGTTTACCCCGCCCTGATCATGGGCTGGGCGGCAATCGGCAACGGCATTGATGTGACCATCTTCTTCACCTTCTGGGGGATGGACATGATCAACAAGGCCCGGGTGGACCACCTGGAGATCCCACCTATTGCCAACAGCAGCATGAAGATGAACATGATGGGCGTTCCCGGGTACGTGGGAATCCCGCAGATCATGGGCATCATCCCCGGCATGACCGCCTTCGCCAGCGCGTTGATGAAGAGCAAGATGAAGAAGCTCAATGTGCCCCCCGTCCGCGAATACCTGGAGATGCTTTCCGATGCCGGCGCAGACATGTACGCCTGCAAGATGTCGGTGGATATGTTCAAGCTGACGAAAGAAGATTTCCTGCCGTGCGTCAAGGACATCGTCTCCGCCAGTGACTTCATGGACATGTCCGAAGGCGCGCAGATCGTCTTCATTTAGTAGTCTTCTAAGGATCAAAAAGAACGGGGCTATCCCAGATTATTTGGGACAGCCCCGTATTATTCAACCTTGACAAGGCTTTCACCAGCCTTGTCAAGATGATTATTACTTTTCCTTTTTCGTTTTTGCTTTGCGCCACTGCAGAAAGCCCTGAACCAGTTGCACAATGCCCAGTCCGATGAGCCCGACTATCAGGAAGGTGGAACTGGAGGTTGTTTGCTGGCTGAAAGAGGTGACGAGGAAGACGATCCCCAGTACGGAGAAGATGCCTCCGGTGACCATCAGCCGGGTGCCGCCGGAGGTGGTGGCTTCCTGGTACATGCGGTATTTGGCGCGGCTACTAATGTACCCCTCCGCCCCGGTATTCGTGGTCACCTTGTACCATGTACCGCCATCGTTCTTCTCGACCCCGGTAGCGGAAACGACCGTGCCTTTGGGCAGGCTGGTGACGGCCGCGGCATTATCGGCTGGTGCATCCAGCAGGCTGGTTTCAGCCGTCAGTTCCACTTCGCGGATGACGAAAATGCGCGTCTGCCCGGAAATGTAACCGGTTTGGCCGCCGGAGAGCGTGACCTGCACCCAGGAAAGTTTTTTCTTGCGGATGACCTTGCCGGTCTCAACCACATCGCCTTTCTTCAGCGAGGTGAGGGAGAGCGCTTCTTCACTCGGCTCGCCGGTTACTTTTACAACCTCTTCCACCATGATGGCTTTCATCGCATCCTCTTTCTTTCGATCTGTTTTCGATCACTCTTCGAGATTTTCAACAGCGTAATGATAATGCACAGCGCATTCACGCGCCCATTGTTCATCAACCAATTTTACCTGCAGCGCAACCTGGTTCACGTCTTCGGGGGCGGCGTAGAGCGGTGTGCGAACTTCGGCACGGATGAGCTCAGGCTCAAGTTCTCCGGCGGCATCGAGCACGCGGCGCAGCCTGGTTTGCGTGGTCACCTGGCTGAACAAGCCCAGCAGGATCAACCCCACGCCGGCGGATAAAGGGATCCACCAGTTGGCTTTTGCACTTGCAAACGCGGCGGTGGCGGGGATGAAAGGTGTGAAGAGCAGCAGCCCCAGCCCGGCGGTGATACCGCCCAACCCGCGCAGGAATTCCTGCAGGCGCGAGAGGTGCCCGAGCGGGGTGGGGTCAGAGGCAAGTGACTCGGGGGCTTGCAGGTAGTCCAATTGGTAGCAGCGCGCGCAAAGGGGGATCTTCAACTGGTAGCTGTGTTCCAGCCGGTAGCGCCGGCCCGGGAGGGGATTATGCTTCAGCCCCGCTCGCAATTTGAGCTGGTGCGTTTCAAACAACTCGGCGGGGGTGCGCCCGCAGCGCGAACAGGTGCGCGGGTGTTCCAGGCGGAGTACGGCGTCCTTCTGGTCAAGGATGGCACGGGCAGGGATGGCGATGATTGCGGGCATGGTCTTTTCCGGGTTTGCGGGTCAGTTGCCCAATTGTATCTTAATTTAATTGCGCCGAACGCCGGGAGCGCTGCCTTTCCGCCGGTGAAGAAGCGAAAATTGAAGGCGCAAGGGGGCAGGTGCTGTGTCAATCCTGTTTTTGAAGTTTTTAGTTTTGACACGGTATTAAAGGGCGGATTTCTCGCGGTTGTGGCGCTTGCACAACAACTGGCAATTTTCGGGCAGGGTTCTGCCTCCCCGGCTCCACGGGGTGATGTGATCGGCTTCCATTTCTTCGATGGTGTAATGCCGGTCGCGTCCGCAGCGCGGGCACAGACCCTGCTGGCGTTCGTAGGCGGAGCGCTTCTGGCTTTCGGTGAAGGCGCGCAGGCTCAGGTTTTTTTCATCCTGGGTGAGCAGGAAGGGATAGATGCCCTTTTTGCTGGTGACGTCATCATCGATCATCAGGCGTTGCGTTTCCCGCTCCAGCGCGGCAGTGTCGAGGAGTTGCGCGTGGTAGTTGTCATACAGCCAGCCCCAGTTGACGCCTTTCATCTCACTGCGGTAAACCGTGAAGGTGTTGCGCGCCCACTCAATGACGCTGCGGTAGTACAGCCACAGTTCGTTGGCGTTGGGGTCGTGCTGATGGGCAGACATGTACTCCCGGATGGCGCCCTTGGAGATCCATTCGAGCGCGGTTTCCAGCAGTTCCTGGCGGATGGGCGAGCCGGTGACCAGGTCTTTGGAGAGCAAATACGCGGCGCAGTTGCTCTTGCTGAACTTCAACTTGGCGTCGGTGAGCCAGGGACCGGTGTAGATGGCGTTGCGCAGTTCCTGATTGGTGAGTTTTTCGCCGGCGATGTTGACGATGCGGAACCAGTCCAGTTTTTCGAGGTCATTGCCTTCGCAGAAGTAGACCATCAGCCGGTAATCCAGGATCTGCTCCTGCTCAACTTTGGTGAGGTTGTGAAAGGCGCGGTAATCGATGGAAAAATCACCGTTGACGTACTGGCAGAAACTGATCGTGCGCTGCTGCCCGTCCACCACCTCAAAGGTGCCGTCGGCGTTCTTGGCCCAGTACATCACATTGAGCGGGAATCCCTTGCGGATGGTATCAATGACGGCGTCGCGCTTCTGGTTGTCATACACAAATTCACGCTGGTATTTGGGGCGGATGTTGAGCTTGCCGCCGTAACCCACCACGCCTTCTTCGGCGTTATCCGCGTACCCCTGCGCTGCCTGGCGGACGGTGATCTCATGCATTTCGATTTTCATTGCCCCGCTCCTTTGCGTTTGATGAGAATACGCGCATAAAGTTGGATATAACAATCATCACCCACGATGTAGTATGTTTTATTTTGCGGGGGCTGGTTAACCTTAATCGTCGCCCCATCGTTTAGTTTTGACACAATGCTTCTCTTCCCGTCGGCGCTGACCTGCGTTTGGTTCGGATAAATTTTAATAGCCCCGCCAAACCAGGTTTTTGTAATCCCAACAATTTCGAACTGGTCCGGGTTGTATTTATCGAGGAAGGTGATCGGCACGCCCATTTCGCCATCGTAGTCATACGGAATTTCAGAGGTTTTGGAGATATCGATGGCGTCGTAATTGTCATAATGCGGGTAGGCTTCGGGAGTGTACTGCGCGTACAGGTTGAGGGGCTGGTGGCGTTTTTCAACATCCAGGTTGGTGAACCACCGAACCCCTTTAACGCGGATGTATTTTTTACCCAGTTCGTCAATCCGGCACCCTGCTGCTTCCATTGGATAATAATCTGGAACCTGAAATTCACGGTCGCCGCTGTGGATGCTCGGCCCCAGCCAAATTTTATTTGACTGTATTAGCTTGAATACTTCTTTGTATGTGATTGCATTTACATTGCCCACGATGATGAACTTCATCTGATGTTCCACCAGTTGCGCCACGTATTCGCGGAAGAGCGAAAAGGGCGGGTTGGTGATGACGATATCGGCTTCCCTCAGCAGGGCGGTGCACTCGGGCGAGCGGAAGTCGCCGTTGCCCTGCAGCAGGGTGAGGGCGTTGCTGCCGTTCTTCAGCAGCGTGGTGATGTCCACCAGGTCCACCGCGCCATCGGCGTTGCGGTCTTCCACGGCGTTGATCTCGATCTTGTAAGCCGGGCGGGCAGCCGGGTCTTTAACGTGCACGCTGTGAACCTCAAAGAGCGGCAGCTGCTCGCCGGCCACGGGAGAATCGGTGTAACTGGTGGCGATGAGTTTTTTCAGCCCGAACTGGTTGAAATTGAGCGCGAAGTACTTAAAAAAATTACTTTCGTAAGGGTCGTCGCAATTGCACAAAATCACCTTGCCGCGGAACTGCCCGCTGTAATGGTGCATTTCGGCTTCAATATCCGCAATCTGGGTATAGAATTCATCGGCTTTGTTCAGTTTGGCTTGCTGCAGTGTTTCCGTTGCCATAAGATCCCTCAAAATTGCGGTGTGTGCTGCCGGGTTAATTATAGGGTATTTTACATGAAAAGGCAGCCGGGGGGCTGCCAGTGGGTTCATTTTGTTTCCAGGTGCTCCAGGCGCAGCAGGATGCGTTCCAGCAGCCCGCGCAGGTCGGCGGAGGAGAGCTCCTTTTGGAGCAGCGAAAGGTCAGCCTCTTTCTTTGACCTGGCCGCCTGTGCCGCTTCGGGTTCCAGCACGAACTTTCCCTGTTTTTTAATCACTTTTGACATCATGCCACCACCTGAATGACGAGAATGGATTGGCCAGCAGGGCAGTACTTGCGGGTATCAGCCGGCCGGATGATGAAGATGCCCGGTTCGGATGTGCCGAGGAAAAGGGCGGCCTTGCCATCCACAAGCGGGAGCGGTTCAATGGTCCCATTGATATCAAGGCTCACGCTAGTCTCGCCCGGGCAAAGCACCTCGACAATTACATCACCGGAGGACTGCGGGACGAACACGGTCTCACCAGTCTTACCCATGCAGGTGAGCACCAGGCGCTGGGAATACTCCACGAACGAGGATTGGATCGTCTCGAGAGATTCACCAGGGGCGAGGGCATCCATGGTATCGGGGACTTCGGAATAGGTCTTGATCGATCCATCGGCATTGCGAATGAGGGTGATCATAAAACTCCTTTTTAGATCCAACACAGAAGGCGGTAGTACCCGCCCGCGGAGGTCCGGCGGGTGCTGCGGACACAGCCGCCTGTGTTCTTAACATTGGTGGTGATGTACGCATTGGCAGAATCGAGACCGACCAATGAGAATGAGTAATCGCTGTTATCTTGCCCGCCATAGACCGGGACGATCTCTCCCGTACCATCAGAGGTGGCAGAATGGAGCAGGATGAAGAGCTTGGGAACAACCAGGAGACCGTGTACCTTGGTGTAGGTGGTGTTGTAGACACACGCAAACCAGCCGCTATCATAATTGGGGGTGGGGATGCCTGGATTTACGACATACCAGGAATAGATGGCGGTGATGTTGGCACCATCCCAAAAGACCGCCCCGATGACCCGGGAGGTGTCGTTGTCGGTGGGCGTGGTGTTGACCGAGAGGGTGAAGGTGGTTGAATTGGGAGTGCGGATGGCATGGACATAGTAGGCGGCGGCCGCTCCGCTGAAAGTGCCGGCGGGGAGGTCCACATCGGCGGTTGATTGAAGCATACAGCCGCCAATGACGATAACGGGGGGATGATAAGCGGTATAGGCAACGCGCAAGCGATTGGTGGCAAGGTAAGTGATGGGGAGATTGGCAGCATAGCGGGCAAAGAAATCGCCAACGGCCTTGCTATCAGTAGATGCCTGGCCAAAGAAGAGCGAATCTTTGCGCAGGTTGTTGTAGTGAGCGGCGGCGGTAGGCTGCCCGGCGGATACATCAGAGGAATTTGGATAAGTCAAGGTACCTCCTTAAATAACGAGAATCGAGAGTAGAGAGTCGAGAATCGTAAAACAAACAACGAGAATCGTAAGAGGCATCTCTATCTCCAGTAACTGGTGCCCCAGGTTAAAGTGCCATCCCAAATGGAAAGCGCCAGCAGTTCTGGATCTACGGGAGGGAAGTAATAACCGACATTGTTGAGGCCACACTTGATGATGGAGTGGTGGGGCATGTGGCGTTCATCTGCGGACCAGCCGAGGGCGCCGAGGTTGGTGTAGGTGCCGGCAGGGGTGGTGAGGGCAATGCCGGCAGGCTGGGCGAGGAACAAGGTTAGCATGGCATAATCGGCAGCGCGTGATTTGGGATGTGGAGCGCCATTGGGATCGTAGAGGTCATCGGCGATGATCAGGTCAAAGTTGAGCCATAATTGAGTGCCGGTGATGGCATTGGTCTCATCGGTGGAGTCGGAAACAACCTCGCGCACCACCTGGACGCCGAGCTCGCGGTGGGAGTTGTCTTTGGGGCAGAGGAAACCGTAGGGCAAGCCCCCGTTGACGCTGGGATGCTGCAGGATGAGATGGCAGTCTTCGCCGATCTTAGCCATGGCTGCCGCACTCGTCCCAGCCGTCCAATGGAAAGCCCGGCGGGTAGCCGAATTCCTGCAGGGTCTTCAAGCCGGCGAGCATACGCTCAAAGCGCTCCGACCACTGGCGGCTGTTTTCCAGCAGGCGCGCGCTTTCCTCAGGGCGGGTGCCGTAACTTTCCACGAGCATGGCAGCGCGCAGTGAATAAGCGTTCGCAGCGGCGCCTGCAGTAAAGGCAGGTTCGCAGACAGCCGGCAAGGTGGTGGCGGCGGCGTCATCCAGCCCCTCGATGGTGTTGTCTGCTGCATAGTGCACCTGGTAAACCTCGCCCGGCTGCGGGAGGAACCCGCCGTGGAAATACAGAGTTGGCACGCCGGCATCGATGCGATATGAGAAATTCGTATCGGGGCAAAGTTCAGCAGCGGAGGCAGGTGCAGCGCGCACCAGTTTGATCAGGAAGCGGCACCCGTTCACCCCGGTGAGGGGCTGGCTGCGCCCGGCAATCTGGATGGTTACCGCGGTGATGCGCGTTTGCGGCAGCGCCAGGTCTATGCTCTGAAGTGCCTGGCGGATGGCGCTTGTAAGCAGGTCGGCGGAGAAGCGTTTCTCCAGCGGATCATTGAGAAGCAGGCGTACGCTTGCGCTGATGGAGGCCAGGCTGGTCATGGAGGCTCCTTTCCGGTTGATTGAGGACAGGCGGGTTGGCCTTCGCGGCCGGGAGGATGGGCTGATCGGTGAGGCCGTCATTGGCGGCGGTGGGGCGCACAGCCGGCAGGTGCAATGCCTGGCGCGCCGTGTTCACTTCGCGGCAGGTGAACCACAGTTTGCGCCCATCCGGGGCGATGACGACCATGCCGCCTTCCGGCAAAGCGCGGAAGGAGAGCGGGTTGCCTCCCTGCCCGGGGAGCAGGTAGGGGCGCGCCAGTTCGGCAGCCAGGCGGGCAATGGTGTCATTTTTGGTTTCCATACCCGTTATCCTCAATGGCGACGCCGGTGGAATAGACTGCCAGGGCTGCCACCGCCATTTGCAGTGCCTGCCAGACGCTGATCTGCTGGGTGACGAAGGCGGCAGTGGTGGCAAGCAGGGCGGCTAAAAGCACCCAGAACTTGCGCGAACGGACGATCTTTTTGAATTGCTCAAGTAGAGACATAGGATCCTTTCTTTTATGACCACGAACACATTGAGCAATAAACGCTCAAGTGCACGACACATGAAACTGGCGAAAGACAAAGCAAAGAACAATAACCACTGAAAACACCGAATACACAGAAAGAAAAGGTAAAGAGCAGAAAGATCATTAACCACTGAAAACACCGAATACACTGAAAGAAAAGGTAAAGAGCAGAAAGATCATTAACCACGAAAGACACTCAGGGTGTCATTGCGAGCGACCGAAGGGAGCGTGGCAATCCCGCACTTAACAATCGAGATTGCCACGTCGCTCCCCCTCTCGCTTCGCTCGGGGGCGCAAAGATCGCGGCGCTCCTCGCAATGACAAATCGCCAGGCCGTAGGGGCGTATGTCCATACTCCCCAACCCTACTCCAACCCTACGCCACGTTGGCTTTGAAGAGCGGGCGGTAGTCGGCCACGAAGACACTCACCCAGTGACGCACCTTCATACGGATCTCGTCGTTGGTGAAGAGCGCGCCATTGGTCTCGCCATCGGCGATGATGATCTCGGGCAGCACGCCAAAGCGCTCACCAAGGATGATGCCGGGCGCAAGGCGCGGGTCTGCCAGGGCAGCCCAATCGTTGGCGTTGGTGAACTCAGGGCAGGTGATCACGTCTCCCATTTGACCGCGCTGCATATTCTCCGAGAAGATGTTGCTCTCATGGGCAAATGAGGGGTAGAGCAGGTTCATCGCGGTCAGGCGCAGGTCGCGCGGGACGAGCAGGTAGCGGGCATCCAGTGCCAGTTTTGGGGCGGTGCCGCCGCTGGCAACCGTCATCGGCTGCGTGTAGATCGCCTTGCCGGCGGCCTCCCAGGAAGCCGATGCCAGCGCGGAGGTTCCCAGGTTGGAATGGTGGGCGGCGTTGAAGACGTTGTAGGTATCCGCCATCACCGGACCCACGCCGCTGTTGGCGGTGAAAACCCCGCCGACGAGGGCAGATATCCGCCGCAGCGCAGCCGACGCCAGCTTGCGCGGGTACTGGCGCAGCTTGTGGGTTTCATCGCGCTCGAACATCTCGAGGGTGAGCCCCACGTAACCGCCGTACTTCCCCCAGGAACCGGTCTCGCCGCTGTCGGTCACATCCAGTTCGGTGTAGGCTGCACCTTCACTGACCGCCGGCAGCACGGTGACCTCTCCCACCAGCACACCGGTGATCTCCTGCAGGCTGTTGAAGTGTTCCACCTGGACGACGGGTTCCCACCAGCGGTATCCGGAGCGCCCAAGTTCCTCCCACTGGTCGAGGATGAGCTTGTTCATGGCGTTCTTCAGCACGCCAGGCAGGTCATCGCTGGCGGCGAACTGGGCGCGTTTGCGGTCATAACCGCCGGCGAATTCCGTGTCACCGGTCATCAGGGTGTAAAACTCGCGGATTCCGCTGAGCTTGGCGGCCCTGATCTTCTCCATCCCGGCGGGACGGGAAGCACCGAGCAGGTCATGCAGGGCAGCGCTGATATGCTCACTGGGGTTGACGACTTCGCTGATGCGCCCGCCGCTCTGCACCACCACGCTGGCGGTGAGGTCGCTGACCAACTGGCGGGTTTCGCGGATGGCGCCTTTTAATTCCTCCGGGTCGAAAGCACGTCCGCCAAAGCGCTGGCGGATGGCAGATTCCAGCGCCGGCGGGAAGCCCGCACCTTCCAGGCTGGTCTCGAGCAGTTGGGAAAACACTTCCTGGGGTGCGGGTTCTTCCAATGGCTTCACGGCTTGCAGGGTTTCCACTTTTGGATCGGATTGCAGTTTTTCTTCTTGCATGGAACATTTCTCCTTTTCTTGGTTGGGTTGGATGGCATGGGCGAGGAATTTCCCTCCCCGCGCCGGATAAGTGACCAGGTCCACTGAAAAAACTTTTTCGATGCGGGTGACGGTGCTGCCGCTGGCGTTGAAGAGCAGGTCGGCGGAAAAACCCACATTGGGCTGTGGAGAGGACGTTTGCCTCACGTCTTGAGCCAGTTGGCTGAGGATGGCCGCCGCCGGACCGCAGGGGGTGAGCGCCAGGCGGATGCCCTGCGAGGTTTCTTCCCAGCGCGGGCAAGCGCACGCACCGGCAAGGTCGCGGATGGAACGCGGCGAAAGGTCATGGTCGACGAAGGTCTCGACGCCATCCCATAGGGGCAAAGAGTCGCGCAGCACCTGCGGACTGAAGTACCAGCCGTTGCCGGTGCCGGCGGTGATGGCAAGGATTTCCAGCGGATGCACGGCTTCGGAGTTGAACTGCACGTCGAAGCGTTCGCGGCAGGAGCGGAGCGAATCAGGCATCCTGACCTCCGGGCTTCTCCTCGCCGCTCTCTGCATCGATCTTGAGCGGCTGGGTGGGGGTACTGGTGATCGGCAAGGCACTCGTCAACTGGGGCAGTCCGGCGGCTTTGCCGCGCGCCAGCATTTCGGGCACCTCTACGTTCTCGCCGCAGAAGCGGTAAATCAGGCGGAGGTATTCGGCGT
>JAYRQY010000123.1:0-2642 GCA_041910365.1 Anaerolineaceae bacterium | reverse complement strand
GGCTACGTGGACCGACCCCGCGCTGACCTGGTGGTGCGATTGCTCGAGCTGCTCACGTCTGGTGCAGCGGAGCCCTCCCCGGAAAGGGCGTTCGCCGGCATCCCCGACCGCGCGCTGTTTGAAACTCTGTTGCAGCCCGGAGAGCGTTCGGCGGTCTTTGCCCTTCAATCCAGCGCTGCCAAATCTTATGAAGGCCGAAAAGCACTGCACTTCTTTTACCTCAATTGTGGAAGCGCCGGAAACCCGGCAATTGCCCGCGTGGAAATTCTTAAATGGATCGCGGAGGAGGATGCTGCACTGAATACCCTGCACGCCACATTGGTGGAACAATCCCGCCAGGCTGGCGCCGCGCCTTACCCTTACCCCCTGCTGCGTGCCCATGAGGTGGCAGTGGTGCGGATGGAGGACCGGGATGAGGTCATCCGCCTGCTCGAAAACGAACTGTCACAGCGCGGCTTTCCGCCTTCCAGGCAATCTTATAAACAAATCAACAAAGGTCACCATACTAAAAAGAGGATCTGATATGAGCTCAATTGCCATCGGACGATTACTGCGTTCCAACACCTCCGCCTGCGTCATCGGCTGCAAGGTCAGCCAGCAAAATTTGCCGCTTTTCGGGGAGATGCTGCGTATCCCGCTTTCCAACGGGCTGCAGATCTACGGACTGGTGCACGAGATCAACATCGATGATGACGGGCTGGTGCGCCAGCTGGTGACCGCGCCAGAGGTATCGCGCGAGGTCATCGAGGACAACCGCCAGAACCGCAACATGCCGGTGGAGATGAGCGTTGTTTTCATCGGCTGGGAGCGGGGAGGCAATGTCTCTCACACGCGCGTGCCCACCCCGCCTCTCTCGCTGGATGAGATCTTCCCATGCACGGATGATGAAATCGTTCAATTTCTCTCCGGCGGCCGTTTCGGCTATCTGCGCGCGCTTTTGCGCAACCCGGAGCTCCCCGCCGCCGACCTGCTCACGGCGCACTTGAGGCAGGTGATGCGCGTCCGGCAGGAGAACGGCGCAGATTGGCTCCAGCCTTCATTGCGCGAGGTGATCGCCCTGCTCAAAGACGATTACCCGGTTCTGATGGACGTTTTGAGCGCAGTATCCGAGATTCTATAAGAGGCAAACCATGACAACATCCTCAAGTAATTTGCAGGCAGATAACGCAATGAACCACCCAATCGGTTATGTGGTTGGCGGCGGTTTGAAAGCGAATCTCTTTGTGCGGCTCACCATCCCCGCAGACCAGGTGCAGGAAGGCGGCTTTGTGGTGCTCGAGAGCGGCAACTGGCAATTCTACGGGCTGGTGACCGATCTTCAGCTCAACGCTTCCGATCCGCGTTATGCCGAGTTGCCCAATACGCCCCGGCTCTCAGCCCTTGCCTCGCGCCTGCTGGCAGAGCAAACGCTTTTCACCAACCTGGAAGTGCTGCCTGCCTTGATGCTGGAGCGTGGTCCCGCGCCGGATGCCCCTGACTACAAAGAATGGACGTTGGCGCACCAGGGAGAGAATACCCCGCGCCCCTTGCCCATCAAGACGGTTCCGGCGCACCAGTCGGTTGCGCGCCTGGCTGCAGCCGGTGACGTGGCGGAGATCTTCGGTGAGCCTGGCGGGGCAAATTTCATTGTCGGGCGCACCCGCGAGCAGGATCATCCGGTGTGCATTGACCTGGAGAAATTCGTCCAGCGCAGTTCCGGAATCTTTGGCGCCACCGGAACCGGCAAATCCTTCCTCACCCGCATCATCCTCGCCGGGCTCATCCAGCATGACGCCGCCTCCATCCTCGTTCTGGACATGCACAACGAGTACGGCTTTGATGACACGGCATCCGACACGGGCATGTCTGTCGTAGGATTAAAGACAAAGTTCCAATCCAGGGTTCGCGTGGTTGGACTGGGGCGTGCCTCCACCATCCGCAACAAGACGCCCGACCTGCACCTGGAAATCAACGAGTCCGACATACATCCCGAAGACATCGAACTGTTGAGCCGCGAATTGAACCTGCGTGAAACCACCTCCGCCACCCTGGATGCGCTGGTGCACACTTTTGGGGCAGACGGCTGGTTCACGGCATTCAAAAAGATGAAGGTGGGGTCGGTCATCGAAAACGAAGACGGGAAGAAGGTTCCGGCTCCTGATAGCGTGGCGTATTGGGCGAATGATGCCGGCGCAAATGCCATGGCTGCCGAAGGCTTACGCAACAAGATGAACCGCGTCTTCAACTGCCCGTATGTGATCGAACGCGCTGAAAATGACCCGGCAGCCCCCAATTCGCTCAAGCACGTCATTGATGCGCTCAAGGCGGGTCAGCACGTCATTCTGTCATTCGGAGACTACGAGTCAGACCTGGATTACCTGCTGGTCTCCAACCTGCTCACGCGCAAGATCCGCGAAACCTGGGAGGAGCTCACCAATGCCTTCCGATCAAAGGGTGAAAATGAACCCCGTCCGTTGGTGATTGCAGTGGAGGAAGCCCACAAACTACTTAACCGCGAAATGGCATCACAGACCTCCTTCAGCACCATTGCCCGCGAGATGCGCAAATATTACGTCACCCTGCTCATCATCGATCAGCGTCCCTCTCAGATCTACGATGAGGTGATGTCGCAGCTCGGCACGCGCGTCTCCGGCTGGCTGGGG
>JAYRQY010000122.1:0-3492 GCA_041910365.1 Anaerolineaceae bacterium | reverse complement strand
GCGATCATCGCGGTTTTATAACCATCCTTGTGACCTTTGACAAGCCTGACCACAGCCAGAATTCCGTAAACCCCAATGGCGATCGTCACCACAACATACAGGATGTAAAGCCATTGGTATGGAGCCAGGGGTGCCATGCTTTCCCATTTAGTGGGAAGCAGTGCGGCGCAGCTGGTTCCGGCACCGCCTAGAATCGTGAAGCCGGCGGTGAGAGACATGAAGAGAATGCCGATGAACCGTAAGATCTTTGCCCAAACACTGTTTGATGCCATGATTTCCTCCTTGGATTTTAAATTGCCAGCAGCAGCATGGCTGCCAGCATATATACCGAAGCATATTTAAAAAGACCGAAGTTCACTTTGCGTGACGGCCGCAGCAGCATATAGATGGCGAACATCACCAAAACTCCGGAAAGGATCCCCAGTAAATGCAGCAATCCCTCGTTGACCTGGATCAGGACGGCCGCGGAACTGATCAATGCGGCGGCGATCACCGTACTGAATGCAATGATCCTGCGGGTGATGTTCACTGAATAGGTGGATGGGAATGTGGGAATCCCTGCACCTGAGTAATCGGCAGCATAATGGATGGAGAATGTAAGGATATGGGTTGGAATCCAAAACAGGATGGAGAGCGTAAGCAGAATCCCGACCGGATCAATGGTTCCCATACCCAAGACCCGCCCGGCGAGGATCGGCATACCCCCGGATATCCCACCCCACACGATCGCCCAGCAAGTCCGGCGTTTGAGCCATATTGTGTATACAAAAAAATCGATGAAAATCCCGGCAAGCAGGATCACGGCGTATAAAGGAGCAAGCAAAACTCCGATGCCGACACCCAGCACCGAAAAAATGATCCCCAACAGCAATGCATGCAAGGGAGAAATGTCCCCTGCAGCGATTGGGCGGTGATGCGTACGTTCCATCGCCTGGTCAATGTCGCGGTCGTACCACATGTTTAATACCGTTGACCCGGCAATGGAAAAAAGAAGGCTCAGGATCAACCCCAGCATGGTGCTCCAATGCTGGATCGGGCAGCGTGCGCTCATGAACCCCGCGACCCCTGTAACCGTTAGGAGAAGAGTCTGCGGGCTCTTGAACAGCGGCCAGTAATTCTTAAGTGTTCCAAATACTCTTCGCATTCGACCGATTCCCGGTTTACCTGGCACAGCGGAACCCGACTGCCGGGCTCGTGAAGGTGGGTGTTGCATTATTGGTAACCCAAACCCGGAGCGTGTTCTCGTAAAGGTTTTTGCTGCCTCCGCGCATGTAACGGTAATGCTGATCCGGATAGACATCGCTGGTCCATTGCCACACATTGCCGGCCATATCGTAGAGGCCATACGGGCTGGCATTGTTCAAGGTCTGATACCCGGCATACGATTTCCCGTTGTAAAACCCGACTGGGGTTGTATTTGAGCCATAGCTGCTCATATCTTCGAATGGGTCGCGGCTGAAGGTGAAATTGGCGATGTCGCGGGAGATCTTGTCTCCCCAGGGGAATGGACGACCATCCGTCCCCCGAGCCGCTTTTTCCCATTCCGTCTCGCTGGGAAGCCGCCAGCCATAGAATGCACAATAGGCGCGCGCACCAAACCAGGACACCATGGTCATCGGATGGTTTTCATAACCTGCTTTCGCTGCAAAAACTTCACCATCAAAAATGAGCCGGAGTGCCGGATCGTTGATATCGACGTAGAGATAGTCTCCGGCTGGAATTTCTTCTTCATGGCGGAAGGCGTTGAAGGTATCTCCAGGGTACGAGCCGGTGACAAGATTTCCATCCATTCGGGCAGCCTCCTGATCCAGGGCTTCATTGAGAAATTCCGCATACTGTGCATTGGTCACATTGGTGACCATCATTTCATAATCGTATGCGATGGTGCTTTCTTCGTTGAACTGCCCTTTAAGGAATTCTCCTGCAGGCACAAGCCCCCACGCGTCTGGGTCGACCCCGGTATCAAATACAGGTACTGGCGCGTTCAGGTCGACCGGTGTACAGGAAACAATCAAGGCGAATGCGAGAAGCGCGAGGAGTTTTTTCATTTTTCCTCCGCCTGAATTTTCGAAATGGACTGATCGGCTTCTACCGACCAGCGGCCTTTTTTCTTGAACAGATCGATCAATCTCCACCCTAATAGCACCGCTAACACAAGTAAAACAGTACCCAATCCGATATCCCCGAGCAGGGTCGTCGTGTTGATCAGCGGTTGCTGTGTGGCTTCAGGGGAAATCAGGCGGCGCATCTCATAAACGGTGACTGCACCAAAAGCAATATCAGAAAAAATGATCAGCAGCCAGCCAAACCACTGCCGGGCTTTCCCTTTGAGCCCAGCCAGATCAACGTAATAGAGCAGGAGGATCGTGGCGGTGAGCGTGGCCAGGATATGCCAGTGACCGGTGAGGATGGAGCGCTCATCCATGAATTGCCATTGCCGGAATATCTCGTCCAGTTTCACTGCGGTAAAGATGCCAATCCCGCTGACGGTAAAGTTCATGAACACCATCTGCCAGGTTGCGCCAAATTTAACCGGGTCACTCACGAGCGCACCAATTTTTTGGAAGAAGTTGCCCTTGGCAATCCCTTTTCGCTCCAGTCCTTCGTGGATCAACTTGCGCCAGGCGTAGACCACCAGGAACAACGCGGCAAGCATGGCAAGGGTGGAACCCCCGTAAATGATGGCATGGGCTGCTGCTTCGAATGGCACCACCAACCAGGTGCCCATAGCAAGCACAAGCGAGCCGGCGATCATCAGCGGCATGGCGAGTTTATGCCATGCGCCTTTGAAATCCAGCCAGCGCCCAATGATGAGCGCGCAGCAGACGGCGATGAGCGCAAGCATGATGTGCAGGTGACCGATGATCGACAAGTCTAAAATGGATTTATGGGGCGTGCGCACCACGTTTTCCGCCAGGAACACCGTGAACCCGTTGCCAAACGTTGCACCAGGAATTGCGCCGAAGAGTGCTGATATGAGCGTGGCGCACCCCATCGCAAAAAAGGCGACACGCTCCAGGGGCACACCTTTGCACGTATGGGAGTAGCGGTTATCAGTTGTGCAGTATTCCTTGCGCCATGGCCAAAGCGCATAAAGGAGTACACAGCCGGCAAAAAAGATGAGGGATAGCCCGGCGATGTAGATGCCGTGGAAAGCCCAGGCATGTCCCCAGTAAGCAAAGGGGAGCCCGCCAAAGATCACTGCCAGGTAACCCACCGTGATGGTGCTGTTGATCATCACTTTCAGGTTCTCTTTCATCGCCAGGAGGCCGGTGATCATGTACGTTTCGATTGCAACCACGATCATGGCAATCACATGATAAAGAATGATCAGCCTTCCTTCGCGTTCGGACTCAACCAGGTCGATCCTGAAAAAGCGGACAATAACGTCCTTGATCCCCCAATTTGCCATCGGACCCGACAACATTCCAAAGAAAGCCGAGATCAGGGCTGCCAATGCAATTCCAACCAGGATCAATCCCTTGGTGGATT
>JAYRQY010000121.1:0-11263 GCA_041910365.1 Anaerolineaceae bacterium | reverse complement strand
TTGCCAGGGGATGAGGTTGGAGTTGTGTTCCTTGTCGGTGATGAGGATGATGTCACCGGCTTTGAAGGAGAGCGCGTTTGCCACCAGGTTGATGCCCTCGGTGGTGTTGCGCGTGAAGATGATCTCCTCCTTGCGGGCGGCGTTAAGGAATTTGGCGATTAAGGAGCGGGCATCATCCACTTTTTGGGTCACCCGGGCTGCCAGGTGGTGCATGCTGCGTCCGCTGCAGGCAGGGTACTCCCGGTAATATTCAGCCATGGCATCCATCACCGCCTGCGGGCGCAGGCTCTGGCAGGCAGTGTCCAGGTAGACCAACTTGCCGTCTGCGAGAGGCGGGAAGTCGCGGCGAATCTTTTGAACATCCATGAGCGCAATTATAAACGGGTTTGGAACGGGAGGAGTAATCCGCTAATGAACCTAATACCTTAACCGCTAATGCACACTAAAAAAAACGAAACCTTAACCGCTAATGACGCTAATGTACACTAAAAAAGCCCTAAAAAGTCTTAAGAAAAAGTTCTTGTTTTAAACAGATTTTTATTAGCGTTTATTCGCGTCATTAGCGGTTAAGTATTTAAGATTTTTTCTTAGCGGTTATTAGCGGTTTTGTATTTAAGAATTTTATTAGCGTTTATTCGCGGTTTTGTATTTAAGATTTTTACTTAGCGGTTTTGTTTTTAAGATATGTATTAGTGGTTATTAGGTTCATTAGCGGTTAAGGGTTTACGTTCTTAACTTAGCGGTTATTCGCGTCATTAGCGGTTAAAGCCTTATCCCCCGATGCTGACGCCGATGAGGCGCCCGATACCGAAGGTGACGGCGGCGGCCAGCAGCCCGAAGATGACCATACGCAAACCGGAATAGAGGATGCCGCGCCCGGTGAAGAGGGTGATCACCGCGCCGAGGAGGAACAGCCCGATCACGCTGAGCCCGATGCTGATGCCCACCGCCGGCATGCCGGATGTAAAGAAGAAGGGGGCTACCGGCAGGATCGCGCCCGCCGCAAAGAGCAGGAAGGAGGTGATGGCGGCTTCCCAGGCGGAACCGCCGAGTTCCTCAGGGTTGACGCCCAGTTCTTCACGCGCCAGGGTATCGAGCGCGGTCTCCTTATTCGAGAGAAGCTGAGCAGCGAGCTGTTGGGCATTCTCCCTGGAGAGCCCGCGGGATTCGTAGATGAGCGCCAGTTCTTCCGCCTCTTCCTCCGGCGCAGTCTCGATCTCCTCTTTTTCGGTGGCGATCTGGTTGGCGAACAGTTCCCGCGCGGATTGCACGGAGAGCCATTCCCCCAGCGCCATGCTGATCGCCCCGGCAAGCAGTCCGGCGATCCCGGCGATGAGCACGGCTTTGCCGGCCATGGTTGCCCCTGCCACACCCATCACCAGGCTGAGGTTGGAGACCAACCCGTCATTGGCGCCGAGCACGGCAGCGCGCAGGGCGTTACCCCCCGCAGAGCGGTGGCGGCCTTCAAGCTGCATCAGTACCCCGCCGGCGATGCCGCCTTTCACCGAACCGGTGATCTGGGTGAGCAGGCGCGCGTGGGATTGCTCCTGACCGGCCATGCCCATGGCATTTTCCATGACGGAATAGGCTTGAGAGCCGGTATTCTCCATGTTCTGGATGGCGGGCAGGATCACCTGGGGACCAAACTTCCTTGCCAGGCGGATGAGGGTGCGGGTGCACCAGGCGGGCTTGTATTCCGGCAGGGTCAGGTTGGCTTCGCGGGCGCGTTCCTGCCACTTCTCGGCGTGTTCGAGTTCGGTCTTTGAGATGCGGCGGTATACCTCGGCGATGCGCGGGTCTTTTTCAATTTCGGAGAGGGTCTGGTAAAGCAGGGCGCTGCTGCGTTCATCGAGGAATGCGGAGAGGATGGGGTTGGGTGTGGGCATGAATATTTACCAGTACCTTTCGAGAGTAATAAAAAAGGATTACACCAAGGAATCATCAGAGCAAGTTAATTATAAATGACCACGAAACACACGAAAACCACGAAAAGAAGAGCAAGACTAACCACGGAAAACACAGAATACACAGAAGAAAAACAAAAAAGCTCACAATGAAAAATGCTATCCACTAAGCAAGACTAACCACAAAACACACGATAACCACGAAAAGAAAAACAAGAACAACCACAGAAAACACAGAATACACAGAAAAAACCAAAAAGCTCACTACAAAAATGCCATCACAAATTTCACCAATGTTCACGAAGACAAAGCTTTTCAAAGAATTTATTCGTGGAAATTAGTGTCATCAGCGGACAGCACTTAAGGTTTTCCATTCGCGGTTTTTTAGCGCAATTAGCGGATAAATTTTTAGTTCTTATTCGCGTTGTTTAGGTTAATTAGTGGTTGAGGTTTTTGATTTATCTATGGTTTGTAACCGATTTGTAACCGGGATTGTGTATCCTATATCGGCATCAAACCATTCCATATTTCGGGAGTTCAACCTCCCGCACATTTCAACCAAGGAGTAACCCATGCGCTTAAAAGGGAAAGTTGCACTCATTACCGGCGGGGCTGCCGGCATCGGTAAAGCCACTGCCCAGGTTTTTGCCCGCGAAGGGGCAAAGGTCATCATTTGCGATGTCTCTGAAGAACTCGGCAACGCCGTGGTCAAAACCCTTGGAGCGGATGCCCAGTTCAACAAGGTGGATGTAACCAACCGCACCGAAGTGCAAAAATGGGTGGATGGCGTGGCTGCCAAGTACGGGCGGGTGGACATTTTGGTGAACAATGCCGGCATCACCCGCGATGCGCAGTTCGTCAAGGTGAAGGACGGCGAACTGGTGAAGCAGATGGGCGAAGACGCCTTCGACCTGGTCATCGCCGTCAACCTCAAGGGCGTTTTCAATTGCGCCCAGGCAGTGGCTCCTTACATGATCAAACAGAACGGCGGCGTGATCATCAACGCCTCCTCGGTGGTGGGGCTCTACGGCAACTTTGGCCAGACCAATTATGTTGCCACCAAGGCCGGCGTCATCGGCATGACCAAGGTGTGGGCACGCGAACTGGGCAAATACAACATCCGCGTCAACGCGGTTGCCCCCGGGTTCATCATGACCGAGATGGTGGCCAAGATGCCCGAAGAGGTACTGGCGGGCATGCGCGCAAAGACCCCGCTGGGCCGCCTGGGCGAACCGGAAGACATTGCCAACACCTATGCCTGGCTTGCCAGCGATGAAGCAGCTTACGTTCACGGCACCACCATCAGCGTGGACGGCGGCATTGTCATCGGCAGTTGAGCGGAGGAGAAAAAATGACCCGATTCGCTTCCATAATTTCCTCCGGGGCTTACCTGCCGGAGATCGAACGCACCAATGCCAGCATGGCTGAACGCTTCGGCGATGTGATCGGTAAATTCGAAGCCTCATCCGGCATCAAAACGCGCTTTTACGCGCCGGATTCCTGGGCGACCTCCGACCTGGCTGCCGAAGCCGGAAAACAGGCACTGGCAAAAGCCGGGCTCAAACCCGAAGACCTGGATCTGATCATTCTCGGCACCGACAGTCCGGACTACATCACCCCCGCCACATCAGTGGTGGCGCAATACAAAATGGGCGCAAAGAACGCCGGCACCTTTGACGTGGGCTGCGCGTGTGCTTCCTTCCCGACCGGGCTTAACATTGCAGCCGGCCTCATCAGCACCAACCCGAACCTGAAGTACGTGATGGTCATCGGCGCGTACATGATGCACAAACTGGCGGACTGGGAGAACGACGTGATGTCCTTCTTCTATGGCGACGGGGCAGGCGCAGCCATCCTCACCGGCACCGACAAACCCGGATTCGTCTCCTCCACCTTCTTTGGCGACGGCTCCTACCACAAGCACTGGGGCATCTACTCCGGAGGAACATTTGAGCCGGTGACGGAAGAGAGCCTCAAGGCTGGAAGGACCAAGGTCAAACTGGTGACGCCTTTCCCGCCGGAAGTGAATCACGAGGGCTGGCCGGCGCGGATGCGTGAGCTGGCAAAGAATGGCAACTTTGACCTCAAGGAAGCCGATTTAGTCATTTACACCCAGGTGCGCCTGAACAGCATCAAGCTGGTGCAGGAGACTTTGGGGCTGCCGTTTGAAAAAGCCCATTACGTGATGGATCGCTTTGGTTACACCGGCTCCGCCTGCCTGCCCATGGCTTTCAATGATGCCTGGGAGCAGGGCAAGGTACACTCCGGTGACCTCGTTTTATTCGTTGGTTCCGGGGTGGGCTACAACCAGGCCGGTTCCGCATTCATCATGCCATAACTCATGGACACCATCAGCCTTTACCGTTCCAAACTGCTGAGCATCCCCGAAGCCGTGGGGAAGATCAAGTCGCACAACACCGTAGCGGTAGCCATGGCTGCCTCTGAGCCGCCGGGGTTGCTGGCGGAACTGGGCAACCAGCGTGACCGTCTGACGGACGTGCATGTGTGGGTTTGCCTGCCGCTTGGCTCTTATAGTTTTGTCCTGGATCCATCCATGGAAGGGCATTTCTTTATCGAAAACTGGTTTTACGGCGCAGCCGACCGTAAGGTGCATGCGCAGGGGAGGGAATCCTACATCCCCAATAACCTGCACCAGGCAGCTACGCGAAAACTGTATGCCAGCAAGAACAAGGTGAATGTGTTTATCGGCACCGCCACCCCGCCAGACAGCCGCGGCTACATGTCGCTCTCGCTGGGGTTGGTGATGGAACGTCAGCTCATCGACGCAGCAGATGTGGTCATTCTGGAGATCAACGAGAACCTGCCCTGGACGCTGGGCGACACCCAGGTGCATCTCTCGGAAGTGGATTACCTGGTCGAGAATGCTGTTGGGCTGGCACAATTTCCAGCGGTTGCTCCCGCGGAAGCGGAAGAGAAGATCGGCGGCTATATCGCTGAACTGATCGAAGATGGCTCGACCCTGCAACTCGGCATCGGCGGCATCCCCAATGCCATCACGCCATTCCTGCTGAAGCGCAAGGACCTTGGCATTCACACCGAGATGTTCACCGATGGCATGGTGGACCTTTACAACGCAGGGGTGATCACCAACCGGCGCAAGACGCAATGGCGTGGCAAGATGGTGGGAGCCTTTGCCCTGGGGACGCAAAAACTGTATGACTTCATGAACAATAATCTCGGCGTGGAATTCCAGCAGGGGCGCATCACCAATGACCCGTACGTCATCGGAAAGAATTACCGCATGGTCAGCGTCAACACCGCCTTGCAGGTAGACATTCTGGGGCAGGTGTGTTCGCAGTCCATCGGATGCAAGCACTTCAGCGGCACCGGCGGGCAGTTGGACACGCACCGCGGCGCGCAGCTCTCGGAGGGAGGGCGCGGCATTATTGCGCTGCGCTCCACCGCCAAGAACGATGAGCTCTCCACCATTGTTCCTTGCCTTTCGGAAGGCGCAGAGGTGACCGTGCCGAGCCATGACGTGGATACGGTGGTCACCGAGTTTGGCGTGGCGGACCTGAAGGGTTTGTGCCTGCGCGACCGCGCGCTTGCGCTGATCAGGATCGCCCATCCGAAATTCCAGGCACAGATCAAGGAAGAAGCCATGCGCCTGGGAATTGTGCCGCATTTTTAGTGGATAAGGGAGCGCGAATGAATCCTTTAATTGGCAAATGGCAGCAACCTGAAGGGCAGGGGTACGCCGGGTTGATCTTCATCTTCAAGGAAGATGGCACCTTTGAATCAGATTACGCCCCGATGGGCATCACCTCTGGCGGCACCTACCAGGTGAAGGATGACATCATCTTCATGGACCAAAGCAAACATTCGCTGGGGCTGGTGGGCAAATTCGAAGGACGCTTCAAATTGGAAAACGATACGCTCCGGCTCGGTTTCGGCAATCCAGGGGAAAAAGCCCCGGAAGACGCCGAAAAAGGCCGGCTTTACATCAGGATCAAGGGAGAGTAAGCATGCCATTGAAAAAACTTGCACGCGGCGTAGCGCTGGTTGGCGCAGGGATGAGCAAATTTGGCGCATTCAAAGGCAAAAGTTCACGCGACCTGTTCGTGGAAGCCTTTGCCGAAATGCTGGGAACTGTAGATAAGGGCATCGATCCCCGCAAGATCGAAGCCTTCTTCATGGGTAATTTCAGCAGCGACCTGTTCGAAAACCAGGGGCACCTTGCGCCCATCCTTGCCAACTGGGTGGGGTTGACCCCCATTCCCGCGGTGCGCATTGAAGACGCCTGTGCCAGTGCCGGGGTGGCCTTACGGCAGGGGATCCTCGCCGTCGCCTCCGGGCTGTATGACGTGGTGCTGGTGGCCGGCGTGGAAAAGATGACCGACCTGCCCACCGAAAAAGTAACCGATACCCTGGCTACCGCTGCCGATGAGCAGTACGAGATCCCGGCAGGATTCACCTTCCCCGGTTTTTACGCCTCCATGGCAACCGCTTACATGCACGCCTACAACGCCACCCCCGAAACTTTTATGAAGGTGGGCATCAAGAATCACGAAAATGGCGCGCTGAACGAAAAGGCGCAGTTTGGGGCAAAAGTCTCCACGCTAATGGAAGCCCGCAAAGCCAGCGCTGCCAGGAAGGGCTTGCCAATCCCGGAGTGGGCGGATGAGATGGCATTCATGCACGATGACCGCGCCAACCCCGTGGTAGCCTGGCCGATGCGCTTGTATGACTGCTCGCCGGTCTCGGATGGCGCAGCCTGCGTGCTGCTGGTCAGTGAAGACCTGGCGACAAAATTTTCAAAGCATCCCATCTATGTTGCCGGAACCGGGCAGGCCAGCGACGGTGCACTGCACGACCGCGAAACCCTCACCAGCATCCCGGCGGCCAAACTGGCAGGCGAGCAAGCCTACAGGATGGCAGGCATCAAGCCCAAAGACATTGATTTTGCCGAAGTGCACGATTGCTTCACCATTGCCGAGGTGATCGCCTCTGAAGACCTGGGATTTTTCAAACCTGGCGAAGGCGGCAAAATGGCTGAAGCGGGACAAACCAGCCGCAACGGCAAAAAGCCAATCAATCTTTCCGGCGGTCTCAAATCCAAGGGGCACCCGGTCGGCGCTTCCGGCGTGGGGCAGGTGGTGGAAGTATGGAAGCAATTGCGCGGTGAAGCAGGTGCGCGCCAGCTCCCCGGAAAACTAACCTATGGCCTCACCCACAATGTGGGAGGCACCGGGCAGACCTGCGTGGTGCACATCTTTGAGAGGAGAGATTAAGCATGGATAACCAGTTCACCATTGCTGCTTACAGCAATTACCTGAATGAACACCGGCTGATGGGAACCCGCGACAACAAGAGCGGTGCGGTCTTTCTGCCGCCGCGGCCGATGAACCCGGTGAATTTTTCCACCGAGATGGAATGGCACGAGTTCAGCGGCAAGGGCACCTTGCAGGCGTTCACCAATGTCCTGTCCGGCTCCTCGGCGATGATGGCTGCCGGCTATGACCGCAAGAACCCTTACACCGTGGGGATCGTCAAGACCGCAGAAGGTCCGATGATCAGCGCGCAAATCCTGGGGGTCAACTCCTGTGACCCGGCTTCGATAAAAATTGGCGCACCGCTGAAGGTGGTCTTCATCGACCGCGGTGAAGGCGAAGCCAAAAAGACTTTCCTGGCATTCGAGCCTGTATAGAGGAAAAATGCCAACCCAAAAGGTCAATGACATCCAAATTTATTACGAACTGCACGGTCCGGAAAAAGCGGATGTGATCGTCCTTTCCAATGGTATTTTCATGTCCACGACTTCGTGGGGTTACCAGGTGGCGGAGTTCAAAAAGCACTTCCGCGTGCTGGTGTATGACTGCCGTGGTATGTGGCAATCGGATCATCCTGCCGGACCGTATTCAATGGAACAACATGCTGATGACCTCGCCGCGCTGCTTACCGCGCTTGGCATTCAAAAAGCGCATATTGGGGGCATCTCCTACGGCGGCGAGATCAGCATGGTCTTTGCGCTCAAATATCCGCAGTTCCTGCGCAGCCTCATCCTGTCCTCCACCGTCAGCCAGATCGACCCGATGCTGGAGGCGATGGGCAACAGCTGGATGAGCGCGCTGCATCACAATGATGCCGACGCCCTCTTTGAGGTCACCTTCCCGGCCAACTTTTCCGAACCCTGGATCGCCGCCAACCTTGCCTTGCAGGAACCGACGCGGCGCAAGTACCACCAGATGGATTTGAAAGCCGCCGAGCAGTTGATGCTGGCTTTCACAAAAGTGAACTTCACCGCTGAGCTAAAGAAGATCAACGCGCCAACGCTGGTGCTGGTGGGTGAGCTGGATATTCTCAAAGGCCGCAAGTATGCCGAGATCATCGCCCGGGAGATCCCGGGTGCTGAACTGATCATCATCCCGCAGGGCGGTCATGCTGTGTGCATGGAAAAACCGGGTGCTTTCAACGATGCAGTGCTCGGATTCGTCCTCAAACATTGCGAGGCGGTGGCATGAGCGTGAGCATTTTACCGGAGTTGTTTCCAGGATTGCAGGAAACCTTCAGCAAGGTCATCACGGAAGGCGAAACTGCCCTGTATGCAGGCCTGGTGGGCGACAACCGCCCGCAGGTGTACATGCCGTCAGGGGTTGAAGAAAGCATCCCCCTGCGCCTGGCTGTACACCCGTTATTCCTGGTGGGGATCATCGGCGGACTGCTGAACACACGCATCCCCGGTGAAGGTTCACAATGTATCACCATGCAATACGAATTTCTTGCGCCGGTCTATTGCGGCGACCGAATTGATGCGGTGATCGAATTAACCGCAATCGATCCGGCAAAACACCTGGCTACCTTCCGTACCAATTGCTACACACAGGAGAAGGTCCAGGTTATCACCGGCCAGGCAGTGATGCTTGTGCCGGCTCAATCTCTGCGATAAGAACAGAGCCGGAAACCATGGAGGTGAAAATCGGACAAAATAACGGATAATGAGAGAACCGACCACAAAATTTTCGACAAAAATTTTTATGGAGGAGAAAAGAAATGAAAAAGTTGTTTTCACTGGTAAGCGTAATTGTGGTTGTGGCAATGCTCCTGGCAGCATGCGCCAAACCGACCGCAGCCCCCACGGCTGCACCGACCGAAGCCCCCACCGAAGCCGCGACCCCCGAACCCACCCCGGTTCCCCTGGGTCCCGTGCTGAAGATCGGCATGATCAGCTCCGTTTCCGGCGCCATGGCGCTCTACAGCCTGCAGCAGCAGCGCGGTTTTGATCTTGGCCTTGAATATGCCTCTGGCGGCGTAAAAGACGACCAGGGACACTGGGTCATCGCCAACCGCCCTGTGGAAGTCATCCTCAAGGATGATGAGCTTAACGCTGAAAAGGGTGTTGCATTAGCCCGCGAACTGATCGAGAAAGACGGCGTTGAAATCCTGCAGGGACCTGTGAGCTCGGCTGTTGCGGTTGCCCTCACCACCGTAGCCCTCGAGAACAAAATGATCCTCATGATCGACCCCGCCGCTTCAGCCTTCACCACCGGCGCCAGCTTCAATCCGTATGTTTTCCGCACCTCCCGCACCAGCTATGATGACACCATGGTCATCGCCAAGTACCTGGTCGAGAATGTCGGCAAGAACTTCGCCCACATTTACATCGACAATGCATTTGGTCAGGGCAGTGAAGTCGCCCTGGAGTTTGCAGTCGGGCAATATGGCGGCACCGTTACCACCCCCATTCCCGCCCCGGCAGACACCACCGACTACACCGCCTATATCCAGAAAGCCATGGATTCCGGCGCGGACTGCCTCTTCCTCACCTGGTCCGGTATCGGCTACGTGCAGCTGTTCAAACAGCTCTCCGAGCTCGGCGCACTTGAGAAGATGACCGTCTCCACTGGTTTCGGCGATAATGCCTCCTTCGCTGCCGTCTATATGGACGCTGTCGGCACCGTTGGTTTGAACGTCTACCACTACACTGTGCCCACCAACCCGGTAAACGATTTCCTGGTTGCACGCCACCTGGAACTCTACGGTGAACCGCCTGACCTGTTCACCGCTGGCGGTATGGCTTCCGCCATCGCTTTGGCAGCTGCCCTCGAGAAGACCGGCGGCGATGCCTCTGGCGATGCAATGATCCCGGCATTGGAAGGCTTGCAGTTTGAAGGCCCCAAGGGCACGTACTACATCCGCCCCGGCGACCATGTGTGCGAGCAGCCGATGAACATCCTCAAGCTCGTCAATGTCAACCCGGATAGCGATGGCGATGGCAAGATGGATTACAAATTCTTCGAGACGATCTATGTTAGCGCGTACGATGAATTGGGAATCCCCTGCACCCTCGCTGGCGAATACGCAGCCCGCTGCGACATGAACAAAAAATAACCGCTGATTGAGTCCCAATGGTAGGTAAGGGAGGTAATTCCCTTACCTACCAAATTTATTTTTTCAAGGATTAGCCGATGGCGTCTGAACAGAAAGTCCTTCTTGAAGCGCGCAATTTACGCAAGGAATTTGGCGGGCTGGTGGCCGTGGAGGATGTGAGTATCTCCATCCGCGAGCACACCACCCATTCGATCATTGGACCGAATGGCGCCGGTAAAACCACCCTGTTCAACATGATCTCGGGTGTGCTGCGACCAACATCGGGATCGGTAATTTTTAAGGGCAAAGACATCACGCACCTGCCCGTGCATAAGATCGCGCATGAGGGCATCGGCAGATCGTTTCAGATTACCAACATATTTCCATCCTTAACCGTACTCGAAAATATCCGCCTGTCTGCCCAGGCGATGGGAAACGAATCCCTTAATTTCTTCAAGGCAGCCGATTCACTCAAGCATTATGTCACCCGCGCAGGAGAAGTGATCGACCTGGTGGGATTGAATGGGAAAGAAAGTGCCCTGGCTTTAAACCTTTCACATGGGGAAAAGAGAAAACTTGAAATCGCCATCATGCTGGCTTCCGATCCGCAATTACTGCTGCTGGACGAACCCACCGCGGGAATGTCCAGTGAGCAGGTGCCGGCACTGTTGGAAATCATTCGGAAAATTCGCGCTCTGGGAAACAAAACCATTGTGCTGGTGGAACACCGCATGGATATGGTGATGAGCATCTCAGACCGCATTACGGTTATGCATTTGGGGAATGTGCTCGCCGAAGGTACACCGCGCGAGATCGCCAACACCCAATCTGTGCAGGATGCCTACCTTGGCGCGCTGTACGGACACATCACGAGTAAAAAGGAGGCATGAGTGGAAAATATTCTCACGCTTGATTCCATCCATACCTTTATCGGGCAGTTCCACATTCTTGAAGGCGTGTCGATCAATGTTCCCCGCGACAGCATCACCGTGCTGCTGGGTCGCAATGGCGCCGGCAAGACCACCACTTTG
>JAYRQY010000120.1:0-3666 GCA_041910365.1 Anaerolineaceae bacterium | reverse complement strand
GGGATTTTGTCTGTGACTTAAATCAATTTAGGGGCAAGTGTTAGAGGCCGAGCCTTGCCAGCTTTTGCAAGCCATCCACATCAATGATTTTAATGGACGAGCGATTGCATTCGATGGTGTGGCTATCTTTGAATACCTTTAAGGTGCGGCTGACGACCTCCGGGGCGGCGACCACCCGGGCAGCGATCTCACGGATTGGATGTTGGTTTCGGATGATCGGATCTTTGCCATCCCGGCTGATTTCCAGCAGGTACTTCGCCAGGCGGGCAGGGATTGTCCTAAAGGATAAATCCACGTAATGCCCCAGCATTATGCGATTGCGCTTTGCCAGGACGCTCAACATCCCGATTCCCACCTGGGGATGGCGGAGCAGAATTTGGTTGAATTTTTCGCAATTAATGCGCCAGAGCGTGGAATCGCGGGTGGTGAAGGCGGATACCGGGTTCGGACCGCCATCCAGCACCGGCACTTCGTTGAACATCGTCACCGGATCGATGGTATGCAGGATGGTTTCCTGCCCATCCGGACCGGTTTTAAGCAGATTCACCTGTCCCTGGATGAGCACGTACATCCCGGCACAAGCCTCATTCTCAAGGAACAGAAAGGTCCCGGCATTCACCTGTTTGACGGATCCGGCAGAAACGACTTCGAGGACATCCTTCGGTGCCAGCGTCTGAAAATAAGACACGCGATTAAGTTGTTGCGCCAGCTGCTCGATCTCGCTCATGATTTTATTATACCTGAGAGCGCTTTTGCCTTTTATTGTTCTATGGTTTAATCAGGATATGTCCAACTCACGATATCAGCAGTTTGTTTCCAGTTATCCTGAATTTGAAAGCACTTCCGCGCTTGATGCCCTGCGCATAAAAGAATACTCCCGGCTGGAGCGCAATCACGAGGTCTACCTGGATTACACCGGCGGCGGGCTTTATGCAGAATCACAGGTGAAAAAACATCAGCAATTGTTGCTGGAGCATGTGTTCGGCAATCCTCATTCCACTAACCCCACCTCGCAGGCTTCGACCTCGCTAATAGAATCCACCCGGCAAGCCATATTGAGGTTCTTTAATGCCTCCGCGGATGAATACGTGGTCATTTTCACGTCCAACGCCAGCGGAGCGCTCAAGCTGGTAGGAGAAGCCTATCCATTTGGGAAGGGGTGTCATTACCTTTTAACTTTTGATAACCACAACTCGGTGAATGGGATTCGCGAGTATGCCATGGCTAAAGGGGCGCAGGTCACCTATGTGCCAGTGCTGCCCCCGCGCATGCGTCTGGATGAAGACAAGCTGGAGCAGATGCTGAAGATGGGAACGGGAAACTGCAATAACCTGTTCGCCTTCCCAGCGCAGTCCAATTTTTCTGCTGTGCAGCATCCGCTCAAATGGATCGATAAAGCCCACGCGGCAGGCTGGGATGTGCTTCTGGACGCGGCGGCTTTTGTTCCCACCAACCGGCTTGACCTTACGAAATACCATCCGGATTTTGTTCCCGTCTCTTTTTACAAGATGTTTGGTTATCCTACCGGGATTGGGGCTTTGATCGCCCGCAAGAGCGTGCTCGCAAAACTCTGCCGGCCATGGTTTGCCGGGGGCACCATCACGGTGGCTTCTGTGCAACCGGAACGGCATTATTTGGCTGAAGCGCCGGCTGCGTTTGAAGACGGCACCCTCGATTACCTCAATATCCCGGCGGTTGAGATTGGATTGCGGCACCTGGAGCAGGTGGGCATGGAGAGGATCCATGAGCGCGTGCGATGCCTGACCGGTTGGCTATTGGATAACCTGGTGCAGATCAAACATGCGAATGGCAAACCGCTGGTGAAGATCTACGGGCCAATCACGACCGATAAACGCGGCGGAGCCATTGCCCTCAACTTTGTGGACCCGCATGGAATTGTGATCGACCACCGTTCGATCGAGTCGAATGCGAATAAAAAAGAGATCTCCCTGCGCGCAGGCTGTTTCTGCAACCCGGGGGCTGGTGAACTGGCGTTGGGTATTTCCTCCGGAGAACTGACCTCGTGTTTTAACCGCCCGGATCATGAGCAGCGTCTGACATACGATGAGTTTCGATTGTGCATCGATAATAAGGCTTCTGGCGCAGTCCGCGTATCGGTGGGAATGGTGAGCAATTTCGAGGATGTGGAACGCTTTTTGGAGTTCGTACGGGGGATGGCGAAAGGCAAGCCGGATTGAAATTAGTTGGGGTGGGCGATAAATGCATGAGGCTCCCTGGGTTGGGAGCCTCGTTTTTAACATTGGTTATTGTTACGTGAGGATCAACTGGCAGCGGTCTTTTTCTTGAACCACACGCCAGGCTGCCAGAAGGTTCCAACATATTTGAGCCAGAGGCGGTTGAGCCCATAGTATCCGGCGAGCTTCCATGCCACCATGAGCAGCATAGCCAGCACGAGTAGAACCGGACCGCTGCTGTTGCTGCCGGCTAGCATGAAGTTGAGATTCATCAGGAAACTGAAGAAGGCAGCCAGTCCGGTGAAAAGGCCGGAAATCAGGGCAATGCCAACCAGCAGCTCACTGATCGCGATCAGTTTTCCAAACCAAACTTGCGCATTGCTGTCGATCAGGCTTTGGAGGAAATTGCGATACCAGGCATAGTTGATCAAAGCCCTGGCAGGGGCTTCGGGGACCTTCACTGCATTCATCCAGAATCCCTTGATGGCTTCGCCAGTCTCCATCCATTTGGGGTCAGACAGCTTGTGCAGGCTGGCAGTGACCCATTGGTAACCGAGGTAGACGCGTACGATCAGCCACAACCAGGCGAATTTTGGACTGTTAAAAATGGCCTTGATCGCGGGGGCGTCTTCGAGGTTATGAGGACCAAATAGAAAGTTTTTCATACGACTCCTTTGTAGATAATATATAATAAATTATATCTTATTAGTCATAATAAAACCAGTAATTAATCGCCTGGTTATCAACTGTGCAGCACGTGGTTTTTTTAAACTGGTTCGTTCTGGCGGCGTGAGGGGAACAAAAAAACCGCAGTATTTTTCTGCGGTTTTTGTAGATGGACTGCAAAAGCATCCTGAAGTTTACTTTTTCTCTTTATCCTCAACTGGCTGATCTTCTTTCTCCTCGCCCTTGAGACCTTCGCGGAACGAACGGATGCTTGAGCCGAGTTCTTTGGCGACCTTGCTGATGCGCCCAACGCCCAGCACGAGGATGACGATAACCAGGAGGAGCAGGATTTCAGGAAGACCAAAATTGTGGAACATAACCATCTCCTTGCCAAAAAAAGGTAGTTCTATTTTATCATTTCCTGGCATTTATCTGGCAAAGGCAGGAATTTCGAGCTTTTGCCCGGCACTTTCGACAAGATAATAAGGTATCCATGCCACTCCAAAGGCTTCGGAGAAGATGTCGCTTTTGGTAGGGCTGATCGAAACCTCGCTTACCCGGGTTATCACCCCTTCCCACCTGGCTTCAACATCTGCCAACGCGTCTGCCTGCAGTTTTTGAAGTTCAACCAGTTGTTCCTTGTATTGGCTCAGGGTTTCTTCCTCGGCGGTTAGTTTATCCTTGGCTGTAGAAGCCATGCGCACCTTGGAGATGGTGCTGTTCAGGCTGCGTTTTCTGCCGGTGAGCATGCCCAGGACAGCCGCACCGCCGGTGGTGAATTGCTCAATATTCCGCTGGTTGACCT
>JAYRQY010000119.1:0-4470 GCA_041910365.1 Anaerolineaceae bacterium | reverse complement strand
GTTGACCACCAGGATGTGTGCGGATTGGGCTGCCATGTGGGTCTTGTAAAAGGGGCATGCGCCGCCGGTACGCGCCATGCAGGCTTCGGAATTACAGCCTTCATCTTCAGCAGAAAGACGCGACCATACCTCACGCTCGCCGGGACCATTGAGGTTGATCTCGCTGCGGTCGCCGCTGCCACCCTGGTTGAGCCAAACGAGTACCTTGGCGAGCACGCGCAGTTCATCGGCGGTGGCAGGTCCAGCCTTGCGCAGGGCTTCGAGGCGGCGGGGGCAGAGGTAATTGCCGCGGCCTTTGACGACCACCGCCCGTACCTCAGACTTGAGCGCGTTGGCAAGGTCGGGGATGTCTTTCTTGATCAACTGATCCTGCAGGGTGATGGTATTGGTGGAAATGACCACACGCATGGAATTCTTGAGCGCCCACTCCACTGCTGGGATGAGATAGGCAAAGGATTTTCCGGTTCCGGTGCCGGCTTCGACCATCAGGTGCTGGCTCTTTGAGAGCGCATGGCTGACGGCTCGCAGCATCTCGATCTGCTGGGGGCGGCTCTCGAAATTCTCAAAGTAGTGGGCAAAGGGTCCGCCGTGCTCGATATTGGCGGCCATTTCATCAGCGTCCAACGCAGTTGGGGTTTCCACGGGGATGAGCGGCGGCAGTGACACACCTGCGCCGAACAGGTCACCGTAATCCTCCTGGCGGGCTTTTTTGGCTTCGATGGGCATACGCCCTTTTTCGCGCAGGGCTGCCTGGAACATCGATGCACCGTCCCAATCGATGCCTTCCGCATGGCGCACCGTCTCCGCCAGGATTTCGATAGGCAATTCAATCAGTTTCTGATACAGGTAATTTAGGACACCCTGGGTTAATCGCGCATCATTTGTAGCGCGATGTTTTGATTGATCTCCAACCAGAGCGTTTGTTGCCAAAGTGCCCAGGTTGTAGCGGCTGTTGCAGGGCAGCGCGATGGCAGCCAGTTCGTAGGTATCGATTGCTTCATTGTATTTGAGGATGTTATGCCGCTGCAGGAAGGAGAGGTCAAAGCGCACATTATGACCCACCACCGGGTCATCCCCAACAAAGTCGGCGAATTCCTGGAGTACCTCCTGAAGACGCGGGGCATTACGAACCATCTCATTGGTGATGCCGGTGAGCTGTGTGATAAAAGCAGGGATGATCCTGCCGGGATTCACCAGGGTGGACCATTCCTCTTCCACGCGGTGACCGTTAAAACGCACCGCGGCAATCTCGAGGATGGCATCCTTGAAGGGATCCAGCCCGGTGGTTTCGATATCGATGGCGACCATTTGGGGCATGGCGCGATTATAACATGCAGCCTTCTGCCAAAGACTGGGTGAAACGAAAATTTGACCAACGTGATAAGATTAAAGCACCTTCCTTTGGAGATGCACAATGACAACTTTAGAGAATGAGATCTTCACTCTCAGTATTAACGAACTGCGTGGAACCTTTTCCATCCAACCTAAAGATTACCGTCTGCCAGGCATCACCGAGGCAAAGATGGAAGCGCGGATTCGGACCGGTGGAACGGCGCAGGTCATCGATCTGGCGGCGGCGCTGGTGATGCCGCTGGAGCAGGAAATGGTGGCACTGCCGCAGCATGGGAAAACGGAATTCGTGGTGTACCGCTCGGAATTGAAGAAGCACAACCTGACCGTACAGATCGCTTTCGGAATTGTCCAGGAATCACCGCTGGTGATCTGGAAGGTAGCATTGACCAACAAAGGGCAGGTGCCGGTGACCGTGGAGCGTATCGAGCTGCTCAAGGTTGAGGAGGCGGTGGAAGAGGAAGAAGACCGGGATGAAGAAGAGGAGGACGAGGAGGAAGAGGAAACCCGATTCGGATTCTACTCCAATGGCTGGCAATCCTGGTCTCCGAGCGGTTGGTACCCGGCAGATGGAAAGATGAATTTGAGCAAATTGCGCAAATTGCAGGCTCCCATGATCTACAACGAAGGCACGCCGCAGCCAAAGAAAGCGGGGCAGTTCAGCAGCGATATGTTTGCCGTTATCGGTGACCGGGTTACGCGCACCGGATTTGTCATCGGATTCTTAAGCCAGCAATACCAGTTCGGCACCATCTTCAAGGATTTTAATGCCCCCGCCCGGTTACAGTTGTGGGCAAATTGTGATGATGTACGGCTTGACCCGGGGAAGATGATCATCACGGATTGGGCGGTATTCAACCCGGTGCTTCTGGACCACCGCGACCCGCTTGAGCAATACCTGGAAGCCGCGGCGCGAGAGAACAACGTGAAGATTCGCGGGGCATCGCCTGTGGGCTGGTGCTCGTGGTATCACTTTTACACCAGGCTCTCCGAGAAGGACATCCAATCCAACCTGAAGGCGATTTTGGAGCACCAGGAGAGTTTGCCAATCCAACTCGTGCAGATCGATGATGGCTTTGAGAAGCAGGTGGGAGACTGGTTTACATTTAAAAAGGCGTTCCCTGACGGGGTAAAGCCGTTGGCAAAAGAGATCAGCCATGAAGGACTTGTGCCGGGATTGTGGCTGGCGCCGTTCATCGTGCATCCCAGCTCAAAACTGGCGCGAAAACACCGCGACTGGCTCTTGCGCAGCCCGACCGGTGAACGGGCGAATGCAGGATTTGTGTGGAATACGCTGGATACTGCATTGGATCTGACCGTACCGGAAGCCCTGGAATATGCGTGCACCGTTGTGCGCACGGCAGCCAGAGATTGGGGCTTCCCATACTTGAAACTGGATTTTCTATACGCGGCGGCAATTGCCGGCAAGTTCAAGGATGCGACGCTGACACGGGCACAGGTGCTGCGGCGGGGAATGGAAGCGCTGCGTTTGGCAGCCGGCAAAAACGTGACTATCCTGGGGTGCGGTGCACCGCTGGGCAGCATGCTGGGGCTCATCGACGCCAACCGGATCGGGGCAGATGTGAGCGGGAGCTGGAAGCCGCAGTTTGGCGGAATGGGTGCGTTCTTCAAAAATGAGCCGGCTATGCCGTGCGCGCGTAATTCCATTCGCAACATCCTAACCCGAGCTGCATTGCACCGCCGCTGGTGGATCAATGACCCGGATTGCCTGCTCATCCGCCCAAATACACAACTGACGCTGGCTGAAGTACAGTCCCTGGCATCCGCGATCTCCCTCACCGGCGGGTCACTGCTTGTATCTGATGATCTGCCAAAACTACCCAAGGAAAGGCTGCGCATTGCTGAAGTGCTGCTGCCGGTGATCGGTGAGCGGGCGCGGGTGATCGACTGGTTTGATGCCGAAATGCCGGAGTTGCTGCGCGTGGACCAGGTGGATGCAGCAGGTGAGAGGCACATCCTGGCGAAGTTCAACTGGTCGGATGATGAGATTGAGTATGACCTGACCCCTGAAGGCTATCACTTGGATGCCGGTAAGTACTGGGTGAGGGATTTTTGGAATGGCGTGGTGAGCACGACAAGCAGCAATAAGCCATATCATGTGACAATTCCGGCGCACGGCTGTGCGGTGGTAACGGTGCAACTGGGACGCAACAACGCGATCACGTATCTTGGCAGTGATCTGCATCTCTCACAGGGCATGGAGCTGGCTGAATGGAAACCCGGTCCAAATTCGGTAAGCGCCACCCTGCGCCTGCCGCGCAAGGCAAGCGGTCATGTTTATATTGCAATCCCTGCTGAATTTGCGACGGTGAAAGTGAATAACCGCCTGACAGAAGCGATAGCAGTTCTCCCCGGAGTGCTGGAGATTCCGGTGGATGTAGACGGTTTTGTCAATATTGAAATCACGATGCGGTAAACAAACGGAGGAGCGCGAGGCTCCTCCGGTCTTTTGATGGGTAATAATTAC
This sequence comes from Anaerolineaceae bacterium, assembly GCA_041910365.1. Lineage (GTDB taxonomy): Bacteria > Chloroflexota > Anaerolineae > Anaerolineales > Anaerolineaceae > UBA6107. Next base: position 632 of record JAYRQY010000119.1, on the reverse strand, counting down.
TTGGTGGGCAGCGGGGGTTTCTGTGCCTTCACGGCTTCCAACCTCGCAACCTGGATGCGGCGGTTGCGGCGAACAAGCCAGCGCACCAGGAAGAAGATGGGCAATCCGATGACGATCAGGACGGGGATGATGAGGATGCCAAACCAGATGAGGAAGTTGACCAGTCCCTTGCCGAAGTTGATCAACGCTTGCAGGGCATCGCGGGCAACGCCGGCAGGCTGCCATTTGCCAATGGTGATGGGGGCAATGGATTCCTTGGCGACGATCTGCACCGTGATGGCGGACAGACTTGAGGCCTGCTCGTAATACTGGATCTGACCTTTGAGGACCTCGATCTGTTCCGTCACCAGTACCTTCTGCTGATAGATGGCGAGGGCGTCCTCGGTCTTGTTGGCGGAGTCGTAAAGCTCAGATAGCTTGGCATTGGCTTCTTCGAGATTGCGCAGCCGCGATTTGAGATCGGTGTACTCCTGGGTAACATCCTGGCCTGAGATGTTTTCGGCGAGGGTGTACTTGGCGGGGTCACCGGTGAGGGCTTTGATCTGTTCGAGCGCGGTGTTGAGTTTATCGGCGAGGACGCGCACGGTCACGCTGGCGGCAGGGACTTCGAGCCCGCTGGATGTGTAAGTCTT
>JAYRQY010000118.1:0-4588 GCA_041910365.1 Anaerolineaceae bacterium | reverse complement strand
GAGGCTCCTTCCACGTTTCATATCACCCTGCCAGAAATCTACCTCGGCAAACCGGAAGAAGCGGAACGCGTCAATTCAACCCAGGCGCGGATGAAAGAGTACCAGGCGGATGGGATCCTTGTGCCCCACGAAGGGATGATCTACGTGGAACGTACCGTGGATGGCAAAACCCGGCGCGGTCTGATGCTCGCCCTCGATCTTGAAAAGTATGATTTCTCAAAAGGTTCTCAAAGCCTGATCCGGGCAACTGAAGGCACCATTTTAGACCGCCTGCCTCCTAGGATTAAAATTCGTGAGAAAGCCAGCCTGGAATTACCTCACATCCTGGTGTTGATCGATGACCCGGAGGATACTGTCATCGGTTCTGTCCAAAAAGCAAAGGAGAAACTGCCGATTGTCTATGACTTCGACTTAATGCAATCCAGTGGACACCTTACCGGCCGGGCGGTTAATTCGGTTGACCTTGAAAACAACGTCATTCACACGCTTGAAAAACTGGCTGACCCCGCCGCGTTTCATAAAAAATACCAGGTTGATCAGAAATACGGCGTGCTGCTCTTTGCAGTCGGAGACGGCAACCATTCATTGGCTACTGCGAAATCAATCTGGGAAAAACTGAAACCTGAGGTCGGCCTGGATCATCCATCCCGCTACGCCCTGATCGAACTGGAAAACATTCACGATCTCGGCCTCGAATTCGCTCCCATCCACCGCCTGTTGTTTGATGTGAAATCGGATCCGACGGCTGCATTGAAAACCTTTTTTGGCGACCGGATCTCGTTTACACCGGTCAGGAATCAAGTGGAATTGATCCGGGCGGTGAACGCGAAACCGGATGGGACTCACAAAGTCGGCTTCATCTGCGCTGGCGGCTGCCAGGTAGCGACGGTTACCTCCCCCAGCAGCACGTTGCCGGTGGGAACGCTGCAGGCATTCCTCGATTCCTGGCTGAAATCCGGCAATGCCGGAACTATTGATTACGTGCATGGTGATGACGTCGTATTCAAACTGGGGTCACAGGGGCAAAACGTCGGGTTTTACCTACCGCCAATGGGAAAAGATCAGTTATTCAAGACCGTCATCCTGGATGGCGCCCTCCCAAGAAAGACATTTTCCATGGGAGAGGCTCACGAAAAGCGCTTCTACCTGGAATCCCGCCGAATCACCCGGTGACAAATGACCGACCACTCCGCAGCACCCACCCCGGAACGGCACGGCGATAATACGATATCTTCCCTGCAGGCAAGTCTCTCTCCTGATGGTAAGGTGAAAGTGACCATTGCGCTGCATGAAGGCAATGACCGCCCCAACCTGTCGTTCTCCCTTTTCGATGCCCGCGAGACGCTTTTAGCAAGGTCGTTCATCATCAATTGCATCGATGTTCTGGTTGATTTCACCCTCCATATTCGCCAGCCAGATCCTCATTACCCGCTGACCCTGCGCTGCGAGTCATTCTTTGAAGACGACCAGCCCCTGGATAGTAAAATGATACACATCCAGCAGCCTGAATCTTAGTTGGTTATGAGACCGAAAAGGTACGTCCCGTTTATTCTGTTTCTCGTAATTGCAGCCGGGTGTACCGCGCCTGCCATCAACCCCACGGCTTCTCCCACCATTTCACTGCCACGCGCAACAACAACGCTAACCCCCACGCTCTCTCCAACGTCCACGCAAACCGTCACGCCATTACCAATGGTAGAAATGGCATCGCAAGTTTGCTCCCCGCTCCAGGGTATCCCCCTGGAGAAATTACGGCTGGTTACCTCGAATTCTTTCGTCCCGTTCCCGCCTTATGTTGAAAATGGCATCGGGCACCCGGCAATCGATTTCTCCTTTTATCAGTTTGAACAATTCACAACATTTGCTGATTTTCCCATCCAGGCGATCCTGCCCGGCGAAGTCATCCTCGTTGAAGACAACCGCTTTCCTTACGGGTACATGCTCCTCATCGAGACCACGTTATCCCAGGTGGATGCATCGCTCCTCTCCATCATTCCAGAGCCCACGCCGCTTCCTGAGAGCGCTTACGCAATAGACGACCGCTGCCCGGTGCAGGGCAAGCCGGTCACGTATGACGTAACCAGGCAGTCGCTTTACATCCTTTACGCACATCTGTGGGGCTTGCCGCTCGTCAGCACAGGCGAACATGTATCCTGCGGGGAACTCATCGGTTACGCCGGAAAATCAGGGAATGCCGCAGAGGATCATCTCCACCTGGAAGCCCGGCTTGGTCCTTCAAATGCAGGGTTCACTTCGATCGCCTCCTACCATTCATCGACCACCGTTGAAGAAAGGTACGATTATTGCATCTGGTCAATATCAGGTGTGTTCCGGGCAATCGACCCGGCAGTTTTGCTTTATCCCAAATAGCAAGCACACCTGCGGGAGCGGCAATGGCAACTCGGATGCATCGGTTCTACCGCCTGATACCAGGATTGCTCATTTTCAGCCTCGGGTTGAATGCCTGTTCTTCTGCGTCCGCAACTCCAAAACCAACGGCATTCCCAACCTCACCGGTAGAATCCTCCACCCAGACGGCTAGCCCGGTCACTGCGCCAACAAACACCCCCACAACCCTCCCAACTTTTTTGCCGACCACGGACCCTGACCCAACGAAGCAAAATGCCGGCATCCTCATTTTCTCGATGGGAGATGGCGGGCATCAGCACTTGTTCGTCATGCATCCCAATTACCTGCCGGTCACCCGCATCACCGATGGAGATTGGGATGATCGTGACCCCGCCATCAGCCCCGACGGCAATTACCTCATCTTTACCTCAAACCGTGCAGGATATTGGGATCTGTATCTCTGGGATTTGGTGAACAGTAATCTAAGTCAGCTCACCAATTCACCTGAATTCGAAGCCGCCCCCGATTGGTCTCCGGATAACCAGTGGATCACTCACGAATCCTACTCTGATTCGCAGAGCAATATCCTGGTCAGGTCGGTCTTTGATGCATCCGTCGCCCCAATCCAATTAACCACCGGTGCTGGAAACAACCTTGACCCGGATTGGTCGCCATTAGGCAGACAGATCGCCTTTTCAACCGATCGTTCCGGACACAACGAAGTTTGGATTGCTCAACTGGATGCGGTAGATAACCGCTTCACGGTGATCGCCGGAGGCGATGAAGCAGAATATACATCCCCAACCTGGTCACCGGATGGCGCAGAGCTTGCCTGGCAAAAACAAAATGGTCTCGTCACGATTGAGACCGCCGTTGTTCAAGACTCACCCAGTTCTCGCGCCTCAATTGGCACCGGGATGAACCCGTTCTGGTCTCCGGATGGAAAATGGCTCATGGCGGAATATGACACGCCAAATCAGATCTACCTCACCGGGTACAACGCAGCAAACGGAACCCTTGCCTTCCCGATGATCTCCCTTCCGGCAAAGCCTTCGTCCATCCAATGGGCAGGCGGTAATTCATTTGAGAACATGACCCGGATCCTCGCTGCCATGGACCCCCTTGATCAACCGACGTTGTGCCAGGAAGTTCAAACCATCCCCACCAGCAGCACTGGCAGGTTTTCGCTGGTCGAACTGACCGCGGTGAATGTGAGCAATCCTTACATTTCAGACATGGCGGATGAATGCTTCCAAGCACTTCGGACCACATTGGGTAACGTCCTCGGCTGGGATATTCTTGCCAACCTTGAAAGTGCCGCGCTCCCCATCACCGCCTCCCCCGACCCGGGCCTTCCGCAAAACTGGTTGTATACCGGCCGGGCAATTGCATTGAACCTGGCTCCGCTTGAGTCCAACTGGATGGTTGTCAGCCGCGAAGATTTTGAAGGGCAGACCTATTGGCGGCTTTGGGCAAAGTGCCTGGCGCAGGATGGATCGTGTGGAACGCGGATGGATACCCCGGTGTGGGATTTTCCATCCCGGGCTTCAGGTGACCTGGTTGCCTTTGAAGATGGCGGCAAGCTGGTAACCCCGCCCGCTGGATACTGGATAGACATCACGGACATCGCCCAGCAATTTGGCTGGGTTCGCTTGCCTGCGTTGAGCAATTGGCGCAGTTATTACCCCGGCATCCAGTTTAACCTTCTGTCATTGACCAGGGGGATGTCGTGGGATCAGGCGATGCATGAACTTTACCCGGATGATGCGATTAACCTGGTACGAGCCGGAAAATGAATCAAAAAAGATCGTTGGTCAACATAAGCGCAAGTAAAAAGGTCGCAAGCTCAAGTGTGGCAGGCTGCCTCGTCCTGGTATTTTTATTGAATTTCCTCTTTACTGGTGCGCCCCTGCAGGTGAACGCCGGCACGCTGGTTGTATCGCCTGTGCCCACCTCCTCTGAATCAACTCCCGAACCTGCGCCAGATTTCACCAATGCCGCCTCTTTGCCTAATTCTGAATGGGGCAGCACATTTTATCCGGTACCCCTTGCGCTGACAATTCATGACCATTTTTACTTCGCTTATCCTTTATTAATGAGTAACGCCAATCGCATGAATGTGGATTACCGTTATGGCTACTACTACCCGGAAGAGGATGTCGTACATACCGGGGTCGATATCATCGGCATCCGCGGTGATCCGGTGCTTGCTGCTGCTGCCGGCAAGGTCATCTTTGCT
>JAYRQY010000117.1:0-15355 GCA_041910365.1 Anaerolineaceae bacterium | reverse complement strand
TATTTGCCAGATTAGAAACCTTAAAATTTGACTATTGGAATTCATTGGCAATTTCCCTGATGCAATAATGCCTGCGAAAATTTAAGGATAAGTTCGAATGGTTTGTTACGTACGGATGGGTTGATAAAAGAATCCAGGTCCTTTTTGAAACGCGTCTCGTCGTTTCAAAAAAAGACCTGGTCAGGTGAAGGAGGAGCGCCCCTGCACGCAAAATAATAACAAAAATGATGAAAAAACCCTGTAAAAAAGGGGTGAATATCGCTTAACAATTGATTAACAAAAAACTGGCATTGACCAGCCGCCAGTTTTTGACATACGAATAGTGTGAACTTGCCATGGAGTGACAAGCCCCTGTTGGTTAAGGAGGAAGATACACAATACAACTATCCATGCAAACTACTGTTCACTCCGGTTATCCAGCGACTTTCGTAAAAACGCAGGAATGTTGAGGATATTCGTATCGAATGAAGTGGGATCGAAGGTGATTCCCGGTTCACGATTGGCTCCTACCATCACTGGCTGCTGAACGACCGGCTGTTGAGCCCTTGCACCAGATTCCACCTTGGTGGTGGGGGCAGTAATCGCCCTCTGGGTGCCGGCGTTATCGAAACCCGTGGCAATGACGGTGATGTGCAATTCATCTTCAAGATTCTCATCGATGACTGCACCAAAGATCATATTGACGTCGGGATGGGCGGTTTCCTTGATGATTGCGGCAGCCTGGTTGACCTCGAAGAGGGTGAGGCTGCTGCCGCCGGTGATGTTGAAGAGGATACCGCGCGCGCCATCGATGGTGACATCGAGCAATTGGTTTGAAATCGCCTGTTCGGCAGCTTTCTTGGCGCGGTCCTCGCCACTTGCGCTGCCAACAGCCATCAACGCAGCGCCGCCCTCAGACATGACGGCTTTTACATCGTTGAAATCAAGATTGACAAGACCGGGGACGGTGATGACCTCAGAAATGCCCTGCATGCCCTGGCGCAGCACGTCATCTGCGGCTTTGAAAGAATCCTGGAGGGTTGATTTCTTATCGGATATCTGCAAGAGGCGGTCATTGGGAATGACGATCAGGGTATCCGTATGCTCCTTGAGGCGGGCAATTCCCTGCTCGGCGGACTGGAGGCGTTTTTGCCCCTCAAAGGAGAAGGGACGGGTGACCACGCCAATGGTCAATGCACCAACCTCACGGGCAATCTGTGCCACGATGGGGGCTGCGCCGGTTCCGGTGCCGCCGCCCATGCCGGCGGTGACGAAGACCATGTCACTGCCTTTAAGGGCTTCGTACAATTCCTCGGATGACTCCTCAGCAGATTTGCGGCCAACTTCGGGGTTTCCGCCTGCGCCCAGGCCTTTTGTGGTCTGGTCGCCGATGCGAACCTTGAGCCCGGCTTTGGTCTTCATCAGGGCTTGAGCATCGGTGTTGACGGTGATGAATTCTATACCCTGGACGCCCTCATCGATCATGCGGTTGACGGCATTGCAGCCTCCACCGCCAACGCCGATTACCTTGATGCGGGCGAATGATTCCGGCAGCGACTTGCCTTCGTACTCTGCCTGTTGACTTCGATTTGTTGCCTGGTTGTTTCTGTTCGTCTCCATTGTATTTTCCTCCAATTAGTGGTCTCTCTCCAGGAGATCGCTCCTGGTTGTTTACGGTAACATGCGCTTGCCAAACTCCTTCAAAAATGCCTTGATGTCATCCCATTTTGGCGTGTGGACGCTGGGGAAGGGTGAGCGGGTTTTAGCTGTGGTCCCCGATGTTGCGTTCATCAGTTCGGCCCATTTCAAGAGCCCAACGCTGGTTGAAAAAGCCGGGCTTTGCAATTGGTCAACCAGACCCATGAGGTTCTCGGGCTTGGCAATGCGTACCGGCATGTTCAGTACCTGTGAGGCGAGCGGGCGGATGCCAGCCAGCAGGCTGGTGCCGCCGGTGAGAACCATCCCCGCGGGCAGCAGGCTGTTCAGACCGGAACGGTGGATCTCCTGCAGCACGAGTTCAAACATCTCAACCACGCGGGCTTCGATAATGTGACCCAGCTCCCGGCGGCTCACCTGGACCGGGGAATCTTCACCAAATGCACGCAGGGTGAAGAAATCTTCTTCGCTGATCTCATTCATGATGGCATAGCCGTATTGTTTTTTCACCTGCTCAGCCTGATCGGGGTTGATACGCAGGCCAATGGCAACATCCTGGGTGATGTGATTGCCGCCGACAGGTAGAACCATCGTATGCCAGACATCACCGTTGACGTAGATACCCAGGTTGGTGGTACCGCCGCCAATATCGCAAACACAGACTCCCATATCGCGCTCGGTCTTGTTCAGAACAACTTCTCCAGAAGCAAGCGGATTAAGCACGAATTGAGAAACATCCACCCCGGCGGATTGAACACACTGGCGCAAGTTCTCCATGGTGGCAGCGGCAGCCGTGATGATGTGCGCTTCAACTTCGAGGCGGTAACCGGAAAAGCCAATGGGGGATTGAATGCCTTCCTGACCGTCGACGGAGAACCCGCGCTGGATGACGTGAACAATCTCCCGGTTGTGGGGGATGGCAACTGCCTGCGCCCCATCAAGCGCACGCCAGACATCATCCTGCGAGATGACCCCGCCGGAAATGGCGACGACGCCACGGGAATTGATACCGGAAACCTGGGAGCCGGCGAGGCTGACGATGGCGGAAGTGATTTCGAGCCCGGATGTGCGTTCGGCTTTCTCGATGGAGCGGGCAATGGACTGTGAAGCAGCGGCGAGGTCAACGACCACACCGGATTTGATCCCCTGGGATGGTTCAATACCCACGCCGAGGATACGCTGGTCGCTTTCGCCTTCAAGGCGGGCAACCAGGGTGCAAATCTTGGTGCTTCCAACATCAATTCCGACAACAATTGGATCGCTCATATGATCCTCTTACTCCGTCCGATAATATGGTGCATCAGCATATTCAACGCTGATCGTAGTAGGTGAAATGCCAAGCGCAGTAAGCCGGTCAACGATCGCCTGGTATTCGGATTGCTTGAAGGTCATATTGGCGAGAGTGGAACCGAAGAAAACAGTCCATCCGCGCGGATCCTGCCAGCCCATGCCAGAAACCGAGTCGTAGACAAGCGCTGAACCCTCGGGCATCTGGGTACTGAAATCAATGGCTGCCTTGAGGACTGCCGGGGACATGTGTTTGAGCGCTTCCTCAGGGGTTAGCTTCGTCTCGGCACGGTCAAGGGCGATATTGAAATATTGAAGCGGATCCTCCGGGATCGGCGTGGTGCGGGTGAGGGGCATGGCATCATCCGAGTAGATATAAAGGATCGCGCCGGAATCTCCACGCGGGGGGAAGACAACACCTTCCGAGTCAACCCAGACGGTAGAATCGCCGGCCGTCCAGGAAAGGATGGGCTGGCGCTCGGTGACAATGATCTTAATATTAGAGGGGAGCGACGTTCTGAGGCTCCTGATGGTAAGTTCCGGGAATGCAAATGCAAGCGCTTCGATCACCTCATTGCGGTTGATGAGGAAAATGGACCCGCTGTGTTCCTTGATGACCGGGGCAATATCTTCAGCAGTGAGGCGCTGCAAGCCGTCAACGCTGATGGAATTTACCTGGAAGACAGTAAGGTTGGTTAAGAGTAAAACCACCCCGATCAAAATGACCGCAAGTATCCCGGAAATCCACTGCCAACTGAAATGGAAGGTTGGCAAAGCGAGCATGCGGGTTTCGACCCCATTGGCAGCGACCTTGTAATTCAATTTTCGCGGCGTGGCGGCGGTTTGAGGAATGGCACGTGTAGCCGAAGCTGCCCTTGTTATCGGCACAGATTGGTGATGAACAGGCTGTGCTACCCGGGGGTTCGTGGGCTGCCAGACATTAGTAGCAGGAAGTGTCCTGGCGGTGCTGCGGTCAGGTTTGCTTTCGGGCAATGTCACCTTGCGCTGCGGCTGTGAGCGCCGCTGCCTTACGATCTCGGAGCGGGAGGATGAATTTTGGCTTCGTGAACTCATGCATCCCTCCTGTAGGTATGAAGGGTATGGTCACGATCCGATTTCCTGGAAATTGCCAATTCGATCAACTTTTCGACCAGGGATTCATAAGAGATTCCTACGGCCTGCAGAAGTTTGGGGTACATGCTGATCTTGGTAAAACCAGGGATGGTGTTGATCTCGCTAAGGAAAACCTCGTCGGTGACACGGTCCATGAGGAAATCAACCCTGCCCATGCCTGCGCCATCAATGGCTGCAAATGCGCGGATGGCAAGTTCGCGGCATAAACTGGTTTTTTCGCGGGTGAGCTTGGCCGGGATGATCAATTCCGAATGCTCATCGATGTACTTGGCTTTGTACGTATAGAAATCATCCGATGGTCTGACCTCACCGGGCATAGAAGCCAGGATATCCGTGTTGCCCAGAACGCTCACCTCGATCTCGCGGGCATTGATTCCACGCTCAACGAGGACACGGCGGTCATACTGAGCGGCTTCCATCAAGCCTTCGTAAAGGTCGGAGCGATTACGGCATTTGGTAATGCCGACCGATGATCCGAGGTTTGCCGGTTTGATAAAGACAGGGAAGGTGAATGCTTTCTCAATGCGCGCGATGCAGGATTCAATGTCTGAGGAAATCTCAGCGCGGTTAAGCAGAACGGAATCGACAACCGGGATGTTATTGGCGCGCATCACTTCTTTGAACAGGCTCTTATCCATTCCTACCGCGGAGGCAAGAACCCCGCAACCGACATACGCGCAATCTGCCAGTTCAAAAAGTCCCTGAAGCGTACCGTCTTCACCGAAGGTGCCATGCGTAACGGGGAAGAAAACGTCAATTGGCGGAAGTGGATCGATGTGATCGCCAGTACGGATGAACAAAGATTGGTCGTGGGGTTCTGGAAGCAAACCGACCGGTTGAAGACCTTCAAGGTGATTCGATTCGAAGGCTTCGAGAACTTTCTCGCCGGTAAACCACAAGCCTTCACGCGAGATGCCGATTTCAGTAACGTCGTATTTTTGCGGGTCAAGGACAGACCGCACTGAACGGGCACTCATGAGAGAAACCTCATGCTCGCCTGAGCGGCCGCCAAAAATGAGTGCGAGAGAGGTCCTGGTTGTCATTGTGCTGCCTGCCAGTTGCCGATTAATTCAATTTCAAGTTCCAAGTTCACCCCAAATTTTGTTGAAACTGTGGACTGGATCAGGCGGATTAACTGCAAATAATCTTCCGCCTTGCCGGTGCCATCGTTGATGAGGAAATTGCCATGTACGGGGCTGACCAGGACGCCGCCGACTTTTAGGCCTTTCAGACCGGCTGCTTCGATCAGGCGACCAGCGTAATCACCATCAGGATTCTTAAAGGTTGAGCCTGTGCTGGCTCCGCCCGGCTGGGATGCCTTGCGCTGGGCAATATTTCCGTCCATTCGTGCAACGATCTCCTCCTGAACGCCTTTGCGGACTTTCAAGTCAGCGGCGAGGATGACGGCGTTTCCCGGATTTCGTTTGAGAGCGCTTGAGCGGTAAGAATAGTCCATTTCTTCAGAAGAAAGGGTCTTGCTGCCAACTTGACGATCCATGATATATGCGCCCTGTAAGGTGGATTTCATGTCACTACCGAACGCGCCGGCGTTTCCATAAACAGCGCCGCCCAACGTGCCGGGAATGGCGCACGCCCACTCGAGACCGGCGAGCGAGTGCTGCGCGGCGAAGCGGGCGACTGCAATGAAGGCGGCACCGGATTCAGCGTGAATGAGCGGTGCTTCTGCTGTGCCGGAAAGCGAAATCTGAGAGCAGCGGTTCTGAAGCACAAGTAGATCAAGCCCGGCACTGCCCACCAGGATGTTCGCACCACTGCCGAAGACGATGAAGGGGATATCGTGCTGCCAGCACCATTGGATATCGGATTCGAAAATAGCGAGCTCGGTTTCTTGAACAAAGAATGCCGCAGCCCCGCCAACTCGTGAACTGGTATGGTTGACCAGGCTGACGTTTTCCTGCAGCCGATTGGAGAAGCGCTCGCGTAACAACCGATTATCCACTAATCTCTATCCTTTACAGGTCCTTGACGTGATCGATGAGGCGGGAAAGCAATTCCTGCCGTTCCGGAGCAGAAAGAGACCGAAAATCCGGTTCCTGATAGGCACGCTGTGGTTTTACCTGGATGCGTGGAAAATCAGAGAAGAAGCGGGACGTATCTGCATCTGGACGGACATTGGAGTAGATATTTTTGCGCGGGTCAGTCATTTTATTTTCCTTTCACTCAAATGCGCGAGGACATCAGAACAGATCTGATTGGCATCGCCGGCGGATAAAACGATTAATACGTCTCCTGGTTGCAATTTCTTCGCCAAAAAGGAACTGATCTCGGAAAGGGAAGGAATGAAGCGGCTTTCGGTGTAACTGATCTGCCTGGCAACTTCAATGGCAGAATAGCCTTCGGATTTCTCACGGGATGCATAGATCTCCGAAACAATGACAAGATCGGCATCATGGAAGGAAGCCGCGAAATCATCTGCAAGCGCGCGGGTGCGGGAGAAGGTGTGCGGCTGCCAAACGGCGACGATGCGCCGGTGAGGGAAGCGACTGCGGGCGGCAGAAAGGGTGGCCTGAATCTTGGCCGGGTGATGCGCATAGTCATCAACCACGGTAACACCTGCTGCCTCTCCAACGATCTCAAAGCGCCGTCCGGTGCCGCTAAACTGGCTCAGGGCTGCGGCAATTTTGGCTGGCTCAAACCCCAATTGGTGCAAGACGGCGAAAACCCCAAGCGAATTGAAGACATTGTGCTCACCTGGAACCTGTAATTGAACCCGCGCAAGCACATCATTTTGCTTATAAATGTCATAAGAAAAGCCGCCGGCGGAATTGACCTGAAGGTTTTTTGCCTGGTAATTTGCACCAGCAGAGAGCCCATACGTGAATCCCTGGTGGCTGGCGGGGGCATTCTCGAACATGTGCAGCCGCGCAGCATCCTCCGCATTCATGATGATCAAACCTTGTGGTTTCAAGCGCGCAACGAATTCCCGGAAAGCTTCTTCGTAATCGGCAGGTGTGGGGAAGCAATCTGGATGGTCGTAGCCGATGCTGGTAAAGAGGATGACATCCGGGTTGAGACCAAGGAACATGCGGTCATATTCGTCGGCTTCAACGACAAAAAGGCTGCCCTTGCCAGCCTGCGCATTGTTCTTCAGGTTGCTGCTGACGCCGCCAAGAATGTAGGAGGGGTGCTGGTCGAGAGCCACTAACGCCCAAGCGAGCATGGCGGAGGTGGTGGTCTTCCCGTGCGACCCGGCAACGGCGATGCTCTTATATTCGTGCAGCAGGCTGCCTAGGAATTCGGATCGTTTAAGCACCGGAATCCCCTTTGCACGCGCGGCTTGCACTTCTACATTGTCATCAGGAATAGCCGAGGAGCGCACCACGATATCCGCTCCATCAATGTTGTCGGCGGCATGACCAGCGAACACGGTTGCACCTGCTACGCCGAGGTCATTTGCCAGGGCGGAGAGCACGCGATCAGAGCCGCTGACCGTGTATCCTTTTTCGAGGAGAACGCGGGCAATGGATGAGATGCCGGTACCGCCGATGCCGATCAAATGCACGTGTGTCATCAGATAAATACCACCAATACGATCACAAAACAAATTGCCACAGCCACGTAGATCGTGGGAGTGGTCATCAACCAGGTGGGCGGGAGAAACTGGATGAGGTTCAACGATGCCAGTCCATTGGCAGTGGCAGGATCAGGGGGAGAAACGAAGGCGAAGGGGTATTCAGCACTGTGCAGAAAATACCAGATGCTGCCAATCACCAGGAACCCGTTGACCATGCCCACGAATCCGCCGAGGAGGGTATCCTGCAGCAGGTTGCGGATAAAGCGGCCGCTTTCGGCCAGGCGCGGAATCTTGGGGGTTTCGTAGCCAAAAAAGACCAATGCCGATAGGATGCCGGCGCGGATCCAGAATGCGGTAGCGGGTGTTGCGGTTGCAATGGTCTCCTTGAAGAAGGGGATGAAGTTTTCAAGTATGGAGAGGGTGAACATGGAAAGAATAATGCTGAAGGTAACCAGCACTTCTTTTGCCCAACCGCGCATTGAGCCAATAATGCCAAAAAGGATCACAAAAATGATGAGAATGACATGAAGGCTAATCATTTCTTCCGTCCCTCCGATTTGGAACCCAAACTGCAAACCAGCTCGGCGAGTTTGCTTGCAGCCTTTGGAGTGGCAAGGGAAGCCATGGCTTTTCCCATCGATGCGAGTTGCGTTTTTTGCGTAATACATTTCTTAACCGCTGGCACGAGGCTGACTGCCAGGTTGGAATTTTCAATCACGATTGCCGCGCCGCGGTCGGCAAGATACTGGGCATTCACCTTTTGGTATCTCCAGGCATAAGGGTAAGGCACCAGGATGGCAGGCAATCCGACGAGGGGTAATTCACCGAGGATGGATGCGCCGGCTCTTGAAATCGCCAGGTCTGCAGCGGAAAAGGCGTCGCTGATTTCATCGTGAAGGTAGGCGAAAGGATGGTAGTTTTCCTGTAGCCCGGGAAGCAAGTGTGTTTTGAGTTCAGCGCACATCTGCCAGTCGCTGGTGCCGGTGATATGCAGCACCTGGATTTCTGGAAGCAGCGCCGGCAGGTTGGGAAGCAGGGCTTCGTTGATCAAGTGCGCACCTTTGCTTCCGCCGATAACAATTAAAACGGGCATTTCTGTTTTTAAGCCAAGCCGTTCACGGGATTGCGCTTTGGGCTGGACTTTGAAATCGGATCGGGTGGGATAGCCCGTGATTTCTAATTTCGCGGATGACTTAAAGTATTTCACAGACTCTTCAGCAGTGAGCGCAATTTTATCGGAATAACGGGCGAGCGTACGCAATGCCAGCCCGGGTTCGATATCAGGTACGTACAGGAGGCTGTTGAACCTGACCCCGGCGAGCGCCATGGGAACGGCTACGAAACCACCGGTGAAGAGGAGCACGTCCGGCTGGAATTGCCGCAGGATCTTGCGGGAAGCAGCGACCCCTCTCACCAGTTTGACCAGGTTGCCCGGCAGTTTGGAAGCACCAACACCATGGACGCCGGCAGCAGGAACGCTTTGGAAAGGAATGCCTTTGGCAGCGACCAGGTCAGCTTCCATGCCGCCCTGCCCGCCTACCCAAAGAACTTCGCTGGCGCGATCACCGATTGCCTGAAGGATCGACAGGGCGGGATACACTCCGCCGCCGGTCCCCCCGGCGCAGATTAACAACCGCATGAGGGGTGCTCCTTTCTGAAGCGACAACTTCCAGCTTCGAATTCCTGGCAACGTTCATTAAAATTCCAATGGCGGCAAGGGTGGTCACCAGGCTGGAACCTCCAGAGCTGATGAGCGGCAGCGCATTGCCGGCGAAGGGAAGTAGGTTGACCAAAACGCCAGTGTTGATCACGGCTTCGATGGTGATCCACAATGTAATACCGCACGCCAGCCATTTTCCGAGGTCATCTTTGGCGCGGTTGGCAATGGTGAGACCCCGCCACAAGAAAGCAACATAAAGGGCAAGGATGGCAAATGTCCCCAGCAGCCCGGTCTCTTCTGCAATAACGGCAAAGATCGAGTCAGTGGGTGCGACGGGAAGACCGATAAACTTGGTGGTTGAACGGCCGATGCCAACGCCGAACAGCCCCCCGTTGATAATTGCTTCGAGCGACCATTTGACATGGTCTGATGCCTGTTCAGGATTCTGCAGACCGCTCCAATAATCCTTGAGGCGGGTGGAGGCATTGCTGTTGATGAGCACCACCAAAACGCCGAGAATCGCCGTGACGACGACGACCAGCAGTATTTGCCGCAGTTTGCCTCCGGCGATGAAGAATAGCACGCCTCCCAGCACGATGACGGTGGCGGCGGCTGAAACATCCGGCTGGGCAAGGATCAGCCCGGCAGTGAAGCCTACGATGGCCATGAGGGGAATAAGCCCGAGTGACCACTGGTTGAGGGTCTCTTTTTTGCTGTAGATCCAAAAACTGAGGTAAACGATGACCATTAACTTGGCGAGTTCAGAAGGCTGGATGGAGCCGGCAAACAAACCCCGTTTGGCACCATACTGGGTTTCCTGACCGAACAGTAAAACCCCGATGAGAAGAACGATGGTAGCCAGCATGGCAGGAACAACCCAGCGGGTGAACTTGTGATAATCATAGAAGGTGAGGAAAATTGCAACGCCAATCCCCAGGATACCGTAGATGAACTGTTTGAGCACGGTCATGTACTCAGAATTCCCCTGCTGGCGGGCAAACTGCCAACTGGCTGAATAAACCATCAGCAGCCCGATGATGAACAGGGTCATTACAACCAGGAGGAGCGGGAGATCAAAATTCTCGCGGAAGGCTAACTTCCGGGTTCGGGCGCGGGGGGTGGGGGAGGTCAGGTTGGCATTCATTTGAGTTCATTCACCCAATTCTTGAAATAGTTTCCACGTTCTTCAAAATCTCTGAAGGCATCGTAGCTGGTGCAGCCTGGTGATAGCAAGACGACATCTCCGCTGCACGCCAGGTCGACTGCTTTTTCGAGCGCATTGGCAAGCGTCCCAACCGAGTGAACAGATTCCAGAGCGTCTCCGACCATGGGATTACCAATGGCTGAATAAATCTTGTCGGCGGCTTCTCCGAAGAGAATCACATGGGAAACTCGCTTGTGTACCTTGGCTGAAAGGGTATCCCAGGGGAGGTCCTTATCGCGACCGCCGAGAAGCAAGAGAATCGGCTGGGTGTAGGAATCGATGGCAGCCATGGTGCGTTCCGGCGCAGTGGCAATGGAGTCGTTGATCCAGGAAACCCCGTGCCACACGCGGACAAGTTCCATGCGATGCTCAACACCGGTGAAACCACTGATGCCTGCCTGCATTGCGGTAACGGGGATCCCGGCTGCACCGCAAATGGCTATGGCTGCAAGAACATTCAGCAGATTGTGCTTCCCGCGCAACGCGATTTCGTTGATAGATAAGACAGCCTGGTCATTTCCGGCGTGCCTGAGTTTGAGCGAAGTCTCATCAAGAAAACTACCGTTTTCAAGGGAGGCAGAGGGTGTAAAACCAAATGAAAAGAGATTCCCGATGGTTATCGACGCCATATTCCAGGACCCCGCATCTTCGCGGTTAAGAACGGCATAATCGCCAGTAGACTGGAAACTGAGAATGCGGGATTTTGCAGCAGTATAGGCTTCCATGGTGCCGTGGCGGTCGAGGTGGTTGGGGGTGATGTTAAGCACGGCGGCGATATGCGGACTGATGGTCATTTGTTCCAACTGAAAGCTGGACAGCTCCAGAATAACCAGGTCATCAGCTTTTATCTCGTCCAGGTACGCCACCAGCGGAAGCCCGATGTTGCCCCCCACCCAAACTTTTTGAGGAGCCTGGACGGCTTTTTGAGCGATCTTGCCCACCAGGGTGGTCGTGGTGGTTTTACCGGCAGAACCGGTGATTCCAATGACCGGAGCCTTGACTTCTTCCATGAAAACCTGTGAATCATTGATGAGCGGCAAACCGCGTTCGATGGCAGCCTTCACGATCGGCAGATCCAGCGGGATTCCACCAGAAAGGCAGACAACATCAACCCGATCCAGCAACTCGAGCGGATGTTGATTAAGCACCCATTCCACGCCGAGTGCGGAAAGCTCATCAATGGTGTTGCCAAGCTGACCGGTGGAGCGCTTATCGTTGAGGATTACATGGGCTTTTTTATCGGCAAGGTAATGTGCCAGAGCCTGACCCTGCCGGGCGGCACCCAAGATAAGCACATTTTTACCCTGCCAGTTTTTCTTAGTCATCTTATGCAATCGCAATCGCTATCCCAAAAATTCCAAAAAGCAGGCTGATCAGCCAAAAGCGTTGGACGACCTGCGTTTCGCTCCATCCGATGAGCTCAAAGTGATGATGGAGAGGAGCCATCTTGAAAAGTCGTTTTCCTTTGGTGTACTTGAAGTAAAGCACCTGGAGCACATCACTGACAACATTGCTGATGGGGATGACGGCCACAAGCGGGAGGAGTATCCATTGTCCGGTCATCAACGCCACCACGGCGAGGACTGCACCGAGTGAAAGGGCTCCGAGGTCGCCCATGATGAGCATGGCCGGGTGCACATTGAACCAGAGGAAACCGAAAAGGGCACCGACGATAGTGAAACAAAACCTGCCGACAAAGAGGTTGCCTTGCATGAGGGCGATTGCCCCGTAGGAAGCAAATGCTGTGACACAGATCAATCCGGCAAGCCCATCCAATCCGTCGGTGAGGTTAACCGCATTTGACATGAGGACGATGATGAATGCAGCAATGGGAACGTACCATCCGCCAAGATCGATCACCACATTCAATCCAGGCCAGTACATCTGCGGGACGATAAGCACATTTTTAAGGACAAAACCAGTAATAATGGCAAGGATGACCTGGACAAAGAACTTTGTGCGGGCGCGCATCCCCAGCCCTTTGCGGGGACCGCGAATCCCTTCCCAGTCATCAATGGCGCCGAGAAGCCCATAAGCGAACATGACAGCCAGGGGCACAAAAACAGATCGTCCAAGGACGTTGACGCCGAGAATATCAACAGCGTTGAGAAGGATGGTTACCGCGGCAACCGGGATGAGGATCATTAAGCCGCCCATTGTGGGGGTGCCCATCTTGGTGATGTGGCTATCGGGACCTTCAACGCGGATGATCTTTCCCAGGCGGAAATGTTTCAAAATGCGGATGAGCGGACTTCCCCAGATCACCGCGAGGACGAAGGCCAAACCACTTAATGCAATGGCTAACGAAGTTTCTTTCACTCTTCCACCTCCAAAGCCTGAACAATGCGATCCATGTGCAAGCCATGGGAGCCTTTGATCAACACCACATCTCCCGGGCGGAGCAATGAATGTAGGAGATCGATCACCTGGGCAGTATCATCCACGGAGGTGATGGTCCGGTTGTCCAGACCGGATTCATGGGCAGCAGAGGCGATGGTTTTGGCGAGGTCACCAAAGGTGATCAATTGGTCCACAACCTCAGCGGCGCGGATGCCAACCTTCTCGTGCCCGGATTTTTCGTATTCTCCAAGTTCGAACATACCGCCAAGGACGGCAATCTTGCGGCCTGGGAGTTCGGAGAGGAGATTCAATGCTGCCAGCGTCGATTCGGGTGAGGCGTTATAGGTGTCATCCAAAAGCAGCGCGCCTTCTTTTGTATGGGCAGCCACCAGCCTGAGCTGTCCCCGGGCATGCTGCAACGCGCTGATGGTCTCTTCGATGGGCATGCCTTCGGTGAGTGCTGCGGCAACTGCGCGGAGGATGGTATGGACACTGTGCTGGCCGATCAGCGGGGCATGGGTGACAAACATTTCGTCGCGATAGTGAAGGTGGAAACTGATGCCTTTTAAGCCGTCGCTGGAGATGTTATCTGCCCAAAGATCGGCTTTTGGTGAAAGCCCATAGAAGAATACCCGGGCGCGTGTTTGCTGTGCCATGGGGGCGATCCAGGGATCGTCCAGGTTGAGAATCGCCGTGCCTTCAGGAGCGGCTGGCAGTGACTGCACCAATTCACTTTTGCCTTTGGCGATGATAGATTGTGAACCAGCGCGTTCTGCATGGACCGTTCCAATGTTCGTTAAGACGCCAACTTGCGGGAGTGCGATGGCGCATAAATCGGCAATTTCTCCCGGCTTGTAAAATCCCATTTCGAGGACAACTTTTTCATACGCATCATTGAGGCGTAAGAGTGTGAGGGGTAAACCAATTTCGTTATTCAGGTTTCCCTGGTTCTTCAAGGTGCGGAAGCGGGTGGAGAACACCTCAGCGATTAGTTCTTTGGTGGTTGATTTACCAACGCTGCCAGTGATGCCGACGATGCGCGGGTTGAAACGCCTGCGCCAAAAAGTGGCGAATTTCACAAGGGAATCCTGTGCAGATTTAACCCTAACAGCGAAGGGGAGAGGGGGAATTCGGGTATCCTGGGTGAATGGGCGGCTGAGGTCGAGCGTCGGAATGGAGGGGTCGATGTTTGAATCGACCAGTGCCAACGATGCACCGTTTTTGAAGGCATCGGCAACGAAGGCATGCCCGTCTACATTTTCACCTTTGTACGCGATGAAAAGTGAGCCCGGGATGGCTTTGCGCGAATCCACGACCGCTTCAGTGATCCCTGGAGTGGGGCGGTCAGGGCGGATTCCCTGTTCTGATTCGATCAGATCAGCCAGTGTCAGCATAGTTCCTTTAT
Source organism: Anaerolineaceae bacterium (assembly GCA_041910365.1). GTDB lineage: Bacteria > Chloroflexota > Anaerolineae > Anaerolineales > Anaerolineaceae > UBA6107. Next base: position 1,155 of record JAYRQY010000117.1, on the reverse strand, counting down.
TGCTCCTGCAGGCTATGGCGCTGCTCATCAGGCGGGATGTTCATGAGAACGACGAGTTCTCTCACGACATCGCGGAATACTGGCGCAGCAACAACGGACCCCCAGATGGAGGACTTGGGTTTCTCAAGCCAGACGTAAACGATAAACTTGGGATCTTCCACCGGACCCCAACCGACAAAAGAGGCATTGGTGGCGTAACTTGAATACTGACCATTAACCGCAATCTCGGCAGTTCCAGTCTTGCCGGCTACGCGGTAGCCTTCCACCAGGGCATCCGATGCTTCTTCTTCCAATGAGACTGCCAGCATTTCGGTGAGCGTGTAGGCTGTGGCTGCTGATACTGGCGCGCCGGCAATCTTTGTGGCAGTGTTGAATTGCTGCCCATCCTGGATGTATGCCTTGAGGATATGGGGCACGACCATCTTCCCGTCATTGGCGAAGGCGGATGCTGCCATGACCATTTGAATGGGGGTAACGGCAACGCCCTGCCCGAAAGAGTTGGTGGCGAGGTTGATGGTGTACCAGGTGGGGTCTTCCGGTTCACTAAGTGGATAGACTTCTTCACCGGCGAGGTCGATATTGGTGCGGTGGCCGATGCCAAAGCGGTTGAGGTATTGGTAGAAGGTGGTGGGACCGAGCTCAGTGGCAATCCACGAGAGGCAGACGTTAAGGGAGTGCTGCATACAACCAACCATTGTCTGGCGGCCCCAGGCACTGCGATCCCAGTTGTAAATGTCCCAGCCGCCTACTTCAATGACGCCGGTATCTACGAATTCAGTTGTGGGTTTTACCGTATCTGTATCCAATGCGGCTGCCATGGTGAGCACTTTGAAAACTGAGCCGGGCTCATAAACCTGGCTGACGGCTTTGTTGTAGGGAATACCAGCGGTGAAAACTTCATCATACGTCCAGTAGTTATTGGGATTGAACTTGGGCGTGGCAGCCATGGCGAGGATTTCGCCTGTTTCAGGGTCCATCACGATGATTGTGCCATTTGCGGCTTTGTTTTTGGTGACGGCTTTATCGAGGATTGACTCCACCGTGCGTTGAATTTCACGGTCAATGGTGAGCACCAGGCTGGCGGCAGCGGGCGCAGCAGGAATCTCCTGCATCTCGTAGGGGTCAAGATCAATAACGACTTTTTGCTTTGTACCG
>JAYRQY010000116.1:0-3949 GCA_041910365.1 Anaerolineaceae bacterium | reverse complement strand
TGCCTGGCGGCAAAGGTCAGCCCTCAATTTCGTGGTTTAATTACCGCAAATGAGCAATTGGGATGAAAAGTACAGCACCGCGGAATACCTCTTTGGCACCCGCCCCAACCGCTTTTTGGTGGAGTGCGCGGCCACCCTGACCCCCGGCCATGCGCTCAGCCTCGGTGAGGGCGAGGGACGCAACGCGGTTTACCTGGCCGGCCTGGGTTTTGACGTGACCGCCGTCGACCAGTCGGCGGTGGGGCTGCGCAAAGCCCGCCGCATGGCGCACCAGTTCAACGTCACCGTTGCCACATTGCACGCGGATCTGAACGATTTCATCATTGCCCCGGCCTGCTGGGATCTCATCCTGTGCTTCTTTGTGCACCTGCCGCCGGAAGAACGCGCTCCGCTGCACCGAAAGGTGGTGCAGGGCTTGCGCCCGGGCGGGGTGTACATCCTGGAGGGCTTCTCGCCGGAGCAGGTGAAGTTTGCCAATCATGGACCGCGTACCCCCGGGCAGTTCTATGACCTGCCAACCCTCCGCGCTGAACTGGCGGGGCTCGAATTCCACATCGCGCGCCAGGTGGAGCGCTTGCTGGATGATGCCGAGCCTGAGCTGGGCATGTGCGCCGTCACCCAGGTGCTGGCGGTAAAACCATAGTTCATTTCACGCAGCCCCACTCGGTTCCCTCGGGGGCGCAAAAACCGCGCGGCACAGAGAACTCAGAGAAAAGCTACATACTAAATGGCAATAATGAAAAAAATGAGAGCGTTTCACACAGAGACACAGAGAACACAGAGAAAAACTGCGTATAAATAGGCACTAATAGATTTTTATGCTTCTATTTGCGCTCATTGGTAAATTTATTTAATAAAGCTTTAAGTTTTTTATTCGCGTTTTTTTTAGCGTCATTAGCGGTTAAGCTTTATCATAGGCATAATTAGCGGTTAAGCTTTTCGTTGCGAAATTTGTGGATAAATGTCTCTGTGTGAAAGAGAACTTTCTACGGCAGATCTGCGAAGACCGCCACCGGGGCAAACACCACCCCCACCATGCTCGGCCCCACATGCGCCCCCAGCACCAGCGAGAGAAAGCCGGTTGGCTGCCATTGGCATTTGAAGCGTGCATTCACCTCATTGCGCAGCAGCTCTGCACCTTCGGGGTTGAAGGAGTGCAGCACCTGCGCCCGCAGCGGGGTGCCCGCACCCACGTGCCTGGTGACGTACTCTGCCAGCCCGCGTACGGCATGCCCGAAGGACTGCGCCTGGCCATGGTTCACATAGGTGCCGCGCACCTTCTCCACCCCGATCATCGGCTTGATGTGCAGCACGGAGGCGATGAGCCCCTTCATGTGGCTGATGCGCCCGCCGTGGATGAGATACTTGAGTTCCTTGAGTGTGTAGATGACGTCGGTGGCTGCGCCGATCTCCGCCAGCTTGGCCAAAATGCGTTCAAGGCTCCAGCCGGCTTTTGCGCCCCGCGCGGCGGCTTCCACCTGCCAGCCGGATGGCGCAGAAAGCGTCAGTGTATCCACAACGGTTACGTGCGCCTGCGGCACCAGCGCCGCCCCGGCCCGCGCCGAGTTGGCTGTTCCGCTGAGCCCGGAGGAGATATGTATGGAGAGGATCTCGGGGTCAGTCGCCGCCAGTTCTGTGTAAAGCGCAGCAAAATCCCCAGCCGAGGGCTGCGACGTCACCGGCAGTTCGCTGGATTGCTCCAGGAGCGGGTAGAATTCTTCCGGGCTGAGGTCGATGCCTTCCCGGTAGGACTTTCCATCCAGCGTCACCACCAGGGGGACGGTATGGATGTTCCAATCCCGGCGCTGCGCTTCACTCACCTTTAAATCCGTTCCGCTGTCTGTAACGATCTGCATCGAGACACTCCTTAAAACAAATATGCACCCTCGGGGTACATGACGATTTTACGAAAATCCGCGCAATCTTTGATGTGCCTGCGGTGGGATTCCCCGGTGTGACCTGGTGTACATTCCCGTATTATCTGCTTGGAGTCGCAGTGCACCAAACGCTCGAACTGGCCACCAGGGTTAATTCGTTATAATAAGCAAGGTTGCCTGGGGAACCAGAAATGAACCAAAACAAACACCCTCTGCCTAAAGTAAGCCTCCGCCGCCTGGTCATCGCTGGCGCGTGCGGGGTTTCTTTCGGCTTGATACTCTGGATGCTGACCCTCCCCGCAGGATTCATCAGCAAAAGCCGCATGGCGATCTCCGCTTCTGCCGCCCTGGGGATCACGTATCTCTTTTACAGGTTCCTGCTTCCTTACGTTCTCAAACATCAGTCCAAGTTCCGCCGGCGCTGGGTTGTGATCGTCCCCCTCTATCTGCTCCTCACCTGCATCGTTGTCAACCTGATCCTCCCGCACCAGGGACTGCTCTTCCCGTTCCTGCCAAAGAACACATTGGAGGTCAGCCTGACGTCCGGGTCGGTTGCTTTTCAGCCGATGACGTGCGAGCTGGTTACTGTTTATGCCAGGCAGTTCACATCCACCGGCACCTTCACCCGGGTGAGCTCTGAGGAATTGCACCTAACCGGTGAGGGGGCTTCCCTGTCCTGGTCCGGGTGGACCGGCGCGGAGTGCACGTTCACAGTGATCGAATCCTCCCCGGCGGATAACCTGGAATTCCGCTGGAATGGCGCACCCCTTCCCGCAGAAACAGCCGCCGGTAAAAGCGGGGAGGTTGCCTACCGTTTCCACTTCCCGGTGACCGTTGCCGCAAAACTCTGCGTGGCGGTGATCGTTGCTGTTGCAATGCTGGCCGGCTTCATCCTCGTCACCTGCATCGTGATGTTCTTGTCGATGCTGCCGCCCCTGAAGTACGCGCTGGTTTCAGCCAACTCCCTCAGCCGGCCGGTTCGGTGGATCACAAGCATCCTGCTCGCGCTGCTGCCCGCGTCGCTGCTCGCCCGCTTCCTCTACAGCATCAACCCGTATACCGCATACCCCTCCACCGACAGCGGCGTTTTCCTGTACCTCGGGCAAGCCCTGCTTCGAGGCAAAACGCCGTATCTTGACCTGTGGGACCACAAAGGACCGCTCATCTACTTCCTTAACGCGCTGGGCAAACTCCTCGATCCCGGCGGCGAATGGGGAGTTTTTGGGCTGCAAGTCGTTTTCCTCCTCGCCACCCTGTTCTTCATTTACCTGATGCTGCGGCGTTCATGGTCGAAAGCGGCGCTGTATACCGGCTTATGCTTCTACCTCGTCCTGCTGCCGTTCTTTTCGCAGAGGGGAAACCTGGTTGAATTCTACGCCCTCCCCTTCTATACCATTGGGCTGTATGCCGGGATGCTCGCCCTGCGCAGCGGCAAGATCAGACCCCTCTTCTGGCTGGGGGTGTCGGCGGCGCTTTCTTTTGCGCTGCGGCCAAATTTGATCTCCGTTTTCATCGTGCTCTTTCTTGCCTGGGGCAATGTCAACCTCAAGAAAGGCAGCCTCCTTTTAAAAGGAACGCTGGTGACCCTTGCCGGCGCTTTGCTCATCCTCCTGCCGATCGTTGGGTTTTTCGGTGCCAGGGGAGCCCTGCCCGACCTGATCGATCAGGCGTTCCTCTACAACTGGTATTATGCGAGACCGTCAGAAATCGGACTGATAACCCGGCTGACCACTTTTTCAGCCGATGTGTTACCGCTGGTGCTGGGCGGACTGCTGGCACTTTACTTCACCCTTGCAGTTCAGCCGGCTGGAACAGGAAAGCCAAGGGATGACCTGATGCTGGTATTGTGCGCCAGTTTCCTGCTGGAAATTGGATTTGCGGGAGTCTCCGGTTATGATTTCGCGCATTACTTTCTGCCGCTGCTGCTCCTCGCGGCCATCCTCCTGGTTTTCTTTACCGACCTCCTGGTGAAGAAGTTCACCACGGGGCAACCGGAAAAAACTCCCCGGTTCATCGTCATCCCGGCGGGCATTCTCCTGCTGGGGCTCAATGGGCTCGCCATCGCCGCGCTT
>JAYRQY010000115.1:0-11751 GCA_041910365.1 Anaerolineaceae bacterium | reverse complement strand
GATCGAGTGACCCACCAGCCCGGCAGCATACCAGGTGAGCGCCCAGGCAACCAGTTGCGTCGAATGCAAGTCAAATGCGCCTCGCTCGTAGATGAACGCCACGATCGGCCTGGCTAACAGGATCAACCCCAGCGACGCCGGCACCGCCAGCAGCAGGATCGCCCGCAGCAGGGCTGCCAGCGAGGAGCGCATTTCACTCAACTGCCCCTTTGCCGCCTGCGCCGAAAAGGTCGGCAGCGCTGCGATGGCAATCGCCTGGGCAATGGCAATCTCGGGAATCAGCATCAGCCCGAACCCGGTCTGGATGGCAGTGACCGCCCCTTCGCCCTGCCCGGATGCCAGGCGGACATTGACAAGCAAATTGAGCTGCACGAATGCCACCCCCAGCAGGCGCGGTCCCATCAGGCGCGCCACCTCGCGCACATCGGGGATATGCAGCCCAAATGTGGGGGTGTATTTGCGCATGGGAAGGCGCAGCAACGCCGGCAGTTGGATCAGCCCGTGCATCAAAGCCCCGCCGACCACGCCCCACGCCAACCCATAAGCCCCCATGGAGGGAACGAGGAGCACCACACCCAGAATTTTGCCAATGGAATACATGGCAGGCGCAAGTGCCGCCCAGAGGAAACTCTGGTGGGAATTGAGGATTCCCATGGTTAGCCCGCTCAGTCCAAAGATGATCGGCGCAGCCAGTTGGATGCGGACCAGGTCCACGGTGAGTTGAAATTTCGCCGGGTCGGTGAACCCGGGGGCAAGGATATTGCGGACCACCCACGGAGCAAAAATCGCCGTCAGCGCGCCAAGCACAACAAAAATCAAAGTGATCAGGTTGGCAATGGCAGAAGCCATCACCCAGGCTTTCTCGCGCTCCCCCTTTGCCAGCAGCCCGGTGAAGGTGGGGATAAAAGCCGACGCCAGCGCCCCACCGGCAACCAGGTTATAGAGGATGTCCGGAAGGCGGTTGGCAGCAAAAAAAGCCTCGTTTTCCATCCCCGTTCCGAAGGCTTTGGTAATTAACATGGAAGAAAGCAGGCTGAATACCTGCCCGCCGATAATGGCGAGCATTACCGTGCCGGCAGCGCGGGCGATCTGCTGGTTGGCAGCCGCTCCTTCAGTTGGGGGAGAATCCATAACAGGATTATAACCCCGGGGATAACCTCCGCTCCCTACGCTTTATGGTCATTGCGAGCAAAAACGGAGCGCTTTTCCCGTTTTTGCGTGGCAATCTCATTATTACTTGCTAGCGGCAGTGGAGAGTACCCACTTGCACTACTGGTGTTTGTGTGCAGGGCAAGTGACGCCCCCAATATGCAGTGACTCACAATAATTAAGTGTCTGGAAATTCCATTAAATTGCTTCATGTGATTGAAAAAATTTCCATGATTCGATTGCCCCATTTCAGGTATACTTTGAATAACTTAAGCGCCCAAAGAAAGGAATTCCCTATGGAGCCTAACAAGGAAGTCCAATCAGAAGATACCCACGCTGTGGATGACCTCCGCAAAGAAGTGATCACGCCCAAAGAGGAGCCCAAACCAAAGAAGAGTTTCGGTTCAAGAGTTTTCCCCTGGGTCATCACCGCCCTGGTATTTTTCCTCGGCGGAATGGCAGTTGTCTATTTCGTTCTCTACCAGCCCAAGGTCACAGAGTTTACGTCTGATCTGCAGGCTGCTGAGGAAGCGGCAAATACCACCAGCCAAAAACTCTCTTCGGTTGAGACTGATCTCGCGCTTTCCGAGTCCAACCTGGAAACCGCCAATGTCACCATCGATGACCTCACCGCCCAGTTGACCGACGCGCAATTATTCAGCCTGATCTATAAATTCCAGTCGGATGTGAACGCGGCACGGGTGGCGCTGCTTAAGCTTGACCCTGCCTCCTCCATGCAGGCACTCAATTTCATCAAGGAAGACCTCTCCAGCCTGGAGAAGACCGACCTGGACCCCAACGCCATCGCCGGTTTCAAGGAGCGCATTGCTGAGGCAGAAGCCAACCTGGAAGCCGATCCAGCCAGGTCAGTTGAAGCGCTGGACACCATTTACAACAACCTTCTGTTCCTCATCAGCAACCTGCAGAAGTAAAAGCGATCCATGGATAACAAAAGACCGCGAACTCCTCGCGGTCTTTTTGGTTGCTGCCAGGTTCACCTGATCAATTGCAGGATCTTGTTCCAAATTTCTGTATGCGTGGCAGTCATATTTATCGCAAAAGTTCCCACCACGATCCCCTGCAGCGCTTTGTTCAATCCGGCTTTAAAGCGGGCGGAGTTTTCTTCATTGCCGCCGATGATGATTTTCTCGATGCGGTGGCGGGCAAAGTACTTTTCGCCAAATTCCACTGAACCGCGCAAATTGCGGTCCACTTTCTCCTTGATATGGCGCGCGCCATCCATGCTGCCGCCCCTGAAGCCATGCGCCGAAGACGACGAGCCTGATTTGACATTCTTGATCTGATCTCCCAGAAGACCTTCCTGGTCGACCAGTTCGCCCATGTTAAAGTGCAGGAAGCGCGCCCCCTGTTGATCCACCAACACTACACCAATATTGCCGTACTCCTGCAGCTGATCCAGTAGAGGTTCGGTAACCGCTCGTGTGCCTACCTGGATAAAATCCTTGATCGGGATTGCCAGGGGCAGGAATTCAAAAAAACCGGCCGGCGCACAGGAAAAAACTGCCACTGAGCGGCCGGACCAGTCGTACTCATGTTCAAAAAATTGGGTGATTCTCTCCACATCGTTTTCGAGGTACAGCGATTTCAACATGTTGCGCAATCGGAGTCGATGCGTTTCAACGTTGCCGCCGGAGGGTTCTGTATTCAAGTAAAGGCTTACCACCGGGTCGCTGGCAGAAAATCCTTCAATCTTTCGCAGACTTGTTTCCGAGAACATGGAACCTCCTCAATTTTAAATGTTCGAGACTGTCCTTAAGGACGTTTACCAAGTGTGAGGGTCACCTCCTTTTGTGCGCCATTTCGAATTACGGTGAGGACGATGTCTTCACCCGGAGATTTGTGGAGAAAAATATAGCTGATGACATCACCATACACTAGAACCGGTTGATCATCAACCGCAACGATGATATCGCCGCCGGAATACAAACCGGTGATGCTGGTTTGCTGTGTGCCGCCCTTCAGCCCGGCCAGTTCTGCCGGACCGCCCGACGTCACGCTCATGATATATGCGCCAGAGGTCTGAGTGACCCCGAGCGCCTGCCATTCATCCAGCGTCAGATCCGTTGAGGAACTTGATATCCCCATGTACGGATAATCATAACTGCCATATTGGATGAGGTAAGGCACAACGCGCTTGACGATATTGATCGAGACTGCAAAGCCGATGCCCGTATTCACCGCCTCACCCTGCAACGTGGTTCCCGTGGTTTGGATGGCACGGTTGATGCCCACCACCTCTCCCTTGAGGTTCAACAGCGGACCGCCGGAATTGCCGGGGTTGATCGAAGCATCGGTCTGGATGATATCTCCGGCTGAATAGGAACCCTGGTCAGAGGTTGTGCGGATGGAATCCAGCACGCGCCCTTTAGCGCTCACAATCCCCAGGGTCATGGTGTTGGAGAGGCGGTAAGGGTTACCAATTGCCACCACCATTTGCCCGACCTTTAGCGCATCTGAATCACCAAGCCGCAGCGGAACCAGCAGGTCTGCTGATACATTGACCTTCACAACCGCCACATCTGAATCCAGGTCAGTGGCAATCACATCGCCAACCACCTTGTCGCCGCTGGGAAAATCCACTTCCACCTGTGTTGCACCTTCCACAACATGGTAATTGGTGAGGATGTGCCCCTCTTCATCAATGACAAAACCTGAACCTGAACCAGTGCCCTGGCTGGTGGTTGTGATAATGGTAACCACGCCCGGGTTCACCTGTTCATAAATGGCTGTCAGGATTTGGTCGGAAGTTAATTCTGCATCCACCGGCAGAACGGAAGGGATCTCGGAGTCTGATTCAAGCATTGGCTGCGTGACCGCCGGGCTCTCCGTTTTTTGGATAAGGTCCAAATTTGGGGTGAACTGGCACGCCATCAAACCAAGAATAAAAAGGGTACCGATAAGCAAGGTGATTTTCTTTTTCATTTTTCTCCAACAACTACAAATTCTTTAATTCGTTAAACAACTTGCGCTGTTTTTCCGAAAGTTTCTTTGGCAGATCCACTTTTACCACCACGTAGAGGTCGCCAAAAACGGCGGGTTCCTTGAGCTTCGGCATCCCGCGCCCAGCCAGGCGGATCTTTTGCCCGGGCTGCGTGCCCGGTGGGATGGTTAAAATCACATCTCCGGATAACGTGCTCACGTTCACCGTCCCGCCCAGGACGGCGGTATACAGGTCCACCTTCGCCTCGGTTGTCAGGTTAACGCCCTCAATGGAGAAGCGTGAATTGGGGGAAACTTCAACCACAAGGTGAAGGTCTCCCCGCCCTCCCGAACTGGTGGGGACGGCTCCTGCCATGCGGATCTTGGTGCCGGAAACCGCACCAGCTGGGATCTTCACCTCCATGCGCCGGTCTCCGATCTGAAAAACGCGTTGCGTGCCCCGGTAGGCTTCTTCGAGCGTGATCTGAACGCCCTGCTCGATCGCCTGCGGGCGTATCTGCTGCCGGGCTGCTCCGCCCATATTGCCCGCCCCGCCCATGCCGCCGAAAATAGCACTGAAAAAATCAGAGAACCCGCCGATGAAGTCTCCGAAATCCCCCATGTCCACCTGCCCGCTTCCACCCTGCGGTTGGCGACTGACCCACTCGTTCCAGTTAAAATTGCCGGGGTTCCCCCCCTGCTGCTGCCACTGTGAGTAGGACGAACCGAGCATGTCGTATTTTTCGCGTTTCTTGGGATCGCTTAATACTTCGTAGGCTTCGTTGATATCCTTGAACTTTTCCTCAGCCTGCTTGTTCCCGCGGTTCTGGTCTGGATGATATTTCATTGCCAGTTTGCGGTAGGTCTTCTTGATCTCGTCCTGGGTGGCTTTGCGGTCCACGCCCAGCACCTTGTAGTAATCCTTGTATTCCATAGTTTTATTGTATTCCTGTCAAAATTATAGCGTCAATGGATAAAATATCGATGTTTTGTGGAGGGTTCTAACAAAACTTATATATTTTCCTTCTATATACGCCCGGAAAGGGAAGCAAGTTGTTCCATAACCAGGGCTGCTGCGTCTTCAGGGGAGGCGTATTCGCACAACACCAGCCGGGAGTTATTGTTCCCGGTGAGAATCTTCGAAACCCTTTTTCCCTTCTGGTAAAAACAAAAGACCGGCTTTCCCAAATTCAAGCCCATGGCGATTTCATACCCGACCCCGTGGGACGGCGTGGTTACTTCGGCCACCACCGCATCGCATTCTTCCAGCCAGCGCATATCACGGTTGAAGATCTCTGCGGCATCAACGATCGTCTCCATCTTCATCACATCCGGTGATGAGAGGTGTGCCGTTGGCACCTCGTAACCGCCCGCAAGCATGGCGTTGACGATCATCCCGTAACTCTTTTCTTCATTTCTTCCACCGGTTATTGAGCATGAAAAGTAAATTTTCATATCCTCTCCAAAAGCGTTTTTTGGCACACCTTGTGCAACAGTATTCACACGAAGGCTTTGTTTTTTACATTGCCCGTCTGGTGTATCCATTTTGTGTGTATGGTATCACACATGCCAGGCGCGGCATAAACGCCTTGAAATAGTTAGACAGGAGAGAGAAAATGAACAAAAAATTGATCGGCATCTTCGTAATTCTTGCCATCCTGGTGATGACCCTCAGCGCCTGTGAGCGTTCTGCTACCCGCTCTGGCACCGGCGCAGCCACCCCCACCAGCGAGATCCCCTTTCCGGTGGCAACACAGCCGCAAATAATGGTGGATATCCTCAAAGGCACGCAGACCGCAGCCGCATTGTCGCTTACGCCAAGCACTGGCGGCGCCGGAGCAGCCACAGGTACCCCCGCCTTCGCATTCAATACACCTGCGGCAGGTTCGGGCGGCGCTGCAACCCCCACTGTTCCCGCAGTCCCTGAAACAGTCAGCACGCCATACCCCACCTCGACCCCCGGCAAACCTACCACCTGGACCCTGCAGCAAGGCGAGTATCCCTACTGCATTGCCCGCCGGTTCGATGTTGACCCTGTGGAATTGCTCACTCTGAATGGCATGTCGATGGATTCGCAGCCGGCAGTTGGAACCACTTTGAAAATTCCAGCCAGCGGCTCATTCCCTGGTGATCGCGCCCGCACCAAACACCCCACCACGTATTCTGTCGTTACCGGTGATACGATCTATCAGATTGCCTGCAAATTCGGTGATGTTGATCCCAACGTGATCCTGGCAGCCAATGGGCTCACCGCTGGAACCGCGTTGACTTCCGGTCAGGTATTGCAGATACCGTAAACTCAAACCGATCAAACCTAAACATGGCGGGAGAAATTCCCGCCTGTATAATTTAAGGCAGGAGATCCCGATCATGCCCGAATACCCTGAAGTGACCCGGTACAAAGCGCACTTGTTTGACGTGAAGGAAATCACTGTTCCGCTGCCGGATGGCAAGGAAAAGGTTTTTGAACTTGTCGATATCCAAAACGCGGTGACGGTATTGCCAATCGATTCCCATGGCTATGTTTACTTTGTCGAGCAGTTCCGGATCGCCTCCCGCGCCGCACTTCTGGAGCTCCCCGCCGGCAAGATCGAAATCGGCGAGCTGCCGGCTTCTGCAGCAGAACGCGAACTGCGCGAGGAAACGGGCATGGCTGCCGGTGACCTGCGATTAATCGGCGAGTTTTACATGAGCCCCGGGTACGCCACAGAATACATGTACTGTTTTCTGGCAACGGGGTTATACCCTGCCCCGCTCACCCCGGATGCAGATGAGTTTATCAACGTCCGGAAGATCCCACTTAACGAAGTTCATGCCATGATCCAGGATGGGAAGATTCTCGATAGCAAGACGTTGGCAGCGTTCGCGCTGTCGGCGGCGTACCTGTAAAGCCCCTCCGGTTCGCATCTGTCATCCAGTTTTCTAAAATGAGAGTTTTTTAACCTCTCATTTTTTATTTTGTCATATCAATCAGAGTAATAGGATTATAATGGTACGGACAACTTTAGGCCAAATAAAGGGGTCAAAACCCCTACTTATCTTTTATGGAGTGAACAATGAAACGAGAAATGATCACAATTGATGCAAATGAGGCTGTTGCCAGCGTGGCGTACCGCCTCGCCGAAGTGGTGGCCATTTATCCCATCACGCCCTCATCAAGCATGGGCGAACATGCGGATGCCTGGATGGCTGCCGGAAAGAAGAACCTCTGGGGCACCGTTCCCTCTGTGATCGAAATGCAATCCGAAGGCGGCGCTGCCGGGGCTGTACACGGTGCCTTGCAGACCGGCTCCCTGACGACCACCTTCACCGCCTCGCAAGGGTTGCTGCTGATGATCCCCAACATGTACAAGATCGCCGGCGAATTGACCCCCACAGTCTTCCATGTGGCTGCCAGAACCATCGCCACCCATGCGTTATCCATCTACGGCGACCATTCGGATGTGATGGCTGCCCGCCAGACCGGATACGCCTTCCTTGCCTCTGACTCGGTGCAGGTAGCCCAGGATAATGCACTCATCGCCAATGCCGCCACCCTCGAAGCGCGTGTACCCTTTGTGCATTTCTTTGACGGGTTCCGCACCTCCGCCGAAGTGAACAAGATCGAAAAACTCGAAGACGACACCCTGCGCGCCATGATCGACGAAGATCAGATCATCGAGATCCGCAAGCGCGCCCTGACACCCGAAAAACCCGTGCTGCGCGGCAGCGCGCAAAACCCCGATGTATTCTTCCAAATGCGCGAAGCCGGAAATACCTTTTACACCAAGACTCCGGCAATTGTGCAGAAAGCCATGGACCAGTTTGGCAAGTTGACCGGGCGCAAATATCAGCTGTTCGATTACTACGGCGCACCCGATGCCACGGAGGTGATAATCATCATGGGTTCAGGCGCAGAAACCGTTGAAGAAACCGTCAAGTTCCTCACCAAACAGGGACGCAAAGTGGGTGTGCTGAATGTGCGCCTGTACCGCCCGTTCTCGCTGGAGCAATTCCTCAAGGCACTCCCTGCCAGCGTGAAGACCCTGGCCGTGATGGACCGCACCAAGGAACCCGGCGCGCTCGGCGAACCGCTTTACCAGGATGTGGTCACTGCGTTGAACGAAGGCGCAGCCAGCGGCATGAGCCCCTTCAAGAGCACACCACGTGTGCTGGGCGGGCGTTATGGGCTTTCCAGCAAGGAATTCACCCCGGCCATGGTCAAGGGCATCTTCGACGAGATTGCCAAAGACGCGCCCAAGAACCATTTCACCGTTGGCATCAATGATGATGTCACCAACACCAGCATCTCGTATGACCCAACCTTCTCCATTGCCGACCCCAAGACCGTGCGCTGTATGTTCTTCGGGCTCGGTTCCGATGGTACGGTCGGCGCCAACAAGAACTCCATCAAGATCATCGGTGAGGATACCCCCAATGACGCCCAGGGATACTTCTTCTACGACTCGAAGAAATCCGGTTCCCTCACCATCTCACACCTGCGTTTTGGCTCTACCCCGATCCGCGCACCGTACCTCATCGGCGTCAACGATGCGCAATTCGTTGCCTGTCACAACTTCTCCTTCCTGGAGTGGTTGAACATGCTCAAGTATGCCGCGCCGGGTGCGGTCTTCCTTCTCAACAGCCTCTACAACAAGGATGAGATCTGGGATAAACTCCCGCAGGAAGTCCAAAAAGACATCATCGAAAAGAACCTCAAGTTCTATATCATCAACGCCAATGATGTGGCCGCCAAGACCGGTATGGGTGGACGCGTGAACACCATCATGCAGACTGCGTTCTTCGCCATCAGCGGCATCCTCCCGCGTGATGAAGCCATTGCGCAGATCAAGAAATCCATCAAGAAAACTTATGGCAAGCGCGGTGAGGCTGTGGTCAAGCAGAATTATGATGCAGTGGACCATACTTTGGCCAATCTCTTCGAGGTCAAAGTACCTGGCGCGGTCACCAGCAAGATCAAGCGCCGCCCGCCAACCCCTGCCGAAGCGCCTGACTTCGTTTCCGAGGTCCTCGGCCCGATCATGGTCTTTGAGGGCGATACCCTGCCCGTGAGCGCATTCCCGGTGGATGGCACGTTCCCCACCGCCACCACCCAATGGGAAAGGCGCAATATTGCGCTCGAAATCCCGGTGTGGGAACCCGACCTGTGCATTCAATGCGCCAAGTGCGCATTCGTCTGCCCGCATGCCGTCATCCGCGAAAAGGTGTATGAACCTGCGCTGCTTGAAGGCGCACCCGAAACCTTCAAATCGATTGACGCCAAGTTCAAGGAACTTCCCAACATGAAGTTCACCATCCAGGTGTCGCCGGAGGATTGCACTGGCTGCAGCCTGTGCGTGGAAGCCTGCCCCGCGCGCGATAAGACCAACCCGATGCGCAAAGCCATCAACATGGCTCCCCAGCCTCCGCTGCGCGAACAGGAGAAGGTCAACTGGGCATTCTTCAAATCTCTGCCTGCACCCGACCCCAACCTGTTCCAGCCCACCTCGATAAAGAACAGCCAGTTGATCGAGCCGCTGTTTGAGTTCTCCGGCGCGTGTGCCGGCTGCGGCGAGACGCCCTACATTAAATTGGTTTCTCAGCTCTTCGGTGACCGGGCGGTCATCGCCAATGCCACCGGTTGTACCTCCATCTACGGCGGCAACCTGCCCACCACCCCCTGGGCGGTCAACAACCAGGGACGCGGACCCGCCTGGGCGAACTCCCTCTTCGAAGACAACGCCGAGTTCGGTCTGGGTATGCGCCTCACCCTGGACAAGCAGAATGAATTTGCCCGCGAACTGCTCGCAGCAATGGGCGCAGAACTTGGAGATTCGCTTGTCGCAGAAATCCTCGAGGCCGATCAGACGGTTGAACCGGGTATCCGCGCACAGCGCGACCGTGTTGTTGTGCTTAAGGAGAAATTGGTAAAAAGCAAGCATCCCAGTGCCCGCATGCTCTTGGGAGTGGCAGATGCCCTGGTGAAAAAGAGCGTCTGGATCATCGGCGGTGATGGCTGGGCGTATGACATCGGCTACGGCGGCCTGGACCACGTCCTCTCTTCCGGGCGGAATGTCAACATCCTCGTGCTGGATACCGAAGTCTATTCCAACACTGGCGGGCAATCCTCCAAAGCCACCCCGCTGGCAGCCGTGGCCAAGTTCTCAGCCAAGGGAAAAAGCCTGGGCAAGAAGGATCTGGGTCTGATGGCCATGAGCTATGGCTATGTGTATGTTGCCAATGTGGCCATGGGCGCCAATGACCAGCAAACGCTCAAGGCGTTCCTGGAAGCCGAAGCCTATAACGGTCCGTCGCTGATCGTGGCTTACAGCCACTGCATCGCTCACGGCATCGAAATGTCCAAGGGGCTCGAGCAGCAAAAACTGCTCGCCGCCACCGGCTTGTGGCCTTTGTACCGCTACAATCCGAACCTGGTGGATGAAGGCAAGAACCCGCTGGTGCTGGACGGCAAGGAACCCTCCGTGGCGGTAAAGGATTACGCCTACAACGAAACCCGCTATCGCGTGCTGGTGCAGAATGATGAAGCCCGCGCCCAGATGCTGATGCAAGAAGCCACTGAACTGGCGCAGCGCAAATGGGAGCTGTACAAGCAAATGGCTGCCATGGCGTACACCCAGGCTGAAGAGCCAAAAGAGTAACCTTACCACAAATAAATCCCCGGTATCTGGTCATGGATCGGACACCGGGGGTTTTCTTTTAAAACTCCGGGAGTCAAGTGAGAAACCCGGAGTTGTGTTGGATAAAAATTACCTGGTCGGTTCGTCCATCATCGGCTCGTTCTTCTTCTGCCGGTAGACGATACGCCCGCGGGAAAGATCGTACGGGCTCATTTCAACTTTGACATGATCGCCGAGCAGGATGCGGATGTAATACCGGCGCATGCGCCCGGATAGATAAGCGAGTACTTCATGGCCATTCTCGAGACGCACACGGAACTGGGTTCCGGGCAAGGCTTCGATTATCTCGCCTTCTACTTGGATCTTATCCTCTTCTTTGGCCATTGCTTCTCCTCACCAGCCTTGCGGCTAACGACTATTCACCAAACTTTGAAGGATACGCCTTCCGTTTGACGCGGCGAATTGCCTTTTTCTTTTCCACTCGGCGCATTTCGCTCTTGGAAACAAACCAGCGCTTGCGGCGGATGGTGCTTAAAACGCCGCTCTTCACTACCTTTTTGCGGAACCGCTTCAGCAGTGAATCCTGTGATTCATTCGGACGTAGAACTACAGTAGCCATTGGTTTCTCACCTCCCTTCGCCAGGGGAATAAAAAATAAACCGCGTGGCTGCGCGGTTGAGAATTTATACCATCAAGAAAAACAATTGGCGATCCAGAATTTGTTCCAATCACCTCTTCATTTTACTGATATTAAATGGCTCTCGCGCAGCAACCAGATACTATTATAACCCGAATTACTCGATTTCATCAAATGAAAACCACCCCCCTCTGCGCATGATGACCATTCTCAGCGAATATCCTCCGCACAATCATAATAATTGTAATACTACAAACCCGACAAATACCATAATTGAAATTGGATATTTTTTCGCTACAATATGGTACGAGAAAAAATATTGGTTTTCTCACATTTTATAAAGGAGAGAAAATGAAAAAGAAACTGATGCAAATCGTCCCTGTAATCCTTGTGCTGAGCATGGTGCTT
>JAYRQY010000114.1:0-3975 GCA_041910365.1 Anaerolineaceae bacterium | reverse complement strand
TTTGAAAATACACTACTGGTTCAAGTGATTGGGTTGCAATCCAATCAGAGTTTTACCAGCAGCATCATGGTGACTGCGGCAGATGTGGGGATGCCGGCGACCTTTACCACCAGTATTTCCCTGGACAAGTTCCCTGCCGGAGAAGTTGTGATCATTCAACTGGTTGAGGTGAGTATGGCTGACGGGTCGCATATGGCTTACGATTCAGTGGTACTAAAGATAAAATAAAGTTGTTGCGAGCGCTGGTGGCTTGCCGGGAGGGAGAAGAGCCATGCCAATGTGGTTAAGGAAGTCGTTCAGGATTTTGAACCGGTATTTCATGGTGCCGATGTTCCGGCTGGGACTGGGTCCGGTTATGACCAACCCGTTTTCCGGGTACATCCTGGTGTTAAAAGCCATCGGGCGCAAGAGCGGTAGAATCCGCTACGCCCCGGTCAACTACGCCATTTGGAACGGAAGCATTTTCTGCATCTCCGGCAGCCGGGAGGGTTCAGACTGGTACAAGAATTTACAGGCGCATCCCGAGATCGAAGTGCTCCTGCCTGGTGGCGCCATTCATGGCAAAGTGCAGTTGCCTTATGCAGGGGAAGACCGCCTGAAGATCGTTCGCGCAGTGCTTAAAAATGCCGGTTTTGCCGGCTTCTTCGAGGGGTACAACCCCTGGAAGATCAGCGATACCGATTTGGAAATGAAAGCCGCGGATATCCCGTTGATCAAGATCACCCCGGAAGGTATTGGTAACGGTGCTGCAGATCCGGGCGGGTGGGCGTGGATCGGGTGGCTGGCGGTGTTCGCTTTGCTGGTTTTGCTGCTGGTGATCGTGTTGTAGGAAACAAAGCGGTAGAGAAGATTTTCCGTTTTTGTTAAGTAGTTAGAGATCGCTCACCCGAGGGCGGTACTGCAGGGCTTCGGCCAGGTGAACCTGCGTGATGGGCTCGGAGGCTGCCAGGTCGGCGATTGTGCGGGCGAGCTTGAGGATGCGGTGGTAGGCGCGCGCGGAAAGGTCCATCTGGTTCATGGCGGCGCGCATCAGGCTGCGGCAGGAATCATCCAAGGCGCAATACTGGCGCACTTCGGCCGGGTGCATATCGGCATTGCACGCCAACCGGGTGCCGGCAAACCGCTGCCGTTGAACTTCGCGCGCGGTTTCAACACGCCGGGCAATAACGCTGGAAGACTCACCCAGCCGGAGATCGCTCAATTTTTCATAATCCACGCGGGGAACATCCACATGAATATCGATCCGGTCCAACAAAGGTCCGGAAATCCGATGCTGGTAACGCGTGACGGTGGCGGGAGCACAGGTGCAGGGCTTGGAAGAATCACCATAATACCCGCACGGGCAAGGATTCATGGCGGCGACCAATTGGAAATTGGCAGGGAAGGTAAGCGTGCCCTGTGCGCGGCTGATGGTGACGACCTTGTCTTCCAGCGGCTGGCGCAGAACCTCGAGGACACGCGAGCCGAATTCAGGGAATTCATCCAGGAAGAGCACGCCGCGGTGCGCCAGTGAAATCTCTCCGGGGTGCGGAATATTGCCGCCGCCGACCAGCCCGGCATGGCTGATGGTGTGATGCGGCGAGCGGAAGGGGCGGTTTTTGAGCAGCGGGATCCCTGCCGGGAGGGCATCTGCCACGGAATAGATGCGGGTTACATCCAGAGATTCTTCAACGGTCATACGCGGCAGGATGGATGGCAGTGCGCGCGCCATGAGGGTCTTGCCGGCACCGGGTGCGCCGATCATCAGCACATTATGTCCGCCGGCTGCGGCGACTTCGAGAGCGCGCTTGATATGTTCCTGCCCTTTAATTTCCTGGAAATCGGTTTGCACCTGCGGCTGGACTTGCTCGATCTCGAGTACCGGCTGAGGCTGGATTATGGTTTGCCCGATGAGATGGGTGTACAGGTCAAGGAGGGAGTGCACCGGCAGCACTTCGATATCGGTGAAAATGGCAGCCTCGGGAGCATCCTCCGCCGGAACATAGACGCGCTTGAACCCTTGTGAACGGGCAACGGCAGCCATGGGCAGCACGCCCCGGATATGGCGGACACTGCCATCCAGTGAAAGTTCGCCCATCACCAGGCTTTCCTTCAGGCAATCGGGAGGCAACTGGCGGTTGGCGATGAGAATTCCGAGGGCAATGGGGAGGTCATAAGCCGAGCCAGCTTTGCGGACGGTGGCAGGCGCAAGGTTCACCCGCACGCGTTTGCGGGGATATTCCAACCCGGTATTGCGGATGGCCGATTGGACGCGTTCCCGGCTCTCCTGGACGCTTGCATCCGGCAGCCCGACGATCACAATAGGCGGCGTAAATCCGGGGGTTAGGTCCACCTCGACATCCACGATGACGCCGTCAAGACCGATCACCGCGCAGGCATTGACAATGGCTAGCATGGGTTTAGTGTAGGGGAATCAGGCATAAAAGTCAAACCCGAATGCTTACAGCCTCAAGAGGATATCCTTGTCGGCATCACTCACCTTGAGGAGACCGGATTGCGGGAGCCGCTTAAGCAATTCCCGCCACTGCCCCTCTTCTGCAAACACGCGTTTGAAAATGGTGATGGCCTCGGATAGTTTTCCGCTTTCCGCGAGCGTGACAGCCTGCCAGAAAGGTAGTTCGATGATCTCAGGTGCAATGGAAGCCGCTGTGTTGTATGCCTTGAATGCTTCATCGATCTTGTTTTCGGAAAGGAAGGCATCACCGGCATTCATGGATTGGTAAGCCTGGTTGACCTGTAGTAACCGGCGCAACTCCTGCAATGGTTCGGGATGATCGTCGACGCGCAGGTCAACGAGGATCCCCTGCCAGGGATGCGGCTGTTTTTCTCCGGAGACCACCAGTATTGCGGCGGATTGCCGGCCGCGGATGTCTCCACCTTCGGCTTGCGCCGCATCAAGCGCGCTCATCAGACGCAGGCTGAGATCACCTGTGCTTGCAGAAAAGGCAGCCGCCATTGCATGCCACACAGTGTTTCTGAGCATCATGTTTGCCTGCGCGGAAAAATCCGCACCTTTTTGATGCCCTGCTTCGGCAATGCAGCGCGTACCCGTATGAACCGCCACATTTCCGCTTGAATTGAGAAGCGCAACCTGGCGCAGTTCGCGTCCTTCGTCTTTTGCCAGCAATTCATCAAGGATGTCCTGCGGGCTTTTCCCCTGGCGCATGCCTTCCAATCCCAGGGGACCATAACTGACCTCGACCATGGATTGAGTTGCCGCGACCCCCACGCCAGCCTGCCCCCAGGTGACCATGGAACCGGTGGCGAACCAATGCGATTGTACTGCCACGCCCATCTGCCCGGTCAGCGGATCGCGAGCGACAATTGAATAGGTATGGGCAAATGGAAAGCGGGGTTGTTTTGAAGGAACCATCCAGTCCTCCTTATGGCTTGAAGTAAATGGCAGTGTCGGAGACGCCATTACTCGACCAGAAAAACCGCCACGAGCCGATGCGCTCGAGCACCTGCCGCCATTCCTCGTCAATGGGACCAGCCAGCATCGAACGGGAATTGGGAGCAATGGATACGCTGGGTAGATAGCGGTTGACATTATCGATTACGAGGGTGCCGCCGGATTTGAGGAGCGGCAAAGATTGCAGCACACACTGTGCCCTGTAGATTCCATCCACCAGCACCGCATCCAGGCTGGCGGGAGCGATTGACTGACAAATCTTCACATATGCGGCGTCTTTGGCCGGGATCGAATCCTCCTGCCTGGGGCACAGGTGGTAGGTGATGTTGGTGATGGATGATGCTTTCATTTTGGCATCGATCACGGCATGCCAGTTCGGATCATGCTCAACACTGGTGATGTGGCGAACTCTTTTGGCAAACCAGAGCGTGCTGCGGCCGGAGCCAAATTCGAGCATCTCATCGGTTGGTTTCAGGTAACCTTCCAGGAAATCCACTGCGGCAGGCGCTAACCAGGGGACCTCCGGGTGTGCACGGCGATAAGTTTTTTCGACGATGCGGTCA
>JAYRQY010000113.1:0-6340 GCA_041910365.1 Anaerolineaceae bacterium | reverse complement strand
TGGCGCTATCTTGCTGGGTCTGATTTCCATACCCACCATTGTCTCGGTCGCTGAAGAAGCCCTAAACACCGTCCCCGCCGGATACCGCCAGGCAGGGCTGGCACTCGGTGCCACTCGCTGGCAAACTATCTGGGGAATCGCCGTTCCGGCGGCAAAAACCGGCATCCTCACAGCAGTGATGCTGGGGATCGGGCGCTCGCTGGGCGAGACCATGGCGGTGATGATGGTCACCGGCAACGCCGCCGTCATCCCCTCACAGTGGGATTCGCTGTTCCGGCCGGTGCGCACAATGACCGCAACCATCGCTTCTGAAATGGGCGAAGTTGCCACCGGCAGCGTGCATTACCAGGTGCTGTTCCTCATCGGGATCATCCTCTTCCTGCTTTCGCTGGCGGTAAACATCGCGGCAAGTTCGATAAGTACCAGGCAGCGGAAACGCACCGAAAGGATCCTCTCATGAGCTTCCTGGCGAACAGGCGTTCAAGTGACAAGATCACGGAATCCATCGGATTCAATTTGCTTCGTGCCATCGCCGTGCTCACTGTGCTTCCGATCATTGGATTGATTGTTTTCATCGTCATTAAAGGCGCACCTGCGATCACCTGGAGTTTTCTGACCAGCGCGCCAAGCGCCGGCATGAAAGCCGGGGGCATCCTTCCGGCAATCGTGGGGACGTTATACCTCACCCTTGGAACGGCTGTCTTTTCCATCCCCCTGGGCGTGGCAGCCGGGATCTACATTTCAGAATACGCCCAGGATAATTGGCTGACGCGTATTCTGCGCATCGCC
This sequence comes from Anaerolineaceae bacterium, assembly GCA_041910365.1. Taxonomy (GTDB): domain Bacteria; phylum Chloroflexota; class Anaerolineae; order Anaerolineales; family Anaerolineaceae; genus UBA6107. Next base: position 5,551 of record JAYRQY010000113.1, on the reverse strand, counting down.
ATCATCAACCTGGCTGGAATTCCTTCTGTGGTCTACGGTTTGTTCGGGCTGGGGTTGTTCGTGCTTTTCCTCAAGTTTGGCACCAGCATCCTTTCGGCCAGCCTGACCCTCTCGATAATGACCCTGCCGGTGATCATCAGCACTACCGAAGAAGCGCTGCGCAGCGTCCCCAATTCATTCCGTGTGGTCAGCACCTCGCTGGGCGCAACCCGCTGGCAGACCATCTGGCGGGTTATCCTGCCGCAAGCGCTGCCGGGCATCGTCACCGGCATCATCCTCGGGCTGGAACGCGCCGCCGGAGAGACCGCCCCCATTCTCTTCACCGGGGCGACCTTTTTCCTGCCGATGCTGCCCACCTCGCCGCTGGATGCTACTATGGCACTGCCATATCACATCTTTGTCATTTCCACCCAGGTGCCTGGGATGCCGGTGAGCATTCAATATGGGACTGTGCTGGTGCTGCTCATTTTCGTCCTCGGAATGAACCTGGTTGCCACCCTCATCCGCAACCGCGCCCGCGCAAAAAGGCAGTGGTGAAATATGAAGAAATTCACCATCCGTGACCTTTCCGTTCGCTACTCGGATAACAACGAGAGCCTGCGCCATATTGACCTGGAGATCGAGGCGAATGCGATCACGGTAATTTTTGGGCCTGCCGGGGGCGGAAAATCCACTTTCTTGCGCGCGCTCAACCGGCTGAATGACCTGGCAGATGTGGATGAGATGAAGGGCGAAGTCCTTTTCAACGGCATCAATATCCTGGATAAGGAAACAGATACAATCGCCCTGCGCCGCAAGATTGGCATGGTCTTTTCGCGGCCGGTACCGCTGCCCCTCTCGATCTATGAAAATGTGGCGTATGGTTTGCGGATGGCTGGTGAACGGTCAAAGCGCAAGCTGGACGCAGCCGTTGAAAACGCTCTAAAGAATGCTGTTTTATGGGATGAGGTCTACGACCGCCTCAATGACTCGGGGTTCGCGCTTTCTGGCGGGCAGCAGCAGCGCCTGTGCCTGGCACGCGTGCTGGCACTGGAGCCTGAAGTGATCATGCTGGATGAACCGACCTCCGCCCTCGACCCGGTATCCACTGCAAAGATCGAAGCCCAATTGACGGAGTTGAAGGAAAAATACACCATCCTGCTTGCCCCGCACAACATCCAGCAGGGAGCGCGCATGGCAGATTATGCGGCATTTTTCCTCATGGGTGAGATCGTGGAGTATTCGCCCGGCAAGGATATGTTCCTTAACCCCAAAGACAAGCGCACCCAGGATTACATTACCGGAAGGTTTGGATAAATGGATGAGATGTACCCGATGCAGGAGTTTGACGACTGGGCATCCGCTTATGACCAGAGTGTACTCATGGATGGTTTCCCATTCACAGGATATGAGAAAACCCTGGACGAAATCGTCAAGGCGGCAGAGCCCAAAGCCGGTTATGCGATCCTCGATCTTGGTGCAGGTACGGGCAATCTCAGCGGGCGCTTCCTGGCAGCGGGTTGCAGCGTCACTGGCATAGATTTCTCCAACCGGATGATCGATATTGCCATTACAAAATATCCCACTGCTTCATTCCTGCAGGCGGATTTGCGCAGCGACCCGGCATCATACCTGGCTGGACAAAAATTCGACAGGATCGTCTCTGCGTATACCTTTCACCATTTCAGACTTGCCGAAAAGTACCGCCTGATTGACGCCCTGATCCCATTCTTGAAGGAAAATGGTTATTTCGTCATTGGCGATATCGCTTTCGAGGATGACGCCCTGCAAGCCTTCAAATTAAGCGTTGGGGCTGAATGGGAGGATGAGGAGTACTGGCTGACACACCAATCCATAGGTTACTTCGCCCAAAGGGAAATGCCAATTAGTTTTACCCGGACTTCGGTTTGCGCCGGGGTGTTCAAAATTCAGCCACGCATTTAACTCCTTTGCCAGGCTGCCGCACCAAGTATAAAAATCCCCCGGGCTGCCGGGGGATTTTCGCGATTATTTGCGATCCTTGATCAATTTTTGCGCCATCAGCGCACCATCTCGGATTGGTTCGTAGCCGGTGCAGCGGCACAGGTGCTTGTTCAGCGCATTCTCGATTTCCCCCTGGCTGGCATCCGGTTTTTCCTCAAATAAACCAACCAACTCCATCACGATGCCGGGGGTGCAGAAGCCGCATTGAATGGCACCGGATTCAGAGATCGATTTTTGAACCGGGTGAAGCCGCGTCCCATGTGCCAGACCCTCAACCGTCACCACTTCCGCTCCGGCAATTTTCTTCACCGCCAGGTTGCAGCTCTTGGTAGCCTTGCCGTTCACCAGGATGGTGCAGGTTCCACAGGTGGAGTTATCACAGCCGTGCTTGGTGCCGGTGAGGTTGAGCACCTCGCGTAAAACATCGAGTACCAGCATTTCAGGCTCAACTTCAACGGTCACGGGTTTTTGATTAACAGTAAAGCTGATCTTCTCAATCATGTTATTTCTCCTGCCGGGTTTGAAGGGCTTGCTTCACCATTTCGGGGGTAACCGGAATCTCATAAAAATCCACGCCAATGGCATCGTAAATGGCGTTCAGGATCGCCGGCGCTGGGCCGATCACCGAATGCTCGCCTACACCGCGTGCCCCGAACGGACCCACTGCATCCGGGGTTTCCACAAAGTCCACCGATTGCCTGGGGGCGTCCTTGAAAACAGGGAGATGATATTTGAAGTAATGCGGATTGAGGATCTTGCCGTCTGCGCTGAATTCCAGTTTTTCGTAGAGGGCTGCACCAATTGCCATTAATACGCCGCCGGTGACTGAACCGCGAGCCTGCTTGGGGTTGATGACCTGTCCGACATCAAAAGAGGAAGCAAAATTGTCGACGATGATCTTGCCGGTTTTCTTTTCAATGCGGATATCAGCGGCAGTAGCGCCGAAGGTGTACGAAACGCCCATGCTGCCCTGACCGTTCTTGTCGGGATTGGAGTAACGCGGCAGGCGGGCATCAGAGACAGCCTGCGCCATCTCTCCGATGGTAATGCCGTCTTCGGTGATGTAGCCGCGGTTGATCTCTTTGACTGCCACGCGGATATCCGGGTCGTTCCTGAGGTAAACGTAATCACCGTCATACTCCAGGTAGTCCACGTCGGTTTTAAGCACCTGGGCAGCGTTGCTCTTGAGGATTGCGATGAGCTTGTCTGCAGCGCGGACGATTGCCCGCCCGCCCTGGGTGGTGAACATCGAGCCGATGGTCTGCCACTCGTAAGGAGAGAACTGCGTGTCGATCTCGTTGTAAACCCGCACGCGCTCTGGGTCGATCTTGAGGGCTTCAGCAGCGATCTGGCGCACAATGGTACGCAGCCCCTGCCCAACCTCTGCGCCGCCCATGTTCACTGAAACGCTGCCATCGATGTTCATTTTCATGTAGCAGCCCTTGGTGGAGAATGGTGCACCCTTGGGAGACTTCATCACCGTGGCAACGCCGCGCCCATAATAAAAGTTTTCATCCTCTTGGGGAGTGGGCCGATTGAGCACGGATTTCTTGATGTTATCCACGCACCTGGTGATATCGCCGTGGGTCTTCCACATGCGTTCGCCAAGTGCATTGACCTTGCCTTCGGTCAGGAGGTTGATCTCCCGCAAAGCAAATGGCTCCATGTTCAGTTTGCGGGCAAGCATGTCCATCATACGTTCGGTGGCAAGCTGCGCCTCCTGGTGTCCGTAGCCGCGGTAAGCGCCCACCGGCGGGGTGTTGGTGTACACGGTGTAACCGCTGAGATCGCAGTGATCGAATTCGTACGGTCCGGTACAGTTGTGTGTGGCGGCAATGGTGATGTTTACGCCGGTATCCGCAAAGGCACCGGTTGTGTGCAGCAATTCAGACTTGATTGCCACCAGTTTGCCATTCTTTTTTGCGCCGATCTTCATCCTGGTGCGGATGCCGTGAGCGATGAGAGTGGAGGTGAAGTCCTCCTGGCGGGTGGCTACCCATTTCACCGGGCGTCCGGGGACGAAACTGGCGATCCAGGCGATGGTCTGCTCCACGGTGATATCGGATTTGTAGCCGAAGCAGCCGCCGATCTCAGGGGTGTGTACGCGCACATCGCCAACGGGCAGCCCGTATGAACCCGCCAGGTCTTCGCGGATGATGAAGGGGCAAATGGAGGATGACCAGACTTCGATGGTCTTGTCGGTCTTGAACCAGACGATGCTGCCGTGCGGTTCAATGGCAGCACAGGAAGCGAGCGGGTAATTGAACTCGCCTTCGATGACAATATCGGCATCCTCAAACCCTTTTTCGCCTTTGCCTTTTATGAGGTGATACTCATGGGCAATATTGCTCTTCTTTTTCGGCTTAAGGGTGGGCAGGTGCCAGTAATCTCCGTTGTCTTCATGCACCAGCACAGCGCCGGGTTTCAGTGCGTCACGTGCATCGATGAGCACAGGCAGCGGTTCGTAATCCACTTTGATCTTGGTCAAAGCCTCATTGGCATGCGCCAGGGTATCCGCGATCACCGCAGCCAGCGGCTCGCCGATATGGCGCACCTTGTCAATTGCCATCGGGACCTGGTCTTTAATATTGTCGCCATAGCGGAAAGTGCAGCCTTTTCCGGTGACCACTTTGACAACCCCGGGCATCTTCTCGGCTTCCTTGGTATCGATCTTTTTGATTTTCGCATGGGCAAATTCGGGGCGCAGGATGGCAGCATGCAGCATATCCGGCAGGCGGATGTCGTCCAGGTAAATCGCCTGACCGGTGACCTTGTTGATCGCATCCGGCCGGTTGTAGTCTTTCCCCAGGTACTTATATTTCATCCCAGACTCCTTTCAACGAATAAAATGAGATTGTGCTGTGTACTCTGAATTGTTCCCTGTGACGGGGGTTCTTCTCATATTACTAGTTTAATGGATAAAACCACAGACTTCAAGGGAAAGGGGAATAAAGTCATCTTTTTCCGGAAGATTGTACCAAATCCAAATCCTTGCAGAGGGGAATGACCTCTGCTATAATCTCAATCCTATTTGGGCGCGTAGCTTCGCAGACCCTGCAAAGGGCTGGTGGTTAAAGCGCTAAGATACTTGACAATTTCATTTGGGCGCGTAGCTTGGCAGACCCTGCAAAGGGCTGGTGGTTAGAGCGCTAAGTTACTTGACAATTTCATTTGGGCGCGTAGCTCAGTTGGTTAGAGCGCACGGTTCACATCCGTGAGGTCCGTAGGTTCGAGCCCTATCGCGCCCACCTAAAAATCACCCGCAAGGGTGATTTTTTTATTTGTTAACCGGTAAAAAACAATCAGTATCGTAGAGGTTCGAGCCACCGCTCTGCGCTCCCTCCGGTCGTATCACGCCCACCTTAAAATCACCCGCAAGGGTGATTTTTTTATTTGTTCACCGGGAAAAACAATCAGTATCGTAGAGGTTCGAGCCACCGCTCTGCGCTCCCTGCGGCCGTATCGCGCCAACCTAAAAATCACCCGCAAGGGTGATTTTTTGCTCCACAAATATGATAAAATCACTCCTGTTTGACCAGAAGCGAGTTCCCACAATATGCCCTCTCTTGTATCCCGTTTTCGTCCCATC
>JAYRQY010000112.1:0-13505 GCA_041910365.1 Anaerolineaceae bacterium | reverse complement strand
GAAGCTGAGCGGGATGCCATGACGGATGAGGAAAAAGAGAAATGCGATTGCATGGGAAGTCACCTCTTTGAGCGCTGCACAGGCATTCCGGGTCTCTACTCACCCAGTTACTACAATGAAGACACCCGATCCGCTTTGGATCAGGCTTCACCCGCTAAACCAGTGGAACCGGAAGCACTGCCCACCTACACGCCATATCCCACCCCCACCCCGCTGGCTACCTTCACCCCTGTACCGACATTAACCCCCATCCCTCCATTGGGAATTGGACCCTACACGGATATGGCGGGCTATATGGCTGCCAACCAGGCTCAAATGGAGGAATATTTCGGCCTGCGCAGCCAGCAAGAACAGGAGTACGGCGACCTCGTTCAAGAGCAGCTGGAAACCTCGCTTGACCAACAGAAGGAACAAGCTGAAAAGATGTCTGAGGAGACAAGCGACCAGTTCTCCACTTTCGTAGATGACCTGGATGCGTACGGAGACGAGAAAAGCCAATGGGAAAAAGACCGTCAGAAGGCAATCTCAGGGGCTGAGATGCTGTTGAAAATGCTTATCGATGACTTCCGTCCCAGTTTGGAGGGCAGCGTCTTCACGCGCTGGTATTACCTCATCGGTCTCAACGTAGGCATGTTCCTCATCATCCTTTTCCTGCAAAAACGAAAGGATGCCAGCTGAATTCCATGATTATTTGAAAATAGTAGACCAATTTCAACACGCGGAGGTATACAATGTCATCAGCGGATGGATGCCGCCTTTGATCTTCACCTAACTTGCAACCATGCGGCGCGGGTCGGTCAATTCCTGGCGGGCATACTCATGCCCCGGTGAAACGCAGCAAAACCAGTTGGGACGGCACCTTAACCTCATGAACTTGCCTGAAGGTATATAATTTATTTGAGTACCCCATCCCTCCACCGAGGTAAAATCATGACAATTCAGAGCACTTCCTTCAAACGTGCTGCGCGAACCTCCACCATCCTGTTCTTTTTCTTCATGCTGCTGCATCAAACGGATAAGCTGCTCATCGGTCCCATGCAGACACAGGTGATGGAAACCTTCAAGATGACCTATACCCAATGGGGAATGATCAACACCGGCGCTTTGCTCGTCGGCGGCATCCTCTACCCTCTGTGGGGCTGGCTCAATGACCGCTATAACCGCGGCACGCTGCTGGCACTGGCCTCGCTCGTCTGGGGGTCGACCACCTGGCTAAGCGCAATTGTGCGCACCTTCCCCGCCTTCCTCGTCACCCGCTCTTCCACCGGCATTGACGATTCCAGTTACCCCGGCATGATGAGCCTGCTGGCAGACTATTACCCGCCAAAATCTCGCGGTAAGGTCTATGGTCTCCTCCAGCTCACCCAGCCCATCGGCTACCTGCTGGGCATGGTGCTCGCCCTCATTCTCGGCGGGATGATCGGCTGGCGCTCCATCTTCTACATCACCGGCTCGCTGGGGATCGTCCTGGCGATATCCATTTTCTTCGGCGTCAAAGATGTTCCGCGCGGCTCCAGCGAGGAGGAACTGAAAGGCGTAGAGGTCAGCAAATACAAATTCAGTTGGAAGACTGCGGTGGAAATCTTCAAAAAACGCAGCCTCATCTTCGTCTTCGCCCAGGGATTCATCGGCGTCTTCCCCTGGAACGTGATCACCTATTACTTCTTCGGGTACCTCGCCACTGACCGCGGCTACGACAGCAATACCCAGCTTCTGATCATGGCGCCGGCCGTGCTCTTCATGGCTGCGGGTTACCCGCTTGGCGGTATCCTGGGCGACAGGCTCTTTAAAAAGACCAAGCGCGGACGCCTCATCGCCGGCGCTACCGGGATCCTGATGGGAATGATCTTCCTCTTCATTACTATGAACATCCCCAACTCGCAGGTGCTGCTCTTTGCCGTCACCCTGATGATCACTGCCATCTTCATGCCCTTTGCTTCCCCGAATATCATTTCCACCATCTACGATGTCACCCTGCCGGAAGTCCGCTCCACCGCCAACGCCATCCAGAATTTCATCGAGACCATTGGCTCGGCTTCCGCCCCGCTCATCGCCGGCATCATCGCCGATAAATTCTCGGTCGGCACCGCCATTCTATCCATCAGCCTCACCACCTGGGCACTATGCTTCATCTTCATCATGATCGCCATTTTCATGATCCCCAAGGATATCGAGGCGATGCACCATGTGCTGGAGGAACGCGCGGAAGCAGCAAAGTAAGAAAAGACAAAGAGGGAGAGCATTCTCCCTCTTTGATTTATATTCCTTCCCGCTTTTGATCAGGTAAAAGTGAAAGCGTAATTACTGTCGGGTAAAATCTCTCTCAGCAATGACATAACAACTTCCAATTGTTACTCGATAATATTCCAAATGTGATTCATAGGTTCTGAAATAATCAATGTATGGATCGACGTCCATTTCATAGTATGACCCATAATCTAAGGACGCTGTGCCCGAAGCTGTCCCACCCCACGAAAAAGAAGGTACGCCTTCGGAATCAGTTCCTGGAATCGAATACAGGTACTGCACAGTGATGGGCATTCCACTTATATCTTGAGTCGCATAGAACTCCATACCTGTGACGGAATCAGTATATCCAGTACCTGAATCCGCCCAAACCCCAGTAATCCAGAAAGAGTCAATTCCAAACTCGAACGGACACTCTTGCATGGTGGACAACTTGGAAGAATCGACCACCCAGCTGATAAAAGCATATGTGCCATCGCCGGTGATGGTGGTGCAGGCATAGCTTGCAATGGCTTCATCTGGTGTAGTGATCGTGGTGGATAACAACACCCATTTACTGCCATCCCATCTTCCAATTTTTCCGCCCCATCCCTGGTTAACTTTTACTGAGGAAATGGTAAAGCATACAGTGGCTTTCCCATTTTCCATCCCTTTTACAACCACTCCAGAACCTTCGAACTGGGCTTCACCCGCAGGAAAACCAACAGGGAGCAGTTTTTGGTTTACTTCGGTGGTCCCTGGAAATTGAACTATCGGGAGCACTTCTGTGGTAAATTCCTTGTCTCCTGTAATGGGAGTAACAAACGGATCATCTCCAACCTCTGCGATTGCAGTTCCGGTAATCCCCAACAATAATGCCGCGGTCAGCAATAAACTAAACACAGTTACTGCACGTGAACGCATAGAAACCTCCTTATTCAAATGGATGACTCCTGGTCATTACGGGAATACCATATAAATTTAGCATACTCTCACCTCCATTTCAAGTGAAATCTTCACTAAGATATAATCAATACAACAAGCTCTGAAAGGTTTTTTTCCATGAAGAGATTCTCCAATTTTCTTACCTCGCGCAAGTTTACCCCCTGGCTGTTGCTGCTGCTCACCCTGATCAGTTTCGGGCTTCTCGCACCGTTCATGGGGTACTTCATGGATGACTGGTATCTCATCTGGTTCAAGCACACCTTCGGCGCATTGCAGTACCCACAATACTTTTCCCTTGACCGCCCCCTGATGGGCTATTTCTACGTCGTTGCCAATTCCCTGCTCTTCAACTCAGAATCCCCGCTCGTGTGGAACATCTTCGGGCTGCTCACGCGCTGGCTCTGCACCCTCGCACTATGGCAATTCCTCAACACGCTCTGGCCGAAGAACCTCAAACAGAACACCTGGGCGGCGCTGCTTGCCGCGGTGTTCCCCGGCTTTATCCAGCATTGGATCATCGTCATCTACAGTTTCTTCTACGTTTGCCTGGCGGGGCTTTTCTTCTCCTTCACCCTGATGGTCCGCGCCATCCGCGACCGCAAGCACTTCTGGCTCAACTACATCCTCTCCATCTTCATCGGCTTTTACTGCTTCGCTGCCGCCGAATTCTACTCCGGGCTTGAGCTCATCCGTCCGGTGATTCTCTGGGTTGCCCTGCTCCCCCTGGTTCCGCATGCCAAACAGCGGATCTGGAAAACCCTCAAATACTGGTCGCCGTCCCTGGCGCTGTGGCTGGGCTTTATGATCTGGCGCGCGTTCTTCTTTGAATCCACGAACCACGCCGTTGCCATCACCGGTCAACTGTCCACCTCCTTAGGGGATGTGCTGGTTAAGACCGCCGGCAAGCTGGTTCAATCCATTGTGGATGCGCTGGTGAACTCCTGGACACAAACCCTCAACCTGGCCAACTACCCGCCTTTTGGCAAGACCGGGTTGGTTCTCATCATTGTGACAGGATTGGTTTTTGCGGCTTTGGCAGCATGGCTATGGTTCACAGACCGCAAATTGGCATCCGCTGAAGACACCGATACACGCTGGGGGAAACAATCTTTCTGGCTGGGGGCAATTTCCCTTGTCGTCGCCCTCCTGCCTTTCTGGGCTGCTGACCTTGAAGTGAGCACGCGTTACCCCTATGACCGCTTCCTGCTGGCTTATCTGCCCGGCAGCTGCCTGCTCCTCGCCGGACTGGTCAACCAGTTTGCCCGAAGCCGCACCCTGCAGATCGGATTTCTGGCTTTATGTGTTGCCGCAGGGACCGGTTTTCAACTCAACCAGATGGTTAACTACAAGAATCTCTCCGATTACCAGCGCGACCTCATCTGGCAATTGGTATGGCGCGCTCCCGGGCTGCAATCCGGTACCGCCATTATGGCGTACAGCCTTCCTTACCAGGAATACCTGACCGGCAACGCACTCACCACCGAGCTCAACTGGACCTATTCAGACCAGCAAGTGAGTGCAGACCGCAAGATCGATTACGCCTTCATCTTTCTAAACTCACCGCAGAAGAGCGCGGTCGAAGAACTTTCCCCCAATCATGAGATTGTCTATGACTTCCGCACGTATCAATTTACAGGGAGCACCAATAATACCCTCCTGATCTCCAAACGAGCGGAAGGGTGTGTGCGTGTTTCAGACGATGCGCTTACCCCCCCCAAGGCGCTGGTTTACATGGGCAGCGGCGACCTGTTCCCCAAGCCCCTGCTGGACGCTGCCGGGATCAGCAACCTGGGGTTGATCCTCGCCGATTCAGCGCAGAAGACACCCCCTGCTCACCTGTTCGGCATTGAACCCCCGCATACCTGGTGTTATTTCTTTGAGAAGGCCGACCTTGCCCGCCAGGTTGAAGACTATGCGCAGTCCTATTCCCTCTTCAAACAGGCGAGCGAATCCGGTTACTACCCGCAGGACCTTACCGAGTGGTATCCCTTCATCGACAGCGCCCTGCACCTGGGATACTTCAATGAAGCCGCGGAGTTATCCAATAACATCATCGTCAACGACAGCGTAGTCAAGTATGGGGTTTGCCGCACCTGGCAAAATTACCTCGCGCTGCTGCCGGCTGGCTCGGAGGTACAAAAACAGGCTGAAGATCAGATCAGCCTGATGGAATGCTCGATCACCGAATAGGATTCTACTACTGTGTCAAACATGAAGGCTCGGTTTGACGGAAATAGGTTGACACAGCACTAGACGCTGAACGCCAGCACAGAGCGGACGACGCGTTCCAGCTCCTCATCCGCCATATTGTAGAATAAGGGCAGCCTCACCAACCGGTCACTGATATCCTCGGTCACCGGGCAATCCCCCACCTTGCCGCCAAACGTGACCCCCATATCAGAAAGGTGCAGCGGAAGGTAATGGAACACGCACATGATATTTTGTTCTTTCATGTGGGCAATAAAACGCGTACGCGCATCCAGGTTGGGCATAAGCAGGTAGAACATGTGATACGGTTGCTCGCAATGCTGCGGGATGATAGGCAGCCGCGCCGAGTTTTGCTCTGCCCAGCCGGCAAGTTCCCGGTTGTAGCGATTCCAAATCTGTCCGCGCCTCGCCTGGATCTCTTCAGCCGACTCAAGTTGTGCCCACAACACCGCTGCCAAAATTTCGGAGGGCAAGAAACTTGAACCCACATCCACCCAGGTGTATTTATCCACCAGCCCCCTGAAGAAGCGGCTGCGGTTGGTCCCTTTCTCGCGGATGATCTCGGCGCGTTCCACGAACCTGCTGTCGTTGATCAGCAGCGCTCCGCCTTCACCGCACGAGATATTCTTCGTCTCGTGAAAACTTTGGGTTGCCATCACCCCAAAAGTACCCAATCCCCTGCCCCGGTATTTGGCGAACAATCCATGCGCATTATCTTCGATTATGGGAATGTTATGGCTATGCGCAATATTTTGGATGCGATCCATCTCGCACCCCACCCCGGCATAATGCACCAGGTAGATGGCTTTGGTCTTTTTGGTGATCAACCCTTCCAGTTTCTGCTCATCCAGGTTCAGCGTGTCCGGCCGGATATCCGCAAACACCGGCCTGGCTCCCCTCAGCACGAACGCATTCACCGTGCTGACAAACGTAAACGACGGGACGATCACCTCGTCCCCCGGCTGGAGATCAAGCAGCAGCGCCGAAAGTTCCAGCGCGTGCGTGCAGCTCGTTGTCAGCAAAGCCCGCGCCACCCCCATCCCCTGCTCGAACCAGGCGCTGCACTTTTTGGTGAACGCGCCGTCCCCGGAGAGGTGCCCGCTCTCCAGCGCTTGCTGAATGTAAGCGGTCTCTGCGGGAACGAACGCCGGCTTGTTGAATGGGATGAAGGATGCGGTCATATTATTGCTTCCTCGCTTTAATCCGTAAACCACTTGTGATACCACAGGTCGACCGATCGGATGTAATAGCCCGCTTTCTGATAAAGGTTCTGCGCCGGGATGTTCCTTCCCTGCGTCACAATTTCGATCTCCTCAATGCCCTCGTCGCGCAGTTCATGACAGATAAAACGCTGCAGTTCCAACGATAATCCCTTTCCCCGCCATGCAGGCTGCGTTCCCGCCAACCCGATCTGTGCCTTTGCCTGCCCGGTAACACTGACAGAGGTATAAGCCGCCAGCTGCCCTTCCACATCGATTACCCACACATCATGCCCTTTTAAGCGCAGATCGTTTTCGATCCAAATCGCGTACATCTCATCCGCTTTTTGTTGGTCGAAGTGCCGGTCCACGTGGAACCGCGAAAGCTGGAAGGCATCTCTGGCCATAGTCTTCAGCGTTTCCAGGTCCCCCTCCACCGCCCGGCGGATGTGCAACTCCGGGATGAAAGATCTTTCCGGCTTTAATAAATCTTTGATAAAGGTCACGCGCAGGTCCACTAAATGGAATCCTGCGCTTTCAGCAGCCCCCGCTGCATCTTTGTCGAGCCCGCTGGCCAAATAATACAGGCAATCCATATTCTCCCGCTCCGCCCAGGCAAGTACCTCGGAGGTTTCCGCTTCACCCAGGTGGTTGATCGTAACACGGCCAATGCGCCTGCCAAAGAAATCACTATCCCATTCAAGGTACTCAACAGGAATTTGACTCATATCAGCCTTTCTTTTCGGTTGTATCTTCGATCACGTAAGGGGGCTTATCCATTAATCTGAAGTGCATGCGCGCCAGGTATTCCCCCATGATTCCCAGCGCAAACAACTGCACACCGGAAAAAATGGCAATCGTCGACGCCAAAAAGGTGAACCCCGGCACTGCCCCGCCCTGGATGATGTAACGGATGAGCACGTACAAAAATATCACAATGCCAAACAGGATGAATACAAAGCCTGCCCCCGTCGCCAGGCGCAGGGGGATGGTGCTGAAGCCGGTCATCAGGTTGAAGGCATGCGTCACCAGCTTGCGGAAGTTGTAATGTGATTCGCCGCTGGTGCGTTTCTCGTGCTTCACTTCAACGTAGCTGAATTTAGCCGTCCCCCAGGTGAGCAGAACATCAATGGAAACCGCCGGACCGGTGTACTGCGAGAAGGCTTCGCGAAGCCGCGTATAAAAAACGCGGAAAGCGCTCACATGCCGGGCTGACGCGGCGTTCATCACCGTTGCCAGGGTTACCTTGGTAACCACGGACGCCATATCCCGCCAGAGGCCGTGCTTCTCTGCCTGCGGCGAGCCGTAAACCACATCGTACCCCTCATTAAATTTAGCCAGCAATTGAGGGATGTCTTCCGGGTTATGCTGCAGGTCATCGTCAATGGTGACGCATACTTCATACTTCGCGCTGCGGATGCCTGCCAGCAGGGCATTGTGCTGGCCAAAATTCCGCATCAGGTTGATGCCGCGCACTTCTATATTCTTATGCGCCAGGTCCTCGATCACCCCCCAGGAATTATCGCTGCTGCCGTCATTCACCAGGACGATCTCGAAAACCCGGGCAACACCCGGTAACGTGGTCTTCAGCCGGCGGACAAGTTCCGGCAGGGTCTTTTCGCTGAAATATACCGGGATGATTACGGAGATATTGGGGAGTTTATCAGTCATGGAGTATGTCACATTTTGTGGCTTCTTGAAGCTCACGGATAATCTCTGAATTTGAGGCGCTTTCTTTAATTGTAGCCCATAAATTACAGAAGGATTCATTGGCTTCAGAATTGAAACCGGAGATACCCTTCGTGATTTCCAACGCTTTTTCAGGCGCACCAATTTGCAAATAAGCCTCGATCAGCGGCAGCCACTCGGATTGGTTGAGCGGCTGGTACCCCTTTGCAAATCCCTCGTCATAACGCGCGATCACCTCGTCCCAGTTCTTCTGCTGCCGCGCGAGGTCAGCCTTTTCATAGTAATAGCACCACTGGTCGGTGTTTTCGACGCCAAAGAATCGCGATGGCGGAATTGCCGGCGAGTCTGTTTCTGTGATGATGCGCTCCAGGTTGGAAAGCGGGGTTGCAGAAAACCAGAATTCGTATTCAGGCCAGTATTCCTCCGAATTAACTGAATCTGAAGGCGTCAGTATTCGCAAACACCCTTCGGCGGGTTTATCGAACACAAGCAAATTCGAGGTGTTCCCCTGAAAGTCAAATCCGCGGAAGGAATGGTCGAATGTTTCACCGGGGATGAAAGCCTGGATCACGTCTCTTTGCTGGACGAACAGGAACAGCATGTATTTGGTCTCATTCGTCGATTGATCACTGTCGTAAATCATGTTCAGCGGCGCGGTGAGTGAAGGGGCTGAAAAGAGGTCGGAAAATGGCAGCTCATCAGAGATGAGTCCGGTGTTCTCGATGATGCCTGGTGCGCGCCAGGTTAACTGCCAGATGAAATCCACCTGCTGATCCCACATGTTTTTGTACCGGATGCCATTCCGGATATGAAAACCAACAGCAACCGCCGCCAGGAACGAAATGAGGAGCAAGCCAAATTTCGATTTGTCGCTGAACACCACGATGAACAAACAACTTCCAAACAGGTACGGCAGCAGAAACCGATCAAATGGATATTGATTGGAGATGGGCAGATCCGCCGCCCAAAATGGAAGCACCGCAACGATCATGGAGATCAAGGCTAACCAAAAGGCTTCTCTCCGCCAGCGTGTGGTCTGCTCAGTTACCTGGTTTCCTTCGTCTTTATAGGTTCGGGTACACCAAAGATAAATTGCAATAAAAACAACAAGGATCACCGCAAGAATGATCACAGGGACAATCCCTGTATCAGGATAGTTGCTCAAATTAAGCGGGGTAAACCAACTGTGCGCGGTTGCATCCACGCCAGCCTGGTAGATTTTTCCAAACAGGTCGGTGATCACCGAAAGTGGGGATCCCGTGAAATGCTGGGAGATTTGCATCTCGTGGTTTTTGGACACAAAGAAGAAGGCTCGCCAGATCCCGAAGAGGATGTAAACCCCAAAAAATGGGAGCCACCACTTAAGCGTGCGTTTAATTCTTGTCTTGAGAACTGGTTCGGTTCGCGAAAACTCAATGAACAGGATAACCGGGCGGATCAATTCGAGTCCATAATAAAATTCAGCCGCCGCGTAACAGTAGAAGCCGATTAAGTAGGATGGAATAATATACAGCCAGAATTTCTTTGGGTTGCGGACGGCGTTGAGCATAAGCGTGAAGGAGAAGAATAACCCCGCCAGGCAAGCCAGGTGAAAGGAGTAGCTCATCGCAATCCATTGCTGCAGGAACCCCGGAAAAACGGCTGCCAGAACACAAACCAGCATGTTCTGCTTTTTGGCGTTCGGCCAAAGTGTATTCAAGAATCCCCACAGGGCAAAAACACATAACCAGCGGATGAAGAGACCGAACACTTGCCACAAAAATGCAGATTCTGAATTTCCGAGAAGAAAATTCACCGCCGTGTAGAAATACCCCTCCAAAGGTCGGTCAAGAGAAAAATACTGGATGAACTTCAGCCCGCCAAAGATATGCTTGAACCAGATCAAATACCAGTCGTCCATGAAAAATCCGATGAACGGTGTGACCAACCCATAACTGACCACCACCAGCAGTGCCAGGATCAAAGGGCTGGATTTTTCCGACATCAGGAAGCGAGACACCTTTTGTTTCACTTGATTTTCCCTCCGCCTGCAGTTACTTGGGCAGGAATTGTTGCTCTAAAAGGTACACCTGCCAGGTAAAGGAATTCCGAAATAAATTGCGGCTCCCGAGATCCCTGGTTATCGACAAGCACGCTACTCGACCACACCATTTGTCATCAGGGACAAAACAAAATACGCGATACCGCAAAGCAAATGAGCACCCAGCAAGACCAGGGGGACGATTTCCTTCCAGGTTAACTGCTGCCTGGTTTCCTTTTTTTGAAGTACGAGATTACCCAGAAAACCCGCTGACACGGCAAACAGTAAAAAGGTCCCGATATCCACCCCGTTCCAAAAATTGTTTGAGCCGGAATTAATTTCTTCTTCCAACAAGAAGCCGTAAGCAAGGGAAACGATAAAGTTCCATCCTGCCAGTTTGAATTCCATCCGGGATTTAATATCCCGCCAGTAAATGATGTAGGTCGAGAGCGGAAAAAGGAGAGACATGAACAAGTAAAGAAATATTGTTGGCACATCTTTGACCAGATGGAGCAAACTGGCAAAAGGCGCAATCAATACCCTTTCTCCCCTATCCCCAACATAATTTATTGCGAATTGCCCCGCCAGTACAACCAGTGCGGTCAACCCGATCGGAAATATCAAGTAAAACCAATTGACCTTTTTCCACTCCTTTAAATTGAGGAAAAAAATAATCCCGATCGCTGGAATAATGGTTATGGTAAAACTGGGTTTTGCGAGGGTGGCGCATAATACGAACAGAGCCATCCAGAGCGAGTTCCTCCAATTCCATTTTTGATAAAGGTTGTTGAGAATGGATACGAACATCAGCAGCACGAATGGCTTTAGTACGTTGAACGTCGGGTTGTCAAAGCGGTTCGAGACTGCGTAGCCAAGATACATGTGCGGAATCGAAAACAGGTACACAGGGGTCACGAGCAGCAGCACAAAGATGACACCAGCCGCCCACCAGCTCACATTGGGGGATTTCCGTTCGTGCCATTGGCGTAACAGGTATCTCAACAAAATGATTGCGGTCAGAAGGTAAGACAGGGTAACCACGATCAGCATTGAGAGCTCAAAGGATTTAAGATCATAGACCTGCTTGGCCAGGGGGCTTATCCAGACCAATACGTTGGCCGGAAGAAGCGCGCGCACAATGACCACCAGGCGGTGCAGCAGTGTGTGCGGGATCTTGTAAATGTAACCGTTAGTGGAAAGCTCCTTTGCCCATCCGATGTGTTGTGGAAAGTCCCCATACTTGAGGTAGTGAAAAGTCATCAGTCCAAATAATCCGACGATGATCGAAATAAAAACGATGTAAAAAATGGTTTGTGAAGATCGTTTCATCGGGCTTTCATCTAATCCTTTACAAGAAATACTTTGGCAGAAACGAACCAGGATCCGGGTAACGGCATCTTCCTTATTATATTGAAAAATGCGTGAAATAAAAAAGAGATTGTAGTTTCAAGCCGGAAAATGGCAAATGTCGAAAGAGGTCAAAGAAAGGGTAGCAATCAATTGGCTGTCCTGCTTATGGGGTAGTCTCCTTCATTAAAAGTATCCAGCCATCGATTCTGCCGATCACATCATAGCCACTTATGGCAACCTGCTCATACTCCGGTGCCAGCAGCACGTAATCCATCGCCGGCTGGGACGGCAAGTCTTCATCGGGAAAAATCCTGGTGATCCCCCTCGAAACGCTGTGCCCCATGAAGAGGTAATCCGGGAACCCCGCAAAATCGGTCATGATCCCCAGATTGGCATCTTCCGGCACCAATCGCTCCACCATCTGCACCGGCTGATAGTATTCGTGGCTGGATAAGGTCATCACCTTGATCGGCGACATGACCCAAACATCCATATCAGCAATCGCAAAGGGTTTTAACTTGTAAGCGATCTTTTGAACCAACACAGAATTTACCTTTCCCCACTGCTCAAGCCGCGTAAAAAGATTCTTGCTGGTCAATGGCAGCGAGGCATTGTTTAATGTTGCATAGATCATAATGCCGGCACTGCTGACCCCAATCAGCGCATTGAAGACCCGCCCCGGCCATTTTTTGGATTCGAACATCCAGGCAGTCAATGGCTGCAGGAGCACAACTGCAGACATGTACAACCTGCCCTCGTAAAGTGACCATCCCGGCCGGATTACCGGGACGAGATAAAAGAATAACAGCGGTACAAGCATAATTAACAAATTCTGAATACTGCGTTTTCTTACTGAATAGATGACAATAAATACGATGGATGGAAGAATGAGCAGCCAGCTTATTGGACCGTAGAAAGCGACTTCCGCATTGCTGATATTGTTCCTGGCGAGAATGAATGGATCAGGACCGGAAATGTACAGGTCAGATTCAATGTTCTCCGGCAGGATCGGACGCAGCAGCGATTCCTTGGCGCTCAAACAGCCGCTGGCAAGCGTTGGCGGCAGCCCGTCACAACTGATGAACTGCGAGAAGATGCGGGAACTGTTGAGCCAAATTACTTTGGGAAGATCGCGCCTGGCTGAAACATTGGTCCCTTGTGCGATCATTCCCTTCACTCCAAACGGACTCCCCGATATGAGCATGTTTTGAACATACGAGTAGGAACCGAAGCAAAGGAAAAACGCAAGAAATAAGAGCAGGAGTTTTACCCCATACAGAAGCGTCAGTTTCTTAAACCTGATTAATCCATAAAGCGCGAGGATGCCATACCCGGGGAAGATCAACAGCGCGTACTGTTTCGTCCCGAGTGCAATCGCCAAAGCAAGCAGTGACAGCACCATTGTCAAAAAGCGCGAAGTGCGCAAGTAAGCCACCAAAAAGGCAATCGAGGCAGCGATAAATGAAGCCGCCAGGAGATCATTCTGCGCGGTTATGGATTGATACAAAATGACCGGATAGGTTAATGCCAGTAAGCCTGAAAAAACTCCCGCTTTTTTCGAAAAGCCGATATTTTTTGCAATTGAATAGACGCTGACCGCGCAAATGATGGCTGCACAAAACTGGGGAATCCCGGCAAAAATGTTGGTTTTCAACATGATGATTGGCAGGGATACCAGCAATCCATTATTGTACGGATAGATCATCCCCACGATGTTAAAACCACGGTAATGAGCCAGCGAGCCTTGCTGCAACCAATGCCCGATGCGGGACAGGTGGTTGTACAAGCTGTCGGTGATATTTTGCGGGAAGTGGATGCTGCAGTAAAGCAGGAAAGCGTAATTCAGGCTGACTACGACACCGAAAAGG
>JAYRQY010000111.1:0-12433 GCA_041910365.1 Anaerolineaceae bacterium | reverse complement strand
GGTCAATCCGGTGGGAAGGTCGAGGAATTTCCGAAGGAATGGCACCAGCACCAGGATGCCAATGAAACCGAGTACCACGGAGGGAATGCCAGCAAGGATTTCAATGATAGGTTTTAAAACCACCTTGACCCAGCCTGGTGCGATCTCGGAGATAAAGATGGCCGTTCCCAACCCAAACGGCAGCGCGATCAGCGTGGCGGTCAGGGTGACCAACAGGGTGCCCAGTACCAGGGGCAGCAGTCCAAAAAACCCTTCAATTGGGTACCAACGCGGCTGGGTCAGGCTCGCTGGTTCAACGTTCCAGAGCGCGGGCAGCCCTTCGCGCAGCAGAAAGAACAGGATCAATCCCACAAACAGGATGCTTGAGTATCCGCAAATCTTGATGATGGCGGAGATGATCGAATCACCCGGTCTTGCGGTTGCCTTCATTGTCCGCTCTCCGCAGAAACGATGGGTACAAAGCCAAGCGTGGTAACGATCTGTTGGGCATCTGAAGAGAGGATCCAATCCAGGTACGCTTTCAATTCCCCTTCGGGGGGATTCCCGGTGTACATGTATAGGTTCCTTGAGATGGCGTAGGTTCCGCCGGTCACCGTTGCCGCTGATGGGAGCACGTAACTCCCCGGCTCACCTGAAGATGAAAGCGCGATCATTTTCACTTCATCGGTCACATACCCCAAACCGTCATAACCGATGGCGTTGGGGTTGTCCCGTACCTCTGAAATGATCCCCTCAGAGGAAGGCAGCAGTAGTGTTTCGGCGGAAAAAATCGCAGTGTCGTCCTGATCCCCTAACCGCACCACTTGCTCCAGGAAGAAAACATGGGTACCCGAATTGGACTCGCGCGAGAGGAGCACGATGGGGCGGTCTTCTCCGCCGACCTCACTCCAGTTGGTGATCTCACCGCGGTACATCGCGGAAAGTTGTTCGAGCGTCAGGCTGTCAACCGGGTTTGACGGGTTGACGATGACTGCAATGGCATCCCGCGCAATAATGAATTCCTGCGGGTCAAGCCCATCGGCTTTGGCAGCCTCCAGTTCTTCCGCTTTGATCTGGCGGGATGCGTTCGCCAGGGGGATTGAACCGTTGATGAGTGCGGTCAGTCCGGTTCCTGTTCCACCGCCTGAAACGGAAATCCTCACGTCAGGATTGATGATTTGATAAGCTTCCGCCCATGCCAGTGCCAGGTTGACGATGGTGTCGGATCCTTTGTTTTCGAGATAGTAAGACGAGGTTGAGGAATTGGAAGAACTACTTTGGTCAGTGGAACATCCTTGAAGAAGCAGGCAACAAAGAAGCAGGCAAACCCAAATTTTGCGCATGGTAGCAATTATATGCGAAACTTTCAAAAACATGCCGATACTCGATTTCAGAATTAACTTTGTGGCTTCGTTGCACTGGTTATCTTAAAAAGTGCCCGAAGTCTGCTGAAATGAAAAATGCTTGGGGTATAATCCATACGCGCCAAATTCAAACCAGGAAATGATCATGGATATCGGAACGGTTCACCAGGTTGATATCGACTCACAGATGCGCTCGGCTTACCTTGATTACGCCATGAGCGTCATCGTGGCCCGGGCACTGCCGGATGCCCGCGATGGACTCAAGCCTGTTCACCGCCGCATCCTATATGCAATGCAGGATATGGGAATCCGCTCCAACTCAGCCTTTAAGAAATCAGCGCGAATTGTTGGTGAGGTTCTTGGAAAGTACCACCCTCATGGCGACGTGGCGGTTTATGAGGCCATGGCGCGCATGGCGCAGGATTTTTCCATGCGTTATTTGCTCATCGATGGGCAGGGTAACTTTGGTTCCATTGATGGTGACCCCCCGGCTGCGATGCGTTATACCGAGGCGCGCCTGCATGCCCATGCCGAGGAGATCCTGGCGGATATTGATAAAGACACGGTGGATTTCTCCGGTAACTTTGACGATTCGCTCAAGGAACCGGTTGTGCTTCCGTCACGCTTGCCAAACCTGCTATTGAATGGTTCCTCCGGCATTGCGGTTGGAATGGCCACCAGCATCCCCCCTCACAACTTGCGCGAGCTTGCCGCTGCGGTGGGGTACCTCATCGACCATTATGACGGCATCGACGAAATCTCCATTGATGAATT
This sequence comes from Anaerolineaceae bacterium, assembly GCA_041910365.1. Classification (GTDB taxonomy): domain Bacteria; phylum Chloroflexota; class Anaerolineae; order Anaerolineales; family Anaerolineaceae; genus UBA6107. The sequence continues at coordinate 10,316 of JAYRQY010000111.1, read as the reverse complement.
GATGAAATTTGTACAGGGACCGGATTTTCCGACCGGCGGCATTATCGTTGGGCGGGAGAGCATCCTGCAGGCATACAGCACCGGGCGCGGGCGGCTGGTGGTGCGCGGCATGGCACATATTGAAGAGATGAAAGGCAACCGCGACCGGATCGTCATCACCGAGATCCCATATGCGGTGAACAAAACCAGCCTAATCGAACGCATCGCAGAACTGGCACGCACTGGAAAGATCGACGCCATCAGCGATTTGAGAGATGAATCTGACCGGCGCGGAATGAGCATCGTCATTGAACTCCGGCGCGGCGCGCAATCCAAACTTGTTCTCAACCAACTCTATAAATTCACACCGCTGCAAACCACCTTTTCTGTTCACCTGCTCGCGCTGGTCAATGGGGAGCCGCGCCTGTTGTCGCTCAAGCGTGCTTTGCAGATCTATATCGAGCATCGCCGCGAGATCATTACCCGCCGCACAAAATTTGACCTTGATAAAGCAAAAGCCCGGGCGCACATCCTGGATGGTCTATTGATTGCGCTCAACAACCTGGATGAAGTGATCCGTACCATTCGCGAATCCAAAGATGCTGATGTTGCCAAAGAACGCCTGATGAAGCGCTTCACGCTATCCGATCTCCAAGCGCAGGCGATCCTCGACATGCAGTTGCGCCGGCTGGCGGCTCTTGAGCGCCAGAAGATCGAGGACGAGTATAAAGAGATCAAAGCCCGCATTGCCTATCTCGAAGACCTGCTGGCGCACCCCAAGAAGATTCTGGAAGTCATCCGCGAAGACATCAACGCCCTGGCTGCCAAATACGGGGATGAACGCCGCACGCACATTGTGCTGGAAGCCCACGAAGAATTGAAACAGGAAGATTTTGTCAATGATGAAGCCGTTTTGATCACTTTTACCGAAAAAGGGTATGTCAAGCGAGTGGCGGCTAACCTCTACCGCACTCAGAACCGCGGCGGCAGGGGGGTCTCGGGTCAGACCATGCGCGAAGAGGATGAGGTGATCCTGCTCGTGCCTGCGCGCACACTCCATACCGTGCTCTTTTTCTCGGACCGCGGCAAGGTGTATTCAGAAAAGGTGTACCAGATCCCGGATGCCAACCGAACTGATAAGGGGATTCCCATCGTCAATGTGCTCTCGCTCGAAAGCGGAGAGCGCATCACTGCTGCCGTATCGGTTCCGAATTTCAAGAATGGTTCCTACTTCACCATGGCTACCCTGGGAGGACGCATCAAGCGCGTAGCACTTTCCGAATTCTCCAGCGTTCGTCCATCCGGTTTGATCGCCATCTCCCTTGATGAAGGTGACGAACTGGGTTGGGTGCGGCTTACCTCAGGAAAGGATGACATCATTCTTGTCACGCGCCAGGGGCAGGCACTGCGCATCGCTGAAAGCAAAGTGCGCAGCATGGGGCGGCAGGGAGCTGGGGTGAGCGGTATCAAACTCAATGGTAATGACCAGGTTGCTTCAATGGAGACAATTGAACCCAACGGAAAGCTGCTGGTGGTTACCGAGTATGGCTACAGCAAACGCACCAACCTTGATGTCTATCCGGTGAAGGGGCGTGCAACCGGTGGTGTGGCGACGATCGATCAGAAAAATCTTGAGAAGATTGGTTTTATAGCGGCTGCCCGCGTGGTGCAGGATGAAGATGAGGTGACGATGATCTCAGCCAGCGGGGTGCTGCTGCGCCTCAAAGTGAAGGACATTTCACTTGCCGGCCGGGCTACCCGCGGTTACCGCGTGATGGATCTGGACAAAGAGGATTATGTGGCTTCGGTGGCGCGGATTGCCGCTGCCGACCTGGTGAAATCCGAAAATAAATAGCAAAGAAAACAAAATCAGCAGGGGACGAACTCCCTGCTGATGCTTTAACGGTATGTAATGTAATTAGATCGGAAGCGAAACCTTCTGGAATACGATCAGCACGAATGCGCCCAGGATGGCGATCATCAGGAACAGCGCTACGGCAATGACGAAACGCTGCGCCGGGGTCATGCCCAGGAAATCACCCTCAATGCGTTTCTTCTCGGGTTTCTCCGGTTTTTTGTCCAACGGGTCTTCTTCGTAAAATGAGTTTCCCGCAGAATTTCTCAGATCGTCCAGCATCTTCTACCTCCGGTGTTTCAGTGCTTAAAAATTGGGCGAAGGTGAACATCGCCTTCGGCAAAATCCCGTTCCTGACCATCGTCCAGGATCAGAACCAGGTTTCCCTGGCTGTTGACCCCTTTCAATACCCCTATTATAGATGTTTTTTGAGATTCTTCAATGCGTACGGTCTGCCCTTTGAAAGCCAGGTGGTTTTGCCACTCTGAAAAAAAGCGGGCACTGCCTAATTGCGGCCGCCAATGAGCCAAGGCGTTAAGCAGCTGCTGAAGCAGGAGAATCCGGTTTACCTGGTGGCTCAGGTGCTCCTCAAGGCAGGTCGCTGCGAAAAGCTGCGCACCAGATGGCGGCAGTGACTCCGGGGTGATGTTGATGCCAATGCCCAGCACAATTCCGGCAACCTGATCGCCTGACCATTTGGCTTCCACCAAAATGCCAGCGGTCTTGTGCTGCTTGAGCAGCACGTCATTAGGCCACTTGATCTCCGCATCCAACCCGTAATGGGTTTCCAGTGTTTCGCGCAATGCCAGACCACACAGCGGAGCAAACAGTGCAAGGTTGGCGAGTTCAGCCGGGATTGGGCGAAGGACCAGGCTGAAAGCCAGGGAGGAACCTGGATTGGTCACCCAACGACGGGAGAAACGTCCGCGCCCTTTGGTCTGCATGTCTGCCACCACCAGCGAAAAATCCGCTGCGCCTGAGTCAGCCCATTGCAAGGCTTCGTCATTGGTGGAACCGATAGTATCGAAGTATCGGTATTCCTTCACCGGGGTTACTTCAAGCGCTCGGGTTAACTCTGAAACATCCATGCCTGTATTTTAAACGAAATGAGCGGGTTATGCCGCTCATTTCTCGTAAACCTATGGCAACTACCAATAAAGGTAGGGTTTACTCTGCTTTGACCTTGATCGATTTTGCCCTCACTGCTTCGGCTTTGGGGATGCGCACGGTCAACAGACCCTGTTTCATCGCGGCATCGATCTTGTCTTCCTTTACCGTTTCATTGAACTCGACGGAGCGGCTGAACTTGCCGACCGGAAGTTCGGAGAAGAAGTACTCATCGCCTTCAATGCGCTTGTCGGCATATTCACCGGAGATGGTCAGGACGCCGTTGTTGAATTGGATGCTGACCTCATCCGCAGTGAGACCTGGCAGCATAGCAACGAGTACATACTCATCGGATGTTACCGAGAGGTCCATTGGGAAGGACATTGCGCGCTCGCGGTCGTAGGAATTCTCGATCATCTGGCGCATAAAGCGCTTGCGGGCTTCGATCTGTGGGTTTGATAAGTAGAAAGTCATTTTTTCCTCCATAACTTTTTGTTGTTACTCTTGACCCTATTTTAGGTTGTGCATGTTTGAGTGTGATTAACAAAGCGTAAGAAGCATATTAGAATGGCGGGTTTTGTTTGCGGATATGGTATTATCGGGGCAGAGGTAAGCATGGACGACAGGATCACCATCATTGAAGGACCTACCCCGGAGTTTGAGCGCGTTAGCGATGGCTGGGCACTGGGGCTGAACGAAAGCCCGGCATTGTATGGCATTGCGCTAACCCGCCTGCGTACGTTCAATGGAGCAGCACTGGTGGAGCGCTGCCACCGCATGTGGTCGCAAAACGAACCCATTTACCTGCATTACCGCAATCCATTGGGACTGGAACAAAAGGTACCCATCCTTGCTGCCCGCACCAGCGAGACCGAGGAAGGACGGGTGCTTTTCCTATGGATCCGCCGGGCGATGGAAGACATCCAGAACGAACCCCGCGAAGACGCGAATTAATTGAATTTGAGCCATTAAAGTGATAAACACCTGGGTGAGGGGGGCACCCAAGTGTTTATCAATTCCGAGTATACCGGAATGCGTTTGGAAAATCAAGGGATATAGGTTAAGAGTTTTTTAAGTGAGGCTGCTTTGCGCGAAAAAATTAAGGGCATATCTCACAAAGACACGAAGCGCACAGAGAAAACCTTCCACTAATTGTGGGAGTGCCCCACGAATTGTGCGCCCCTTCGCGTTTTTTTGCGAATGGGGCGGGAGGCACTCGAATATCATCCCCTCGATGTGGACTCTCAACCTATATGGTAAATTGGTGTGGGGAGTGCCCCGGGAGGGACTCGAACTCTCAACCTAAGCGTTAGGAGTGCTTTGCTCTATCCTATTGAGCTACCGGGGCGTTCAGGCGTATTATAGCATCAAAAAACGAGAGCCGAAAATCGTGAAACGAGAATCGTTAGGATAAAAACAAAATCAAAAATACGAGAATCGAGAATCGAGAATCGAGAAGTTCTTGACGGTTCTCGCCTTTCGGCTTTCGGTTCTCGCGAATTAAAGTCCATTCCTGATTGCCAGCACCTTATCGGCATAGCGGTATTCGACGTCATAGGGGCCGTAATGCTTGAGGGCTTCGCGGATGTCGCCATACTTGGCGGTCAACCCTGCCAGCATGCGCACGCCGTAATCCACGTTGAACGCCGGATCCTTGAGCTCTTCGATGGTCGGACGGTTGGCAAAGCACGGACCATTGACGCACTGGAAAGTGGAAGCAATGCCATCGCGCGGCATCACCTGCATTAGCCCCACCGCGCCGGAGCCGGATATGACCTCCGGTTGCCCGCCGCTCTCCATGAGCATGACGGCGGAGATAAGCAGCGCGTCGACTCCATATTCACGGGCTGCCGTTTCGATGAGGTTGCACCAGGGCAGCGTTTTGGCGGGGTAACGCTTGGCGAATTCGCATTCGGTGGGGGCAGCTTGTTGGTCACTGGCAGCCTCGGTGGCAGCGGAGACTGGGGTGGGGAGCATCACCAGGCGGCTGAGCCCCACGAGGGCAAGTATTCCGGCCAGGATTCCGGGGATGATGGCGTTTTTGGCAGCGTTCATCGTGTTCCTCCACTATAGAATATTTATTCTATAATAGCACGATTGTTCTATAATTGCAAGCAAGAAAATGGGGAGCAGTTCTGCTCCCCATCAGATGACTAGCGTTCCATACTGACGACCTGGTGCTCCCATTTATGCCAGCCGTTGAATTTCTCCTCCATGATCTTCTTGCCTTCGCCGGGGCAGGGTTCGCCAATCAATTCCAGGTCGGCATCCACCATAATACGCACGAGTTCGTGGAACCTGACCTTGGGCTCCCAGCCCAGTTGTTTTTTGGCTTTGGAGGGATCGCCCAGGAGGTAATCCACTTCGGTGGGGCGGAAGTAGCGCGGGTCGATCTCGACATACTGCTTGTAATCCATGCCGGCGTATCCGAAGGCTTCTTCGAGAAACTCACGCGGACTATGGCTCTCACCGGTGGCAACCACGAAATCATCTGGTTTATCCTGCTGGAGCATGGTCCACATGGCTTCGACATACTCGGGGGCGTAACCCCAATCGCGCTTGGAATCGAGGTTGCCCATGTAGAGTTTGTGCTGTTTGCCCGCCTTGATGGCTGCCACGGCGCGGGTGATCTTGCGTGTGACGAATGTTTCGCCGCGGCGCGGGGACTCGTGGTTAAAGAGGATGCCATTGGTGGCGAACATATTGTAGCCTTCGCGGTAGTTGCGGGTGACCCAATATGAGTACACCTTGGCGGCGGCGTAAGGGCTGCGCGGCTCGAACATGGTCGTTTCGGATTGAGGCGGTTTGGCAGCCCCGAACATCTCGCTGGAGGATGCCTGGTAGAAACGCTCCGGGAATCCGCTGCGGCGGATGGCTTCGAGGATGCGGATGGTGCCCAGACCGGTGATATCGCCGGTATACTCGGGCATATCAAAGCTGACGCGGACGTGGCTCTGCGCCGCCAGGTTGTAGATCTCATCCGGGCGAACGTTGTAAATGACCTCCATCAGGCTTTCGATAATGGAAATGTCGCCATAGTGGAGGAACAACTTTACCTCTTCACCATTGCGATGAGGGTCATGGTACAGGTGATCGATTCGGCGGGTGTTGAACGTGCTGGCACGCCGGATGATGCCGTGAACCTCGTACCCTTTAGAGAGCAGCAATTCTGCCAGGTAGGAACCATCCTGTCCGGTAATGCCCGTGATCAATGCTTTTTTCATTTTCACACTCCACGCAGATTTGCAGTCCAAAACTGCATCCACCGGCAATTATAAAATACAATTGCTTTGAATTTAAAACAAAAAAGGCTGGCATCGCCAGCCTTTGAACGACTCAATTACTTGTTTTTCTTTTTGAAAGTGATCTCTTTCTTCTCCGCATCAAAATCAACCAGGACGGTATCTTTCTCGCGGTAGTCACCTGCCAGCAGTCCGACAGAAAGCGGACTCTCCACATACTTCTGGATGGCACGTTTGAGCGGGCGTGCGCCAAAGGAGGCATCGTAGCCTTCTGTTGCCAGCCATTCCCTGGCAGCCTCCGAAAGTTCGATGGACAGGCCGTGTTCCTCCAGGCGGGAACGGACCTCTTTCATTTGCAGGTCAACGATCTGCTTCATCTGATCGGTGTTCAACCCTGAGAACATGATGATCTCGTCGATACGGTTGAGGAACTCAGGGCGGAAAGTGCTCTTGAGGGCTTTTTCGATCTTCTCATGCGCCTGGCGGTCTTCAGGAGAATCCGTTTTCTGGAGGAAGCCCAGGCTGCCGTTTTGGCGGACGAATTCGGTGCCAAGATTGCTGGTCATGATGAGCACGGTATTGCGGAAATCGACCACGCGTCCCTGTCCATCAGTGAGGCGGCCGTCATCGAGGATCTGCAGGAGGGCATTCCACACTTCAGGATGCGCCTTTTCGATCTCATCAAAAAGGATCACGCGGTAGGGGCGGCGGCGTACGGCTTCGGTGAGCTGCCCGCCTTCCTCGTAACCCACGTAACCGGGAGGGGCTCCGAACAGGCGCGAAACAGTATGCTGCTCGTGGTATTCGCTCATATCCATACGCACCAGGGCGTCTTCATCATCAAACATGAACTCCGCCAGGGCTTTGGCCAGTTCGGTCTTGCCGACCCCGGATGGACCGATGAAGATGAAGGAGCCAATGGGACGGCGCGGGTCTTTGAGCCCGGATCGGGCGCGGCGGATGGCATCGGAGATGGCATGGATGGCTTCATCCTGCCCGATGATGCGTTCATGCAGGCGTTCTTCCATGTGCAGCAAGCGCTCCGATTCGGCTTCCATCATCTGGCTGACGGGGATACCCGTCCATTGGGCAAGCACCTGGGCAATGTCATTGACATCCACCACTTCATCCAGTTTGTGTTCGGCTTCCCAGGCATCACGCTTGGTGTTGAATTCCTCTTCGGTGCGCAGCCGTTCGGCTTTCATGCGGGCGGCGCGTTCGTAATCGCGCTCCACCCCGGCCTGTTCCTCTTCGGCTTTGAGGCGGTCGAGTTCCGATTTCATCTCCTTGAGGTCAGCCGGCAGGGAATAGAGGGCGACGCGCAGCTTGGCAGCCGCCTCGTCCATCAGGTCAATGGCTTTGTCCGGCAGGCGGCGGTCGGTGACGTAGCGCGCGCTCAGTTTTACGGCGGCTTCCAGCGCATCATCGGAGAAATGCACCTTGTGATGCGCTTCGTAGCGGTCGCGCAGTCCCATAAGCATCTTGAGCGTATCTTCCTGCGAAGGTTCCTCCACGAAGACCGGTGCAAAGCGGCGTTCCAGCGCGGCATCTTTTTCGATATGCTTTTGGTATTCATCCAGGGTAGTAGCGCCGACGCATTGCAATTCACCGCGGGCAAGCGCGGGTTTGAGCATATTAGAGGCATCCATGGCTCCCTGGGCTGCGCCAGCGCCAACCACGGTATGAAGTTCATCGATGAAGAGGATAATCTCGCCATTGGAACGCTGAACTTCTTCGATGGAGGCTTTGAGGCGTTCCTCGAACTCGCCGCGGAAGCGGCTGCCGGCGATCATCCCGCCGAGGTCAAGGGCGATCACCCTTTTACCCATCAGGATTTCCGGGACGTCGTTGGAAGCGATCTTTTGGGCTAGCCCTTCCACGATGGCGGTTTTACCCACGCCAGCCTCACCGATGATGACCGGGTTGTTCTTGGTGCGGCGGCTGAGGATTTGCATCACACGCAGGATCTCGCTGTCACGCCCGATGACCGGGTCCAGCTTGCCTTCGCGGGCTTGCTGGGTGAGATCACGCGAGTATTTTTCAAGTGTGCGGTAGCGCGTTTCAGCCTGCGGATCGGTGACCCGCTGCCCCCCGCGCATTTGCATCACGGCTTCCAGAACCCTGTCGCGGGTGAGCCCCGTGGTTTCCAACAGGCGGGCAGCCGGGGTGTTCTTCTCGCTCAGGATCGCAAGGAATAGATGTTCCGTGGAGATGTATTCATCCTTCAATTTACTGGCTTCTTCGTTAGCGACATCAATAATACGTTTGACGCGGGGAGTGATAAAGATCTGCCCTGCGCCGCCGCCAAAGATGCTCGCCTTGGGGCTGGTCTTGAGGATGTAATCCAGGCGTTCCGCCAGGATCTGCGGGTCTACCTTGAGGATTTCGAGTATCTGCGGCACAACCCCCTGGGGCTGCTCGATCAGCGCCAGCAGGATATGTTCGGTATCGATCTGATTGTGCCCGTAACGTTGAATGATTTCAGCAGCGCGCTGGGCGGCTTCCTGGGCTCTTTCAGTAAAACGATCAAAACGCATCATAAGTGGTTCCGTCCTTATTTCAATAGTAAAAAAATTATAGCATTACAGGCAGCATCTACCTGGCTTTCAATATAAGAACATTGTTAGAGTTTTCCAACTGTTATAGAATGCAAGATTGAGTCCAACCTGGTGATGCGACGATGTGATACAGGAGGTTAGGCGGTAGCACAGCCTGGAAAGACACGGTGTAAAATAATCCTATGTCAGGAGTTCAGTATCCCGAATTGCATATCCGCCCGGTGCAGTTACGGAAAGACCTGCAGCAGATCGCAGACCTCGTTGAGATCTGTTTTGCCCCTTACCTGGATGCAGAAGGGCGGGATTACGTGCGCCACATCCGTGCAGCTCCGCGTGATTATGCCGGCTACATGCTGGAAAACTCCTCCCCAGAATCATCTTACCTGCCGTTTCATGGTTATGTTTGGGAAGAGAATAATCGCATCATTGGCAATCTCACCCTCATCCTCATCCGGCGTTATTTGAAAGATGCTTATTTCGTGGCGAATGTGGCCGTGCATCCTGACCATCGCGGGCGTGGAATTTCGCGTATGCTAACCAACCGGGCGGTGGAACATGTGCGGCTGCATGGCGGAAAGACGATCTACCTGCAAGTGCGCAGTGAGAATACCGTCGCCCAGCATCTATATCTCTCGCATGGATTCGAGGAAATGACGCGCCGCACCCAGTGGATCTACCGTGCGGAACATCAGCAAAAACCCTTACCGCCATCGGGGATCAGGGTAACTGCCCGAAGAAAACCTGATTGGCCGCAGCAACTGGATTGGCTGAAGGCTCTGTTTCCAGTTGAACTGGCGTGGAATTATCCCGTTCAGATCGAGAAACTTGAACCATCATTGATGAACAGCATCGATAACTTTGTCAACGGGGTTAACCAGCGCTGCTGGTCGGCTTATGCCGATGCCCGGTTGATCGGAACTGCGGCACTGATCCGGCGCGGTGAACCGAACGACCATGTTTGGCTGGCGACCTCCCCTGCATGGGAGGAGGATGCCATCCGCGCGCTCCTGCCAGTGATCCAGAAGCATGTGCTTGCTCCTCACAAGTTGACCGTCAATTACCCTGCAGGTCGGGGGGTAGATGCATTTCACACAACAGGAATGGTGGAATCGAACACCTTGATCTGGATGAAACGCCTGATGGAGAAATCGTTTTAGCCGGGCGCAAACTTTTTCAAGGCTTTTTCGTATACATGTATGAAAGGATGATTGAAAATGCCAAAATTTCTTATCCGTTTAATTGTTAATGCCGGCGCACTTTATCTGGCCGTGCTTGTGCTATCCCCCCATATCGTCATGCAAAATGAAAAATGGTGGGCTTTCCTGGTGCTGGCCTTGATCTTCGGGTTGGTGAATGCCCTGATCCGTCCCCTTTTGATGATTGCGAGTTGTCCGTTGATCGTGTTGTCACTGGGGCTGGGAACGCTCGTGGTGAACACGGTGATGTTCCTGCTTGCCGGTTGGATTGGCAGCCAGATGCAGCTAGGGTTTATCATCCCTGAAAATCAATTCTGGTATGCCTTCCTTGGAGCGCTGATCGTCAGCGTTGTCAGTTTTATCCTCAGCCGCATCCTTG
>JAYRQY010000110.1:0-9663 GCA_041910365.1 Anaerolineaceae bacterium | reverse complement strand
GTGCGGGAAGTTGTGCAGATGCGAGTTGCGCTCGATACCCTGGATTACCTCATCAAAGGCGGGCGTGTAACGGGCATTGCCAAAAGGATTGGCAATATCCTCAAGCTCAAACCACAATTGCGGTTCAATACCACAACCGGCAATGTTGACCCGGGAGATATCACCACTTCGCGGGAAAAAGCCATTGAGGCTCTGTTCAACAGTTTCTGCAAGTCGATGGATAAATCGAAACCGATCCACCTGGCAGTCCGGCATAACCTGGCGGATGAAGAGGCGCAGGCGCTCGCAGAACGCGTTATACAGGAATTGAAGCCAGTGGAAGTGTCGGTGGGGATCATGTCCCCGGTATTGGGCACGCACGCCGGACCGCATGCTCTATCTTTATGCGGGTACGCCGAATCCTGGTAAGCGAAAACCATTCACCACAATTCTTTAAGTTTAAAAGGCAGGTTATTACTTGCCTTTTATTTTTTAATGGTATATGATAATAAAGCGTTTTGGAGAAAGCGCAAATCCGTTTTACTTATCCTATAGGAGGAGAAAAGTGAAAAAGAGTTTGTATGTCCTGTTTTCCGTTTTGGTTGTCAGCGTAATGGTCCTGGCTGCATGCGCCAAACCGACGGCTGCCCCAACCGCTGCACCTACCGAAGCCCCTACTGAAGCTCCAACCCCTGAACCAACCGCGATCCCGTATGTGACCTGCGGAACTGCGGAAAATCCGTGTGTGATCACCTTTGTCCCCTCAGCTGAGGTTGGCAAGATCACCGTTGCCGGACAGGGCATCGCAGACTGGCTGCACACTGAGACTGGTTTGAACTTCCAGATCGAGGTCGGTACCAGTTTTGCCGCATCCATCGAGGCTATGGGCGCTCAGAAGGCACAGATTGGTTTCTTGAACACCTTCTCAGTCCTGCTTGCTGCAGCCAAATACGGTATCGATCCTGCGCTTGCTTCCGTCCGAAAACTGGCAGTGAACGAACTCAGCCCGGATAAAGACCTGGTTGGCACGATGCAGCCTTACTACCGTGGTCAGTTCATCACCCAGAAGGATTCCGGAATCACGTCATTGGAAGATCTGAAAGGCAAGACCTTCTGCTTCGTTGATCCCAATTCCACCTCCGGCTATATCGTCCCCAATATCATCATGAAAGCCCACGGAATTGACGCTGAAGCAGGGGATGTCGTTGCCACCATGGCCGGCTCTCACCCGAATGTTGGTGTTGCCGTCTATAAAGGCGACTGCGATGCCGGTGTAACCTACATCGATATCCGCACTGATGCATCCGCCAAGCTTTACGAAACCTATCCTGACATCATGGAAAAGGTTGTCGTCTTCTACACCACTGATATCATCCCCAACGATGGTATTCAATTCGTCCCCAACTTTGATCCCGCCCTGCGGGCACAGATTGTTGCCGCATTCCTCAAGTTATCACAGGACGAAGCCGGCAAGCAACTGCTGAAGGACCTCTACAACATCAATGGTCTCGTGGAAATCCAGCCCGATTTCTATGATGAATTCGGCGCAACCATGATTGCCGCCGGAGTTGATCCTGCGTCATTGGTGAAATAGTTGTCTCAAAAACTGGCAGGTTGAAAAACCTGCCAGTTTTTTTATTTAAGTGGAAAAACCAGGATTTTTGTTTATAATCAATCGTAACAAATCCACTACCCAGGCTGGTAATCCAAATGCTAAAAATCGAAAACCTGTGCAAAACTTATCCGAACGGAACGCAAGCGCTGAACGGCGTTAGTTTCGAGGTCCAGGACGGCGAGTTTCTCGCTGTGATCGGCTTGAGCGGTTCCGGGAAATCCACGTTGTTAAGGTGCATCAATCGCCTGATCGAACCCACCTCAGGGAAGATCATCTGGAACGGGGTGGATGTGACCGCCGCGACCGGCAAAGAGATTCGCAACATCCGCCGGCAGATTGGCATGATCTTCCAGCAATTCAACCTGGTCAAAAGATCCTCGGTGAACACTAACGTGCTTTCAGGGCGGTTAGGGTATGTTCCCACCTTCCCAAGCCTTTTCCATGTTTTCTCAAAGGAAGACCACGACCTGGTGAAAAAGAACCTGGATATGGTGGGTCTTCTCGATAAGATCGATGTACGCGCCGATTCACTTTCGGGCGGGCAGCAGCAGCGCGTTGGCATCGCGCGGGCATTGATGCAGTCACCCAAGTTGATCCTTGCGGACGAACCCGTCGCCTCCCTTGACCCGGTTCTGGCGCATTCCATCCTCAAGTATCTTGAAAAACTGAACAAAGAATTTGGCATGACCGTTATCTGCAGCCTGCATTTTCTTGACCTCGTTCACCGTTATTCCACGCGGGCGATCGCCCTCAAAGACGGCTACCTGGTGTTTGAAGGTCTGCCAAAAGAGATTGATAACGAGCATTTTAAACAGATCTACGGAAAAGAAGCCGAAAGAATTGAGATCGTTTGATACCCCCACATGCTTTTATGAAATGAGACTCCAATAATGAAACCCGAAATATCACAAAAAACAAATTCAAGGGTTGCACATCCGTTGGTTCCTTATTTATCAATCATCATCCCTGGCTTGAGCCAGCTGGTGCTCAAGAAAAAATGGCGTGGAATAACTGTTTTCGTGTTCACATTGATCTTAGGATTCCTGGTCAACTGGTCGTATTCCAATTATCAGATCGCCAAAGTAACCACTGCCGGTGAAAAGGGTTTTTCCTGGTTATTGATCCCGCTGGTGTTGTTCTACTTGTGGAACATCCTGGACGCTTTTTTGCTGGCGAATATTAAGAAATCCTCCGTTTTGATCGCCTTTTTATCCGCCGCGGTCATCTTGTATGTGATCGCCTGGTCGGTAACCGGCATCAAGTTGGAAAGGCTGGTCACCCGGTTTGCAGATGCGCAAACCGTGATGCGGAAAATCGTTAACCCCGACTTCTTCACCGTCCATGACGGCGATAAGGTTGACGTCTGCGATTGGGGCTGCCTCTGGGATTATGCCGTTGCGAAGATAAAAGGTACCGAGGGGCCGGTTGTCACCGTTAGTGGCAACGTGGGGCAAATTTTCGGCAAAAAAGGGACTGTAACCGCCACCCATTGGGACATTCTATTTGGCAGGGCAACCCTGAACGAGCGCATCCCCGGCTTTGAAACGGGGAAGATTGTCGAAACCATTGCCATTGGCCTGATGGCCACTTTGTTCTCCACCGTGCTTGCGGTTCCGATCAGTTTCTTGGCGGCCCACAATATCATGCGGCGTGTGCCAGGGGGGTCGGTTATTTACTATGTTTCCCGGACGCTTTTGAATGTTGTCCGCGCTGTGGATACGGTGGTGTGGGGGTTGATCATCATCGTCTGGGTCGGGCTCGGGTCATTTGCCGGGGTGATCGCGTTGACCATCCATTCTGTGGCTGCGCTGGGCAAGCTCTTCTCCGAAGAAATCGAGCACATCGATCCGGGACCGGTTGAAGCCATTGAAGCCACCGGCGGCAACTTCTTCCAGGTGATCCGTTATGCGGTGATCCCCCAGGTGATCCCATCCTTCCTCTCCTTCACCCTTCTCCGCTGGGACATCAACATGCGTTCAGCGACCGTCATCGGGTTCGTGGCAGGCGGCGGTATCGGCTTCTTTGTGCTGGAAACCATCCGCATGGGCGGTTACCAGCAGTATGCAGCCGCGTTGTGGGCGGTGGCGGTTGTGATTATCATTGTGGATTACATCAGCAGCAGATGGCGCAATAACATCCTCAAAGATCAACCGAAATCAGTTGAAAAGGTTTCCCCCTGGAAAAAAGCCCGCAATGTATTTTATATCCTGCTCGGCATTGCTGCATTCCTGTATTGCTGGGAAATCACCCGCATCAATCTTAAAAACTTGTTTGACCCCGGACCAACGTTCATCCGCCTGCTAAAGGATTTCGTTTCGATCGACCTGTCTGCAAAGGTCATCAACAACGTTGTGCGGGAGTTGATCATTACCACCATGCAGGCATTCATGGCGACCACGCTTGGCGGTATTGTTGCGCTTCCGTTCAGTTTCCTGGCGGCAAAGAACCTCACCGGCAAGAGCAGGTTTTCTTCATGGATATTCTATATCACCCGGTCAGTCTTCAATATTTTGCGCTCCATCGAAGCCTTGCTGTACGTTGCCATCTTTGTCTTCTGGGTTGGCATCGGACCGTTCGCTGGGATGCTTGCGCTTGCTGTAACCACTTTTGCCTTGATGGGCAAGCTGTTCTCAGAGGCAATCGAGAACATTGACCCGGGTCCAATCGAGGCGGTGAACGCTTCAGGAGCGAATAAACTTCAGTCAATCGTTTATGCCATCGTTCCGCAAATCGTACCGCCGTTCCTATCCTATCTAATCTACCAGTGGGATATCAACATCCGTATGGCAACGATCATCGGGTTTGCGGGCGGCGGCGGCATCGGATTGATGCTCTCAACCTACTTTGGCAGCCTGCAATACCACAAGGCGGGAACGGTAATCGTGGCAATCGTCATCATCGTTGCTGTAATGGATTTTGCCAGCGCGAAGATCCGCGAAAAATTCGTTTAGTTTCCGTGTGATTTACAAAATAACCAAGTGAGGAGCCGCAAGGCTCCTTTTTGGAATTAAATTTTCCCGGTCAGCGTGTAATACAACAACCCCAGGTACTCCTTCAACGATTTGGTGAGTGTGGAAAGGTTGGAATAGGATGGGACCAGGTTGATGAAGAACTCTTCTGCTGTGGGGTGCCATAACCGTTGCCATGCCGCCTGGGTGATCGTAAAGTCCGTCGGCATTGCCGCCAGCGGGCAGCCTGCTGCAGCGAACACTTTCATCGAGCGCGGCATGTGCATGGCCGAAGTCACCAGCAGCGCGTGGGTAAACCCGTTTGTTTCAATTAATTGGCAGGTTAACTGGGCATCCTCGAAAGTGTTTTGCGAATTCCCCTGGATAACAATGCGCCCGCGGTCAACCCCCAGTAATTCGAGCAGGTCAGCCATGTCTTCAGCAGGGGTGGATTCGGCGGTATCCAGGAAGTCGATATCGCCGCCGCTGACGATGACCTTTGCCGCGGGGAACTGCCTGGCCAGCACTGCACCGTAGATCACACGGTCGCCGGCAGCGTTCACCTCAACCGATTGGCGCGGCGCGATGGCAGGTTCGGTGCCGCCCCCCAGGATGACGATGGCGTCCACTGGCTCAGCGGCGCTGGAGGGCAGGTACTGCCATTCGAGCGACCGGGCGATTGTTGAGGCAACATAGCGGTTGCCGCCAATCACTAAAAGGAGAAAGGCAATGATAACCAGCGTTTTCGCCAGCCGGCGCTTCTTCCAGAAGAGTAGGATCGACAGCAATAAAATGCTTGCCAGCCCGAGCGGGTAGAGGAAAAGAGGTAAGAACTTGGACAGAAAGATCATTGGAATTTCCTAAATAAGACTTATATCATCTAAATACTTGACTTTTCAAATAATATTGTTAGACTCTATCTATATTATTACAAAGGAGATTTAGAATGGATTATAACGGCGATTTTGGTACTGGAGTTGGTGTAGTGGGTTGGTTGTTCTATGTGGCAATTTTTGTTTTTGCAATCGTTGTTCAATGGAAGTTGTTTGAGAAAGCCGGAAAACCCGGTTGGGCCTGCATTGTTCCCGTCTACAGCATCATCGTCCTTCTTGAGATTGTCGGTAAACCCTGGTGGTACCTGCTTCTGTTGTTTGTGCCAGTTGTGAACATTGTCATCCTCATTATGGTGATGATCGCTTTGGCACAGGTGTTCGGCAAAGACAGCGGCTTTGCGGTGGGCTTGATCTTCCTGTCCATTATCTTTATGGCTATCCTGGCTTTCGGGGATGCAAAATACGTTGGTCCGCAGGTTGTTACGGTGTAAAAACACATCAAGCATGAAAGTGCCGTTTGCCAGGATCGGTCCGGACCGGAAAATGGTCGCTGGCAGAGACAAAATTTGAGTAGGCAAAGTACCTGGAATATGAAAAGGTGAAGGTTTTTTACTTTCACCTTTTTGCATTTTGGCATATATAATCAAATATAGCATTCATTGGCAGGCTGTCCATCTCAAGGAATTATGCTCTCTGAAATTCCAGTCATCCGTACCAAGATCATTATTCCGCGCCGGCGTTCTGAAATCATCACCCGCAAGCGCTTGCTGCAGATATTGGATAATGTCATCGATCTTAAGCTGCTCATCCTGGCGGCACCGGCAGGTTATGGTAAAACCTCGCTGATGATCGATTTTGCCAATCACACTCAATTGCCGGTGTGCTGGTTTTCGTTGGATACGCTGGATACGGATGGGCAGCGATTCATCGCCCATTTTCTAACATCCATCTCAACCCGTTACCCGGCTTTCGGCGCGGCTTCTTTTGCGGCATTGCAGAACATCAACCAGGACAAATTGGACCTCGATGCGGTGGTCAATGCCATTATCAATGATTGTTACGAGAATATCACCGAGAATTTCGTTTTTGTTCTGGATGACTACCACCTGGTGCGCGATAGCAAGCCCATCGAATCTTTCATCAACCGCATCACCCAGGAGATGCCGGACAACTTCCACCTCATCATCGCCTCACGCACATTGTTGACCCTGCCCGACCTTTCCCTCCTGGTTGCCAGGTCACAGGTGGGCGGGTTGAGCCTGGAAGAACTGGCGTTCCTGCCGGAAGAGATCAAGCAGTTGATGGATACGAATTATCACCAGAACCTGACGGATGACAGCGCCCGGCTGCTGGCAACACAGACGGAAGGCTGGATCACCGGGCTGCTGTTGACGGCGCAACTTTCCACCGAAGGTTCCGATGAACGGCTGCGCCTGGAACGGGTATCAGGTGTGGGGCTGTATGAATACCTGACCCAACAGGTCTTCGACCGGCAGAATGAACAGATGAAACTATTCCTGCTGCGCACCTCCTTGCTGGAGGAGTTCAATGAAGACCTGTGCGAAAAGGTTATTGGGGTTCCACTTGCGTTGAACACTGCCATCTGGCACCAGATGATCGAAGTGGTCCAACGGGACAACCTGTTTGTGCTCCCCGTTGAAGATGAAACCTTGCACCTGCGCTACCATCACCTGTTCCGGGATTTCCTGCAGCACCGCATGCGCGCAGACCGGGCAGATGAAGCCATGAAGATCGAGAAAGCCCTCGCCGCCTGGTACATCGACAGCCGCGACTGGGAGCGGGCTATGGAAATTTACTCGCGCATCGGCAATGTCGACCAGGTCAGCGAGCTGATCCGCGATGCTTCTCCCGGGATGATCCTGGGTGGGCGGCTGGTGACGCTGACAGAGTGGATTGATACGCTCCCCGATTCCGAAAAGAATTCCCGCCCCGAGATCCTTTCAATTCTCGGCGCGGTCTCGATGATGCGCGGGGAAAGCCGGCAAAGCCTGGAACTGCTGGACAGGGCTATCGCCGGCCTGCGTAAATCCAACCTTTACCAGGACCTCATTTCAGCGCTCATCCGGCGCAGCACAGTCAACCGTTACTTTGGCAATTACCCTCTTGCCATGGAAGATGTGGATGAAGCGCTGCAAATTTGTGCCCATCATCCACGTGAAGAACGCCTGCGCGCTGAAGCCTTGCGGGTTAAGGGTGTAAATTTATTCCTCAAAGGCGAGCTTCGGGCAGCATCAGCCACGTTGCAGGATTCGCTTTCACTTTATCGCGCCATGCGCGAAAGCCTGGATGCAGCCAAAGTGCAGTTGGACCTTGGCGTGGTGTGTTGTGCCACTGGGAATTTCAGCGAGGCGGAGGCGTATTACACAAACTCGCTTGAATTCTGGCAGAAAACCCAAAACGCTCTTTGGCAATCGAATGTGCTCAACAACCTGGGCGGGCTTCAACAGATGCGCGGACAATACGAAGTGGCTGCCCGGAATTTGGAGCGAGCGGTGAATTACTCGCGCCTGGCGGTGAATCCGCGCCTGGAATGTTACTCCCTGACCACCCTTGGCGACCTGTATCGCGACATCCATGCATACGAAGAAGCTCAAAAGGTGTATGCGCTGGTACGGGCAAAATTACCCGGATTGAACGACCTTACCCTGCAGATATTAGCCAACCTTTCACAATGCGCTTTGGAGCGGGCGATAGGGAATTTTCACAATGCGCACCATTTCCTCAACGAGGCTGAAAAACTGGCGCTTGGCGGGGGCTCCAGGTATGATGAAGCGCTCTGCCTCCTTGAAACTGGAATACTTTCCTTTAGAGAAGGGAAGGTGCGCCTGGTGCGGGAGAAAATTGAGCAGGCTCACCGCTTCTTCGAACAGGAAGGTTACGAGGGAGATAAATTCCGCGCCGAGTTTTACCTGCATCTATTGGAACTCAGATCAGAGCACGAGGCTGTCCAGGTGGAACAATTTGCGCTCTGGCTGGATGGGCCAATGAATGAAGAAAAGAAAAGCACCTTGCTGCGCATGGCCGATGAACACCAGGCATTGTTGCAGCAATTGCTCAGGAACCACCCGTCCAGCATTGGGCTTTCCGGGATTCTCGGAAAAGTCCAGGCGCATGAGTACGCACTTATTGAGATTCGGAAATTGATCCGGCGCCATTCCGGTGTGATCCAATTTACCACCCCCCGCATCTCTATTCGGGCGCTGGGGCGCAGCCAGGTGAAGATTGGTGATCATCTCGTGGCAATCTCAGCATGGAAAACGCAAAGCGTCCGGGATCTCTTTTTCTATATCCTGCTGAATTCTGAGGGGGTCGACAGGGAGGAGATTGGCGAGGCTTTCTGGTCAGACTCAGACCAGGAGGACATTCGTGTGCGCTTTAAGAACGCGATTTATCGTTTACGCCATGCGCTGGGTGTGGAGAGCGTGACCCTGGTCGATACCGGTTACCGTTTCAACCGAACACTTGATTACGATTATGACGTGGAAGATTTCCTGCAGGAAATTTCCCTCGCCCAGGCTTCACCGGACCTGGCGCTGAAAGTCACGCATTTTTCCAACGCGGTTGCGTTGTATAAAGGACCCTATCTGCCCAAGGTGGATTACGATTGGGCATTAGTGCAGCGCGAACAATTGCACCAAAAGTATGTTGAAGCAGCCACAAACCTGATAAACTTATTATCTGAGACTGAACAGAATCAGCAGGTGATCAATCTTGCACACCGCGTAATTGAAATTGATCCGTGTTCAGAATCGACCCATCGTTCTGCAATGATAGCCTACGCAGCCCTCGGTGACCGTGCCGGCGTGGTCAGGCAATATGAGAAATGCAAGAAACTGCTTCTCGATGACCTGGGAGTTATGCCGTCCGCTCAAACCGATGCCCTCTACAAGACACTGATGCAATAGCCTGCTGTCCGTATTTATTTCCTCTTATTTAGTCGAAAAATCAGAGTAAATTGCTCTGTTCTTTTGCGTTTAAGCTGAAAGGAGGTAAAAACAGTCATTTTGTAGCCTGTTTTGTAGCCTGTTTTGTAGCCTATCAAGGTGCATAATAGTAAAACCTAATCAAACAAGTAATAAGGAGAATAAAATGAAAACACTTTCCAGCAAGTTGTATTTAGCCTCTGCCAAAGCCTCTTCAAAGATCAAACTCATCCTCTTCATCGCCACCCTGGTGATGTTCGTGCTGGCAGCTGGTGCTCCCCAGGCAACTGGATCGGTCGGCGGATAATCAGCCCGAATGATCCTCCTCGTTGCAGTCGCTTTGG
>JAYRQY010000109.1:0-4273 GCA_041910365.1 Anaerolineaceae bacterium | reverse complement strand
GGAAGAAGCCATCCAGACCATCGCCAAGGCGGTACGCCGCGGGCGGGCCGGCCTTAAAGACCCCCGCCGCCCCATCGGTTCCTTCATGTTCCTTGGACCCACCGGCGTGGGCAAGACCGCTCTCACCAAGGCCCTGGCGTGCTTCCTCTTTGGCAGCGAAGATGCCCTGGTGCAGATCGATATGTCGGAGTTCATGGAGCGCCACAACGTCAGCCGGCTGGTTGGTGCGCCGCCGGGATACGTCGGCTTTGAAGAGGCAGGTCAGCTCACCGAAGCCATCCGACGCCGCCCCTATTCGATCGTTGTGTTTGACGAAATCGAGAAGGCGCACCCTGAAGCGCACAACATGCTGCTGCAGATAATGGAAGAAGGGCAGCTCACCGACGCCCGCGGGCACAAGGTGGACTTCCGCAATGCCATTATCGTCATGACCACCAATATCGGCTCTGAAGAGATCCGCCGCCAGGGTTCGCTGGGCTTCTCGCTCAAGAAGGATGAGAAGGAAGAGGAATCCAGGAGCTATGAGGAAATGCGCAAGAAACTGCTCGAATCCCTGCGCAAGGTCTTCCGCCCTGAGTTCATCAACCGCCTGGATGGCATCATTGTCTTCCATCCGCTCAACGCCGAGCACATCCGCAGTATCGTCAACGTGGAGCTGGAGAAGGTGGCGGCGCGCATGAAGGAACATAACATTACCCTCACAGCCACCGACGCCGCCCTGGACCTGATCGCCAGCGAAGGCTTCAACCCGGAGATGGGCGCGCGCCCGCTGCGCCGGGTGCTCCAGGACAAAGTGGAAGACCGCCTGTCAGACGCTGTCCTCTCGCACGAGTTCAATGACGGGGATCATGTCATCGTCGACGTGAACAAGGAAAAGGATATCGTGCTCAAACGCGGCAAAAAGAAGAAGCTTGTTGAGGAAGAAGAGACACCCCAACCTGTTGCCGCCAGTTAATTAAAACAATAGCCTCGCCCCCTCCGAGTAGAAAAAGCGATCGGGGCGGGGCTTTGTAATTAACCGTTGCATCTCGCTTGAAAAGGCATATACTTTGGTAATGAAATTTAATCTGATGATGCGTGGAGCAAGCTATGATTCCTGTCGGAGATGATAATTCTCAACGGCGCTTATTCCCGGTGATCACCTGGGCTTTGGTTGCCATCAACGTGCTCGTTTTCCTGCTTGAACTGGCTGGCGGTGATAACTTTGTGTACACCTGGTCTTTCACGCCGGCGTACTTCTCTGCTGACCCGGCGGCGTTTTTCATCACCATTTTTACATCCATGTTCATGCATGCCGGCTGGCTGCATCTGGGCGGCAACATGCTTTACCTGCTCATCTTTGGGGATAACGTGGAAGACCGCTTTGGGCATTTCAAATTCCTCATCTTCTATATCCTATGCGGCATGGCAGCCACTTTTGCCCAGTACATCCTGGCGCCTTATGTCGAGGTTCCCAACCTGGGGGCTTCCGGTGCAATCGCCGGGGTATTGGGGGCGTATCTCATCCTCATGCCGGGGCAGCGTATTCGCGTGCTGATGGGAATCTGGATGGTGCGGCTGCCGGCGATCCTGGTCATTGGCGCGTGGATCGTTCTACAGCTCTTAAGCGGCATGGGCAGCCTGTCCACCGTGGATGCGGCATCAGGCGGTGTGGCGTACATGGCGCATATCGGCGGGTTTTTTGCCGGGGTGGTGCTCACCTTCTTTTTCCGCAAACGGCAGCGTTCAATTTACCTGCCGCCCACAAGCACGGGCAGTTATTAGCACTGCCTGTCCGGACCGTCTGAAAGAATTAAAGGCATCCAGAAGGATGCCTTATTGTTTTTCTTAAGCCGGATCACCCGATGCCGGGAGGCGATTAAAAATATAAAAGGGAACCTATAAAGTGAAAACAACTCCATTGACGAGTGCAACCCTCTAATGATATGCTTATTTCTTATAATGGGAAATGTTCCAAAAAAATCCAGTGTCAGGAGGGATAGTATGCCAAATATGGATGATATTCTAGCAGTTATCCTCGGCGGCGGACGTGGGCAGAGACTGTTTCCGCTGACACAAATGCGCTCCAAGCCGGCAGTACCAATGGCCGGCAAATACCGCCTGATCGATATTCCAATCAGTAACTGTATCAACTCTGGCGTTTTGCGCATAGCCGTATTAACCCAGTTCAATTCTGTTTCGTTGCATCGCCATATCACCCGCACCTACAATTTCGACGGCTTTCACCAGGGCTGGGTGCAGATTTGGGCAGCGGAACAAACGGTGGCCAACTCCTCCTGGTACCAGGGCACGGCAGACGCGGTGCGCAAGCAGATGTTCGAAATTCGTGCTACTCGCGCCAAGTATGTGCTCATTCTTGCCGGCGACCATCTTTACCGCATGGATTTCAGCAAGATGGCCCAGCTGCATTTTGATAAAGATGCCGATGTGACCATTGCGGTTCAACCGGTCAACAAAGAGGATGCCGGGCGTTATGGCATTCTCAAACGCGATCTTGGCGGGCGCATCACGGATTTTGCCGAAAAACCCAGGGATCCCAAGGTGCTCCGCCACATGATCAGCCGCATCGACCGGCAGAAACCTTTTTTGGGCTCGATGGGCATTTACCTGTTCAAGACGGAATCCCTTATCGATATGCTCGATAAGAACCCGATGGACGATTTTGGCGGGCATATCATCCCGGGGGCAATCAATACCCACAAGGTTTATGGCTATGATTTTGAGGGTTACTGGGAAGACATTGGAACCATCCGCTCTTTTTACAATACCAACTTAGCGCTCACGGTAGCCAACCCCCCATTCAATTTTTATGACCCTGCAGCGCCGATTTATTCGCATCCGCGTTTCCTGCCGGGGTCCACGGTGAACAACAGCTGCATGAAAGATACCCTGCTCACCGAGGGCTGCCGGATCGAAGATGCCGAGATTGAACATTCAATCATCGGGCTGCGCAGCCAGATCCGCAGCGGCGTAAAGGTCAAAGACAGCATCCTGATGGGCAATGACTATTTTGAACGCGATTGGGTTTCTGAGGGGCACAAGATTCCCCTGGAGATCGGCTGCAACTGTACGATCGAAGGCGCAATTATCGATAAAAACGCCCGCCTTGGAACCGGCGTGACCATCAGCAAGTTTCCGCCCGGCACCGACCTGGAAGGGAATGGCTGGGTGGTGCGCGACGGTATAGTGATAATCCCCAAAGGCGCCGAAATTTTGCCGGGCACCATCATTTCGCCCACCAGCACCGATTAACGAAAGGGAACTAACCTAGATGAGCGAAAAATCAGCGGAACCTGCCCAAGAGGGTCAACAGGATTTAAGCGTTACCTGGCATTCCCTTAGCTCGGACGATGTCCTGCACCGGCTTGACACACAAAAAACGGACGGACTTTCCAGTGCTGAGGCTGAAAGGCGGCTTAAGCAATTTGGTCCCAACCAGTTACAGGAAAAACCCCGCCCGACATTTTTAAAGTTGCTTTTCGATCAACTCAAATCCTTTGTGATCGTTCTGTTGATCGTGGCATCGATCATTTCCGCCATCCTTGGGGAATGGGTGGATGCCGGGGCGATCATCCTCATTGTGGTGCTCAACGCGGTCCTTGGGGTGGTGCAGGAATCGAAAGCCGAGGAAGCCCTGGCGGCTTTGAAGAAAATGGCTGCTCCAGAGGCGCACGGCATCCGCGATGGCAAGCGCATTTCCATACCCGCCGTTAACCTCGTCCCAGGCGATATCGTCTTGCTGGAGGCGGGCAACTTTGTTCCGGCTGATCTGCGCCTGGTGGAAGCGGTGAACCTGCGCGTTGAAGAAGCGGCACTGACTGGCGAATCCGTCCCGGTGCAGAAAAATGCCGGTCTGGTGCTGGAATCAGGAGCCTCGTTAGGGGACCGCAAGAATACAGTCTTTATGGGCACAGTGGTTGCTTATGGGCGCGGGACAGGGGTTGTTACCAGCACGGGCATGCATACCCAGTTGGGGATGATCGCCACTATGCTGCAATCCGTTGCCGATGAAGAGACGCCGCTGCAAAAACGCCTCGACCAATTGGGAAAGACGCTGGGCTGGGCATGCCTGGTGATATGCGCTGCCATCTTTGGCGTTGGTTTGATCCAGGGCGGAGACCCGCTCGAGCTCTTCATGATCGCAGTGAGCCTGGCAATCGCCGCAGTTCCCGAAGGGCTGCCGGCAATCGTAACCATCAGCCTGGCGCTTGGCATGCGGGAAATGATCAAACGCCATGCGCTCATCCGCCGGCTTTCTTCGGTGGAAACGCTC
>JAYRQY010000108.1:0-70339 GCA_041910365.1 Anaerolineaceae bacterium | reverse complement strand
TGTGGCGTTTCAACCGGGCGGGGCGGGTAATGGCTGGGTGCAGCAAACCGGCATGCCGACCATCACCGATGCTGCCGGGAACGCTGTGGCTTATAGCATCCCTGTTGACGTGATGAATTCACTGCCGGCGGATCCCTCCGGGGCAGACGTGATGGCGTATCAGTTCAATGCCAGCGGGGTCGCCTTCCCGGTGACGCTGCGCTACAAAGGGGTGCGGATTTCGGTGACGCAGCCGGATGCCAGCACGAGTTTTGTCTTTGACGCCGGCGCAGCCCCGCAGCCCGGGCAGGAATGGCCGCTCAACCAGACGCTCGAACTGGCGGGGCACACGCTGGTATTGGAAACAGTGAACGCCGATTCGCGCGGCGGGTACTCCTTCCATTTCAAAACAGATGCCGGCGTGAATGGAGTAGGCGCAACCATCGAGGGTTACCAGGCAAATGGCGGCGGTGGTGGAGGCGGTATGTCCAGCGGGGAGGTCAATGTGAGCATCTCTTACGCTGTGCGCCCCACCGGTGCCCTGACCGTTGTACTCTCCAATCTCAGCGAGATTACGGATGAGATTGAATGGAGCGCGCAGTGGAGCCCCAGCACCGCGCGGACAGACATCCCCTCGACCCCGCAGCTGGTCCCAGGCGTGTGTGTTGATTCTGCCGCCATCAGCCGGCTGGCGCCGCTGCCGGCTGCGATCCAGGGCAAGGCACTCCTCGCCGTCACCAACGCAGATGGCACCTCAGCAGTGGTACTCACCAACCTGGATGGCTCTGCACAGGTCAAACTGACCGACCAGGCGGGCTGGGCGGCACTTTCAGGGAATGGTGAAAAGGTGGTTACCCTCAACCCTGAAGGCTTTTTTGTGATGTACGATGTTGCCAGTGCAAGCACCACGCAGTTGAACATAGGCGGCTACAACCCCAGGCTTTCCAACCGGGGAACGCAACTGGCTTACGTGGAGGGGGCTGCGGCTGGAATTGACGTCTATGATCTTGAAACCCGCAGCAACCGCCAGGTTTCAAACCAGGCTTTCTTTAGCGTGCTGGGGTGGTCTGCGGATGACACCAAACTGTATGTTGCGGTGATGTCAGCCGGCGGCAGTGCCTGGAAGATCCAATCCATTGACGTGCAGACGGGCAACACGGAAAGCCTTTTCATCATCGAAAATGGCACAGCAAAATTCCTCAACCCCAAGATCTCACCGGATGGCGAATGGATTGCTTACCGCGGCCGCGATAACAGCAGCGTCTACCTGGTCCACCCGGACGGCAGCGGCATGCACCTGGTGGTGGATGCGCTCGGCGCGGTTGGCATCGAATTTGGCCGCGGCGGCTGGCTTGGGGTGAGCCTGCAGACGACAAACCCTTATGAGTCAACGCTTGCCCTGATCAAGCCGGATACCTGCGAGGCTTACCTGCTGCCGGCGGCACTGAATGGTGAATTGGAAGGGTTGTTCATCCAGTGAGGCAATCGCTTAACCGTTTCAGTATCAAAAGGAAGGAGGGCTGCCCCGGGCGGCTCTCTTTCCAACCTATATTTCGCTAATGACTTTGTCCTTGACAGGACTGGTGAAAGCCTTGCCAACGGTTAGGGTAACTAGCATCAGGTGCATTTCATTCTCGTAACCTAACGGAGATCGCCACGGGCTACGCCCTCGCGATGACAAGCCTTGGTTAAATCAAAAGAGCGGGATCGCGCAGGTTGCGCCATGTAAGGGCAAGCCCCAATAATGCGTTTGGGATCGCCACGCCCAGTAACGAACACTGGGCTTGCGATGACAAGCCTTGTTTAAATCAAAACGAGCGGGGTCGCGCAGGTAGCATCCCGCGAGAAACCAACGCGGCATCACCGGATTAAATCAAAACGAGCGGGAGTGCGCACCATGCATCCCGCTCGTTTTGACCTGATCGCTCAGAACCATACAAAATCCAAAAAAGGAGGAAAACCTATCAGCGTATTGCAGCAAATATACTTCCTTAACATTAAAATCAGTGAAATTTAACTTAAGAGTTTTTTAAGATTTCTCATCTTTCTTCAAAATTTGAAGAAGATGGCCGCCAGCGCACCAACCGATGCGATGAAGATCACCACAGAACCCAGGATGGTAAACCATTTCTGGAATGGCGTATTGGAATATTTTCCCATCAGGGATTTGCTGCTCGTGAGCCTGATCAAATAGTAAAAGACCAGCGGCAATGCCACCGCATTGATGGTTTGGGTGATGATCGCCATCTTGAACAAAGAGATTCCCGGGATGAGCGCCAGTCCGGCAGCCACCAGAACCTGCCCGATGAACAGCCAGTAGAAGGATTTGCTCTGTTTGAAGTTTGAATCCAGGCTGCCGGAGAGACCAAAAAACTCGGTGAAAGCATAGGCTGTGGAGAGCGCCACCACGATCAACCCCATGAAGCCGGCATTGAGGATGCCCAGGGCAAACAGCGTCCCGGCAATCTTCCCTGCGAACGGCTCAATCGCTTTCGCCGCGGCTTCTCCGGAGGTGAGCGGAATCTTGTTCACGAACAGGGTGGCCGCTGTGGCTACGATCATGAAGAAAGAGAAGAAATCGGTGAGGAACGCTCCCACGTAGGTTTCCAATTGCGAAAAGGCGATCTTTCCGGCTTCGATATCCTTGTCGAAGGAAAAACTGCTGATGAAGAACTGCCCCCAGGGGGTGATGGTGGTGCCGAGCACGCCCATGCCGATGAGCAGGTACTGCTTGAGATAAGCGGGGGTAAAGTCAACCCCGTGGGGATAAACCAGGTTGGAAAGCGCCATGCCCCAATCCGGTTTGGCTTTGACTGCCGAGATGATATACGCCAGGTAAAACAAACTCGTGAACAGCATCAGCCCCTGGGTGATCTTGTAATTACCCTTGGTCACCAGCACCACTGCCACGATGATGATAGCGATGATAAACGGAATGGCCGGAATATTGAGCATGGCGCTGGTGGTCTTCACCGCCGCAAAATCCACCGTGATCGTGCCCAGGTTGGCAACCAGCAGGGCGCCGAAGATCAACAATGACCCGCGCACCCCCCACCGCTCACGGATCAGGTCAGCCAGCCCGCGGCGGGTCACCAGGGTCAGGCGCATGCCCATCTCCTGGGTGATGCCCAGGAGAATGGTGACGATGAAAAGCACAAACAGAATGGGATATCCCAGCGTGGCGCCGGCAACCGAAAGCGTGGCCACGCCGCCGGCATCGTTATCCGCCATGGCGGTGATGGTAGCCGGACCGAATACCGAGAAGAAGAGGATCAACCTCTGGATGGCAGGCTGAGAGATCAGCCGCCTGAGGATCGGGTTGGTGATGCGTCCCATGAGATATTTCCTCGAAGCCTAATAAAAACGCGGCAGGCGTTTCTTCCAGGATGTGGGGATGATCTTATCGAGCGCATCATCGGCGGTGACGATACCCAGCAGGTTCTTGTTATCATCCACCACCGGCACGGCCAGCAGGTTGTATTTGGCAACCACCTGGGCCAGTTCATCCTGTTTGTCGTTGGCGTTGACCGAAACGAACTTCTTGTGCATGAACTCGCTGACCTTGGTGCGAGGCTGGGCAAAGATCAGCTCGCTGAGAGAGAAAGTGCCGATCAATTTTTTCTTCTCATCCACCACGTAAACATACAACACATCATCCACTTCCTCTTCCTGGGTGCGGATCGATTCGATAGCCTGGTTGGCGGTCATGCTTGGGGTCACCGTCACCAGGTCGGTGGTCATCAAACCGCCGGCGGTATCTTCAGGGTACGAGAGGAGGATCTTGACTTCTTCACGTTCCTCGGTCTCCATCATTTTCAGCAAGTCTTCACTGCGTTCCTGGGGCAGTTCTGCCAGCAGGTCTGCCGCTTCATCCGGAGACATTTCCTCGAGTACGTCGGCGATCTTCTCATCCGGCATGTTCTTCACCAGGGATGCCTGGAAGTCAGGCTCCACTTCCTCGAGGGCGTCTGCCAGGTGTTCGATATCCAGCGAGTTGAGCAACTGACCAGACTCATTGTGGCTCATGTCGCTGATCAATTCGGCAATATCCGCCGGGTGCAGTTCCTTTAATTTTTCCACCGGTACCTTGAGGTGCATGAATTCATCGTGGCGCAAAGGCTCCACGTAATCCCAGGAGATGATGTTTTGCGGGTTCTTGGCAGAATAGGTTTCAAAGGGTTTGCTCACGCCCATGCGGCGCAGCAGACCCATGCTGCCGATATCCACGTTGGACACGTAATAGTCGCCGGCGATGCGGGTGATCTCCAGATCATTCACGCGCACCACGCGCACGCCATTGGTATCGAGGATCTGTTTATCGAGGATATCCTGGATGAGCGGCAGTTCATCGCCCAACACCTTGTAATGCGGAACATGCTCCACCGACTGCGTCAACGGGATGACCGGCGCAAAAAGGACCGCCACAGCGCTGATGGGGTAGGTTTCGACGCCGGTCTTACGGCGCACCGAAATGGCTTTGATGATGGGGTGCGTCATCCCTTCCTTCTGGATGGCGTACATTTCTTCGATCTTCCCCAGGGCTGTGCCATTGGCGTCTACTACGGGTTTGTTGATGATCTGGCTGATGAATGGCATGTCTCCTCCTCGAACGAGCAAAATAAAAACCGGCAGGCACTTTTTGCCAGCCGGTCAGGAAACACCGCTGTACCTCCAGGAAACCCTGGTCAGGCTGGCACTTTGTGTAATTCTTCCGCAATCGCCGAATTTGAAACAGCCAAAGGGCAAGCGGACGAATATTGTTCTCGAGTTTCTTTGGATACGCGTAGGATTCCCCGGCAACTAAGAGGGGGGACGTCTTTGGCTGTATCCATTTCCTGCAGCAGCATTTCAAAACCTTTCTTCCGATTTACGGGGGGTTACCCCTTACGGCTAGCCTATTTTAGGATTTTCAGGCGTACCTGTCAATAGTTAAGTTTTTACAGATTTGTACGGTTGAGCCTGAAGTTAATGCCGGACTCGCCTTGCCCTGCCTCAACAAAACCATTCTTCAGCAGCACCTTCTGAGAAGCCAGGTTATCCGGCAGCACCCCGCAGGCAGTGATGGCGCGGCACCCAGGGTGTGAGAACGCCCAGGCAACCAGCGCCTGCACGGCTTCGCTCATGTAACCGCGGCCTCCGAAGAATGGATGGATGCCGTACCCGATCTCCACCTCGCCGCGCTCATCCGGGCTGCCCTTGAACCCCGCCATGCCTGCGCCAACCTGCTCGACATTGATCACGATCAGGAAGTAAGTGAACCAGGGATGCTGCGCTGGGGACACCCGTTTCATTTTTTCAATTTTTAAGCGCACAGCCCGCTCGACTGCATCGTTAAAGAGTGCTTCCACCAGGTTCACGCCCACGCTGGCAGAAAGGTCGTTGAGGGAACGCAACCCGGTTTCCAATTGTTCCAGGGTGAGGGGAAGTAGCGTCAACCGCGGGGTGATTAGTTCATCCATGCAGGTCCCATTAAAGTTAACCTTGATATAATCAGTTGTTATTATCTCATTATTACTAATAGAGGTGACCCATGACTTCCACTGTATTCTACGGATCTCCGCGCCAGAACAAACTGGATGCAGAAGAAACCCTGCCGGCAAAACTTGACCTGATCCTGGAGCGGCTGCACCTGCGCGACCGGGTGAAGAATGAGTTGGTGTGCCTGAAACTGCACGTGGGCAACAACATCGGTTATTCGGTGATCCACCCGGTGTTCGTGCGCAAGGTGGTGCAAGCTATCAAGGATGGCGGCGGGCAGCCGTTTGTGGCGGATGTGGATTGGGATGTGGCGCGCTGCGAGAGCCGCGGCTACACCACCGAAGTGCTGGGCTGCCCGGTATACCCCATCGCCGGGCTGCATGACGAGTACTACAAAGCGCACGATTGGGAATTCAAGAATATCAAGACCTGGAAGGTGGCAGGCATGGTTGAAGAAGCCACCTTTATGGTCAATTTTGCCCATATCAAGGGGCACCCGGCGTGCGGGTTCGGCGGCGCTTTTAAGAACATTGCCCTGGGCTGCATGGCAGGTGAGACGCGCGCGAAGATGCATGACACCATGCACTTTGACAAATACTGGTTCAAGGAAAATTGCCCGGATAAAGCACAGATGCAGAAGATTGTCGATTCCTGCCCGTTTGGAGCAATCGTATTCGACCGGCAAGACCCGGAGGAGCTGCACGTCCATTTTGAGCCCTGCAACCAGTGCATGCGCTGCCAGAAGGTGGCGCCTGCCGGCAGCCTCAAGATCGTCCCGGCGAACTTCAACAGTTTTCAGGAAGCCTGCGCCATTTCAACCGCCATCACACTCTCAACGTTTGAAAAGGGCAAGCACACGCATTTGGCGCTTGCCACGCAGATGACGCCGGTATGCGATTGCTTCGGCTTTACCAGCATGCCCATCATGCACGATGCCGGCATCTTTGGTTCGGATGACATCGTAGCGCTGGACCAGGCTGTGCTGGATAAGACCGCTAACCTGCAATTGTTCGTGGAGAACCTGCCCACTTCGATGGAACCGCAGAACAATGGCGGGCACCCGTTCGCACAGCTTCACGGCATCTACAAGGATCCCTACAACATGCTGCGCTATGGTGAAAAGCTCGGGCTGGGCAGCCAGAAATATGACTTGGTGGATGTGCTCCCGCTAAAGGAACGCGGCCCCGCCACCAATTCTTACTACGTATCAGCCAGCTAGTCTTGCTAAGAGCAGACACCCGGTATCTGGTGAAAAGGTACCGGGTGTCTTTTTTGTTACCTCTTTGTCTCTGTGCGAGATGCTCTTCGCACTCCCTGCGCGCAATGATGCGTCCCGATGCAACCTCGTCCTGAATGCTTGCGTATATCCTTTTAAAGCTTTTTAACAGAAAAGGAGAGCACTATGTTTAAGAAATTACTTTTTGTATCACTCATTCTTGTATTCAGCCTCAGCGCCTGCACCATCAACGGGCTGCCGGACTTTGTGAATCAGAAGAACATCAACGGCTCGGGCAGCATCGTCACCGAGGATCGCGATGTCAGCGGTTTTACCAGCGTGGATTTGAAGAGCATCGGCAACCTCACCATCACCCAGGGCAGCACAGAATCCCTGACCATCACCGCGGATGAGAACCTGATGCGGTACATCACTACAAAAGTGGTTAATGGCACGCTTGAGATTGGCATGGAGCCCAATGTTTCGCTTAACCCAAGCCGAACCATCGAGTACAACCTGGTGATGAAATCCGTTGAAGGCATTCAACTCTCCGGCTTCGGCAACATCGATGCGGATGAACTCACCGGCAAAGACCTGGAGGTCAGGCTTGCCGGCTCCGGGGACATCAATATCGGCAACATCGCGAGCGATTCCCTGCTGGTGCGCATTTCCGGTTTCGGCGATTTTAATTCCAGCGCCATCGAGACCCCGAATGCCGCCATTGAGATCGCCGGTTCCGGGGATATCAACGTGGAGGAAATCCAGGCGGAAGACCTTGAAGTGAAGATCAGCGGATTCGGCGACGCCAGCCTGAGCGGCAAGGTAACCGGCCAGGACGTCCAGATCCTCGGCTCCGGAGATTACGACGGTGCAGACCTGGAGTGCCAGGCTGCCGTGGTCAAGATCACCGGCTTTGGCAACGCCACCGTCTGGGCAACGGACACGCTCGATATCAACATCACCGGCAGCGGTGACGTGGGATATTACGGCAGCCCGCGCGTGACCCAAAGCATGACCGGCTTCGGCAAGGTCAATTCACTGGGCGAGCATGAGTAACGAAACCTACCCCTGTCATTTAAACTAAAAAAATTGCAGCAAAACGATCCTGAAACACTGTTCAGGATTGTTTTGTTTAATGGATCCAAATTAACTTCATAGAAAAACACCTCCTGCACGATATTTCGATTGTCAAGTTGTGGTTTTGCATCCCCTATTGTAAAGAGCAGTTGATCTCATATTCAGAAATGATATAATAAAGATAATTAATATCTTAATTGGTATGTATTAAGCTGTTTGAAACCTGATAATTGGAACAAAAAGAGGGAGAAAAACGCATGCCACACATTCGAATTCGTAATCTTTTGATCGGCTCGTTCGTGTTAATCTTTGCTCTGGCAGCCTGCGGTCCATCGGGCACCCGCGAAGGCTCTTCAGGAGAAAATTCCGCGGTTTCTGCCGGGGTTACTTCCACAGAAAATCCATCCACTTCCGGCGAGCTCCTCGCTGGGAGCAGTTCTTCAGATAAATTTCCGCTGGAACCCAACCCCATCACCATTACCTCAGTCCTGGATACTGAGCTGGCAGTCACGAACGCAGATACTGCGGGCTCCGGTGTCGGTTCCGGCTTCGTCAAGAATGGCACTACCGCTGAGGGAATACCATTCACACTAATGATTGACGGGGGGATGTTCATGCCGGACGCCGGTGGGAACCTTTCCTTGATCCTTGGCTCCATCGTCACCGCCACCCCCGTTTCATCCATCACGGATCTCCCCTTCAGCCAGGGCTACCTGGCAGCAGTCCACCTTGGTCCGGACGGGCTTCTGTTGGAAGAACCCGGCTCACTCAGCTTTGAACTGCCGGGATTGTATGATGAATCCTCATTGATCGGGTTTGCGGCGGATGGTAACGGCACAGATTTTCATCTGTTCCCAGTGGGGGTAGCCGCATTAGAGAATACCAATGTGACCGATGTCTATTTCGACATTACACGTTCCGGGCTGTATGGGGTTGCCCAGGTCACCAAACAGGAAATCCAGAAACAACTTGCTCACCCGCCTGTGAATCCCGGCAGCCAGGATGATCAAGAACTGGCAGCTCTGCTCAACAGCCTGATAGGTGCGACACTCTCCGAAATTTCGGATGCAATCCAACTCCAGGTTGGTAAATCGCATGACAGGCTGTTCACGATGTACCTGTCAGACCTGGAAAAATTGGAATGCAACCGGGTGGATGAGGCAGCGTACCAGTTCATTGGCTGGCGATCCAAGGCAGAGAAAGCCCAGGATATGACCGAAAATTATGACATATTCATGACACAGATTACGGACGATGCCACCAACCTGCTGGCCAGGCTGACCGAATGCGCAAAGGTCACATGCCTGAGCTGCGTTAATAACACGAGCGGAAGTAAACTCGACAGTGCTTCGATCAACCAGCTGCTGGTTCATGCGGCGTTCGCAGGCGATTTATCAAAAATACTGGACGATTATGATCAGTACGACTATTGGATTAGCCTGTCCAATAAATGCGCAGTGGATTCAGGGCTGCCGAACCTGTACGGAATTGGATGGGGAGAGGGTACGCAGGGCTCCACTGCTGTGCCACTGGTGTGCAGGGACGCAAACTAATAAATCACATATAAAGATGGTATTTAAGGCGTCCGGAAGATGCAAAATCCTCCGGACGCTTTTTTAATTGTGCGGCGAACCTGTTCTGCCCACAACGAAATCAAAATTTAAATTTCCATCTCGTACACGCGGTAACGGCGCAGGTTCTTGACACCCAGCTTATACAACGCATTATTCATGCGGTCATTGTCTTCGAGGACGTAATTGATCTCCAGGCGGAGCTTATCGGTGTAGATGGCGTCATAGGTGGCGCGGTAGAGCAGGGTGTCGATAGCCTTGCCCTGGTACTCGGGGATAACGCCCAGCGCCCACATGCGGTACTGATGCAAGCGCGGCAGTTGGGTGAGCATCTTCAGCCAGCCAAAGGGCAGCAGGGAGCCCTTGAGCCCCTTGAGGACCGCGTTCACATCCGGCAGCGTCATGGCAAAGCCAATGGGTTTGCCTTCAGCGGTTTCGGCAATGATGACTGCCTTGGGATCGATGATCTGCTTGAGATCGCGTGCCATCGCGCGGGCTTCGGCATCGGTCACCGGGTAGAAGCCCCAGTTATCGGAGATGGATTCATTGGCGAGGCGGGTGATGGTCATCACCTCGGCTTCCAGGTTCTTCAGGTTCACCGGGCGGGTGTGCACGCCATACCGTTTGGCAACCTTGCCAGTCAATTCCAATATGCGCGGCGGGATGGCATAGCCCTCGCTGGCATCGATGACATAAACCATCAGGTCTTTGGCTTTGCCTAATCCAAAATTCGTCAACAAGTCGTTGTACCAGGTCGGATTATAGGGAGCGAGGATCACCGGTGAAGGCGTGAACCCCTCCACCACCAGCCCCCATTCCTGGCTGGCAAAGCTCCAGGGTCCGCGCATCCGGGTCATGCCTTTACTGCGCAGCCAGTCCCGCGCTGTGCTGAGCAGCCTGCTGGCGGCTTCAGGATTATTCGCACACTCGAAGGAACCAAACAAGCCGATGGGTTGCTTCCAGTGATCCAGTGCGAGGTGATCGAGGAATGCCGAGATGCGCCCGATACACTGGCCTGCCTCAATTGCCAGGAAGAGCGCGTAGGTGCAGTGATCCAGCATGGGGTTTTTGGCGGGGACGAATTGCGCCTGCTGTTCCGAGCGCAGCGGAGCCACCCAGACCGGGTCATCCTTGTACAGGCGGTAAGTGAGGTCAATGAACTGCTGCAACTCCGTGGGGGTCTGCACCTGGATGATTTCCATATACGGCTCCTTGACTGCGAGATGGATTAATTATGCACAGAAAATAACGGAGAAATCAATCCCTTATGGCAACGATGACCAGGTTGCCGCTCTTGTCGGCATCATACTCAGCGCCGGCGAGGCTGCCATACAAACGGAGCTGATTGAACCCCGCAGCCCTCAACGCCGTAGACAGCGCTGTGTGGGTTTGCGGGGAGAGTTGGGTTGACGTAAGCCTGGCGCGCCATTCTTCGCTGCCCTCGCGGTAAAGGGTGACGATATTGAAGCGGATCAGTCCATCGGGTTCAAAATCGTAAAAACGCTGGAAGACCCACTGCCGATTGCCCTCAGAGTGTGCCTGGGGCTCCATCCAGCGTTCGCGCCGCGCGCACACGCCGTCAAAATTTCGGTTCTGGATGAGCAGCATCCCCCCGGGTTTCAGGCAGGCATGAAAATCGGAGAGCGCGCCGGCGAGTGCGTCAGGGGTCAGCAGATGCGGCAGCGAATTCCCCAGGCAGAGGAGCGCATCGCAACTGCCCTCGCCGAAGGTTTGTTCCAGGCTGCCAAACCCTACCGCCTCAAAGCGGATATCCATCCCGGCTGCCTGTGCGTTCTGGCGGGCAACGTTGATCATTTCCGGGCTGATATCTGCGCCGCTGGCGTTCACCCCCTCCTTGGCAAGAGCAATGGCGTGCTGCCCGGTGCCGCAGGCGGCGTCGAGGACGCGTAGAGGAACGCCTTCCTGCTTTTTTAGCGCACCAAGCTGATCGATAAGGAATGGCATTTCAAACGCCAGCCGGCTGGGCCAATTGACAAAACGGTCATAATCCCTTGAAAACTGATCGTACATGTTCCCTCACTTTTGCGCATTGGTGCGGCTGGAGTAAAATAATCAAAACGGGCTGGAAAGGAAATGAATCCTTCGATGAGTGCATGGATAACGTTAGTTTACCCTTATTTCGCCTTGAGCGGTACCTTCCTCATCTTCACGGGCGCGATCATCGCTGCCATTCATTACCGCGGGCGCAACCAGGAAACCTATTCCCCATTAAATCATTTCATCTCCGAGCTGGGCGAAGAGGGGGTTTCGAAGCGTGCCTGGGCATTCAACGCCGGGATGATCAGCGGCGGGATCCTGTTCCTACCGTTGATGATCGGGCTTGGGCTGCGGCTCAATTCGGTTTTCGGGTGGCTGGGGGCAGGCTTTGGGCTGATCGCGGCGACATCCGCTGCACTGGTGGGGGTTTTCTCGATGGAACGCCTCACGCCGCACCGCCGTGCTGCCATGACCTTCTTCCGCAGCGGGCTGCTGAACGTGCTCTTTTTTACCATCGCCATCTTTGCCCAACCAACCGGTGCGCGGCGCATTCCGCTGGGGTTGAACATCATCGGTGTCGTCGCCCTCGGAAGTTACAGTGCGTTCCTGCTCACCGTGCGTACCAAAACGGATAAGGACGAGAACCCCAATTACATCCTTGACCCGCAGCAGCAGCCCGAAAGACCCCGCGTGTGGCGCTCTGCCGTGCTGGAATGGTGCATCTTCTTTTTCACCCTGTTCTGGTTCGTGATGGCCGGCGTTTATTCGCTGCTGTGAGGCTTCAGCACCCGGTTGAGAATACGCTTCATCTTGTCAGTACAACGGGAGGAGGTTTGAGGTGAAAACGCGAAACGTAGTACACATTGCAGGGATTGCTGTGCTCCTGTTGCTGCTGGCGGGATGTGAAAAGAGGGTGAAGGTGGACGCCGAAATGAACGGCAGGTCAATCGAGCTCGCGAGCGGGCAGTTGATGACGCTCAAATTGGATTCCAACCCCACCACCGGATACGACTGGGACCTGGTTGAAGTTGATTCGGCAATTCTCAGGCAGGTTGGCGATGTGGATTACAAACCCGGTTCGATCCTCACCGGTTCCGGCGGTGTGAACACGTACACCTTTGAAGCAGTTGCCAGCGGTACGACGCGCCTTAAATTAATTTACCACCGCGCCTGGGAATTAAACTCGCCGCCGCTCGAAACCTTTATCCTCGATGTTGTTGTCAAGTAATTAAGATCGTCCGGTTCGTCGTTATTCCATTTTCTGCCCGGTCAGTTCCGCGTGTTTCTGGCGGGTGATTGGATACCAGATGAGCAGGGGCAGGGCAATGGCAAAAGCGATGACCGGCACAATGGCAAAGAAGAACCGAATGCCGAAGAGCGCATGCTCGGTCTGCGCCACGTTGGGGATGTACCCGTATAACTTGAGCGCCCACCCGCTGGCTGCCACCCCCAGCGCGCCGGTGAGTTTTCCCAGCAGGGCGTTCACGCCAAAATAGATCCCTTCGTGGCGTTCCCCCGTTTGCGCCTGGTCGACTTCGATCACATCCGGGATCATGCTCCAGGGGAAGACGTACTGCGCGGAGAATCCCAGTCCGGCGACGAAAGCGATCACATAGATCAGCGGGGTTGGTCCTTTTGGCAGAAGGAACGCCCCGATAATAGCCAGCGATGCAATCCCCAGTCCCAGGGCGTATGCCGGTCCCTTGTTCATCTTCTTGGAAGCCAGCCGCCACGGAATGAGGAAAATGCCGATCGTCCCCAGCATTACCAGCATCACGAAGGAAATCTGGTCGGTCATTTCCAACTGGTAGGTCAAAAAGTAGGGCAGCAGGCTGGTGAGCAGGGTGAAACTGATGCTGATGATGGTGCTCATGATCATATACTGGACGAAAGGCTTGTTCTTGAACACCTGGGCAAGCTGTGAAAGCGGCGGCATCTTTGCTGGCTGCAGGTCGGCGTTCGGTTTCTCTTTGACAAGCACGGCGGTGACCAGGACGGTGATGATGGCGATGACGCCAAAGATGGCGCCGGTGGTGCTGTAGGCGGCAGTTTTTGCCAGCCCCATCCCTTCAAAGATGCCGGCCAGCAGGGTGGTGGCGGCAGCGCCGAGAATGTACCCGACGACGGTGTAGATCATGCGGATGGAAATGAGCGAGGTGCGCTCATCGTAATCGTAGGTCAGTTCAGCCGAAAGGGCATAGTAGGGCACGCTCACCAACGTCTGGGCCGTATCCACAAGCAGGAAGGTACCGAGGACTGCCAGGAAGGCGGTGATGCCGGTGAGCCCGGCGGGCAGCGAGAACATCAGCCAGATGGTGAGCCCAAAGGGGATTGCGCCGAAGAGAATGTATGGTTTGCGCCGACCCCAGCGGCTGCGCGTACGGTCGGAGAAGTAACCGAAGAGTGGATCGTTGACAGCATCCCAGGTGAGCTTGGCCACCAGCAGGGCTGTTCCAGCCAGCGCCGGATCGATGCCAAGGATATCTGTATAGTAAAACAACAGGAAGAACTGGATCGAAGCGGTAACCAGGGAAATCCCCAGGTCCGCCGATCCGTAAGCAAACTTGGTGCCCCAACTTAACTTACCGGTGGTCTTCTGCGCTTCCATTTTTCTGCCTCCTCATTGCCTGTCTGGCGAGTGTCAAAAAGACATCTCCACGCACAACATGGAGATGGGTTATATCCAGGGTGCTCACAAATTCCACGATGTCTGCAATGGTGGTGCGGTAGGCAAACAGGTGAACGCCAATGAAGCGCGGTGTCTGGGCTTTCTCGAGCAGGCGATTGTGGATGGTGGGCAGCAACTCTTCGGCATGCAGGGAAATCTCGTTCACCAACGGTGATTCATTGGCGATGATGGGAAGGTCATTGATCAGTGCCTGCGGCGCGCGGGTGACCACGGCGTAGCCGCACAAATACCCGGCAATGTCTCCGTGATGGCGCGCAAGCTGGTGCAATACCCGCCGGGGAGGATCGGCCACGTAGGAAGTGATCACACGGATGCCCGCCTGTTGGCAGATGTAGGCTGTTTCATGCAGGTATGCGGGTAAATTGGGCATCAGCGGAGGAACCACGTAGCCCGCCCCGGAGGGTCCGGCAACCAGGCAGTCATTGTCAGTGGAAGTGCGCTGGTATCTTTCCAGCAGGGCTGGGGCGATTTCGATCAGCAAAGGCTGGCACTCCCAATTAAATGGCACCTTGCCGCGCGCCGGGCTGCGCCAGTTGCCCAGCTGTGCGCCATTCATCATCATTAATTGGTCACCGTCAGACAAGGTAAATGTGAGATAGATTCCTTCCGGATCCAGCGCGGGGATTGCAGGTGCAGGTTGAGTCTCCACGCCCAGGGGCTTCACCTGGCTGTGAAATGAGAAGTTACCGGCAATATGCGAAGGCACCAGGCGCATACCATTGGAAGATAACTGAAGCATGAACGCCAGTTCATCATCCCTTTTGGTGTGCCAGCCAAAAATGGTGGGGAATGAATCAGAATGGATGGAGCGTTGGATGCGGTTGGAAAGGTGCACTTCTGCTTCCTGCCAGCCCATCAGGGCAAGGGCAAAGCGCCGCAGGAGACCGTCGAGACGCAACGCAAAAAGCACCTCGCGCAGGCCAGGCGGACCGAAAGCCAGCAGCATCAACAGGGTACTCCCCAGACCCTTGTGTGAACTGCTCAGGTTGTAGGTGAAGATGCGCTCCTGGACAAGATAATCCACGAATTCAGGGCGCTGCCAGCCGGGCTCGATGCAGGCAATGCGCTGTTGGTCGCAGCGTGAAAAGAGCGTTTTGAATGCCCACTTGTAAAGCTCAACGCGGTTCTTCCAGCGCCCGCAAAGGTCTTCCGCAAGGTTCAGCCCAAACTGCTGTGCCCAGGGAGCCAAGTCGCGGGTTACCGGAAGCAGGTTCTTCTGTGCGCAGAGCATCAGGGCAATGTTGGCGGTATCCTCCATCGCAGGGTCCCAAACCACGTAACCATTAAGGCTATCAATGTTCTCCCGGATGATCCGGTCGAGCGTGGAGCGTTTGAACTGCAGCCCGTGCGCCTCGCGGTAGTAATCCATATTCTGGCGATCCTGATACCCAAGCAGGTCGCGGTACTTGCCGTACCAGAGTGCATCGTCGAGGAAAACCTCATTGGTTCGCCGGGCAGCCGGATCATCATATATGCCGTAGTCGAGGAAGACGCGCGTTCCTTCTCGGTTGAGCAGCCCCTGTAGAACAGCCGCGCACAGCCGCTGGGGATAACCCATTGCCGATACATCCACAACAGCAACTTTTGGTGCGGGGGGCATGCGTTTATTATAGAGGATTTGACCGAAATTCGTTATTTCAGATTGGCTCGCGGAGAGAACCGTGCGTGAGGTGCATGAAAACATCTTCCAGGGTGATTTCACTGCTTTCAATCACTGCATCGCTTACACCGTGTTTGGTAAGGAAGGTCTGCAATGATGCTGCATTTGTTTGTGAGTGCCCGGTGAGTAGGTGAACCTGGTCTCCCTGTAAACTGACGCGGATGCACCCTGGCAATTCTTTGAGGGCAGCGGCAGTCTGGGAGATCACTGCGGAGGTGATGTTCCAGGCATCCCCCTGGATGGTGGCAACCTTGAGCGCGGTGGGCGTATCAAAGGCGAGCAGTTTTCCGGCGCGCATTAACCCCACGCGGTGGCAGTATTCGGCTTCATCCATATAATGCGTGGTGGTGAAGATGGTCACACCGCCTGCGGCAAGCTGGTAAATGAGTTCCCAGAACTCCCGCCGCGCCAGCGGATCGACCCCCGAGGTGGGCTCGTCGAGGAAGAGCAGGCGGGGTGAATGCACCAGGGCGATCCCCAGCGCCAAGCGCTGACGCCAGCCAACGGATAGCGAGCGGGTGAGCACGCGCTCATGATCGTTCAGGCCAACGCTGTCAAGTGTTTTGGCGACGGCATCCTTGTCTTTCACGCCGTACACCCCTGCATAAAACTCAAGGTTTTGCCGCACTGTAAGGTCATCATACAATGCGAATTTCTGCGACATGTACCCGCAGCGGGAACGCACTTCCTCGGTTTGGGTATAGGCGTCATACCCCATCACCCTGGCACTCCCGGCACTTGGGCTCAGCAGACCCAGCAGCATGCGGATGGTGGTGGTTTTCCCGCAGCCATTGGGACCAAGATACCCCACGATCTCTCCGGGCTGCACAGAAAAACTGACGTCGTCCACTGCCACAAACGAGCCAAACTTGCGGGTGAGGTGCTCAACCAGCAGGATGGGTTCAGTCATCACTGCGTTCCCTGGTGGCGGCGTAGGAAAGGAAGACATCCTCCAGCGTGGGTGTGGTCAAGCGCAACGCAGTAGAGGATCCTGCCGGCAGTTCGGGCAGCGAGCTTAGCGAGCGCATCACGCGGTCTACCGCGCCTTTTGAAGCGTGAATATGCAGCCGGTCGCCGAATGGGCGCACCTCCTCAACCCCGGCAAGCGCCTTGATGGGTTCGCGCAAAGCCAGCGGGGTTGGGGTGAGCATCTCGATGATCTGACCTTCCAGCCCGGCGCGTAACTGGGCAGGGGTGCCTTCAGCGATGATCTTGCCGCTGCGCATGAAACCAAGGCGGTGGCAGCGGCTGGCTTCGTCCATATATGGGGTGGTGAGGATCACTGCCATTTTTTCAGTATTCACCACGCGCAAGATCAACTGCCAGAAATCCTGGCGGGTCACCGGGTCGACCCCCGTGGAGGGTTCATCGAGCAGCAGGATCTTTGGGCGGGTCACCAGGGCGGAAGCCAGCCCCAGTTTTTGCTTCATCCCGCCTGAGAGAGCGCCGGCACGCCTGCCGGAAAAATCAGCCAATCCAACGAACTCCAATAGTTCCATGCAGCGGGGCTTCCACTCGGCAGGCGGCAAGCCGCGCACCTCGGCGAAGAAGCGGATGTTCTCCAGCACCGACAGATCTTCATAAAGCGAAAAGCGCTGCGAGAGATAACCCACCCGGCTGCGGACTTCCTCCGGAGTCTCTGATACATTGAGCCCGCAAACGGTGGCGGATCCGGCGTCCGCGCGCAATATGCCGATCAGCAGGCGCAGGGTGGTGGTTTTACCGGCACCATCCGATCCCACCAGCCCGTAGATCTCGCCCTCGGCAATCGAAAAGCTCACCCCGTCCACAGCATGGACGGTGCCAAAGGATTTGCTGAGGGATTCCGCCTGGATGAGGATCATTCCTGTGAGGTGAAGTTCAAGTCAGCGGGCATGCCGGCTTTGAGCAAACCGGAGGAATTATCAACCGAAAGTTTGACCGCAAAAACAGTGGTCTTGCGCCCCTCGCTGGTGGATGTGTTGCGCGGGGTGAACTCGGCCTGGTCCGCAATCTGCAGGATATGGGCGGAGAAAGCCTCGTTCGGGAAAGAGTCGACTGAAAGCGCGGCTGCCTGACCCAGTTTGAAGTTCCCGATTTCCTCTTCGGGGACGTACACGGTGATTGTCAACGAATCCGGCCGGGTGAGCGTGACCACCGGACTGCCGGCGCTGACCACCTCGCCGGCCCGCACCGCGGCTAGCGTAACCGTCCCATCTTCCGGCGCGGTCACCGTCAGGCGGGCGATTTGAGCATCGATCAATGCCAGCTGCGCGTTTGCCTGCACCACCGCCGCATGTGCCTGCTCAAGCGCGGCGCTGGCAGCCTTCCACTTGGGGGAGTCTTCGCCAATCTGAAGCTTGAG
Source organism: Anaerolineaceae bacterium (assembly GCA_041910365.1). Lineage (GTDB taxonomy): Bacteria > Chloroflexota > Anaerolineae > Anaerolineales > Anaerolineaceae > UBA6107. Next base: position 52,327 of record JAYRQY010000108.1, on the reverse strand, counting down.
CCAGGCTTCGCGGGCAAGCTGGGCGCGCTCGGTCATCAGGGTCACCTGCGTGCGCTCCGCAATAATGGTTAACCCCGGCTCACTATCCTTGAGGTCGTCGTAGGCGGACTGGGCAATATCCAGGTTTTCGCGCTCATCATCCGCAAACGTTTGGGCAGCGTCGATCAGATCCTGGTTGCCAGACATACGGGCTTTAGAGAGGAGATTCTCTGCATTTAACAGTGCCGCCCTTTCACGCATCAGGCCAATTTCCGCTGCTTTGAAGTCTGTAGATTCCTGTTCCGCCAGTTTGAGCGTTAACGTATTGCGCGCGTCCTCGAGCGCTGATTCGGCGTTCAGCAATTCAGTCTCCGCCGCCGAAAGCAATTCCGCCTGGCTGTAGTACGCATTCGCAAGCGTGTACCCGGAAGGGTCGCTGGCAGTCCACAGAGCTGCGCGCGCCGGGGCAGATTCCAACTGCACGGCGGCATCGACCACATCAAATTGCGCCATGGCGTTGGTGAGTGCGCTCCGGGCGAATGCCTGGTTAGCCAATGCGGCGTCCCGCTGGGCTTGCAGCAGCGTGTCGTCCATGCGGAAAAGCACATCGCCAGCTTTTACAGTGTCTCCTTCGGTGACCAGCATCTCGCTTACCTTGCCGGAACTCTCAGCCGATACCTTGAGGCTTTCGCCTTCAATGGTTCCTGAAAGCGCCAGGCTTGTTTCCACTTTTTGGGTGAGGGCGCGGATGCCGAAGTAAAGACCGACAAAAATAGCGACCACCAGAAGAAGAATCACCGGAATGGGGGGGCGTTTATGGGACATAAAAGACTCCTTTCAAGATCAATCCAGGCGCTTGCGGAAGCGCAGCGAAGCAGCAACAAGAATGGTGATACCAAAGGCAGCCAATGCCAGGCATTCCACCCAGATGGCGCCAAACCCGGCTCCCTTGAGCATCACCGCCCGCAAGGTCACAAGGTAGTAACGCAGCGGGATGACATAAGAGATCCAGCGCAGCACAGCCGGCATGGCTTCGAGCGGGAAGAAGAAACCGGAGAGGAAGAGCGAGGGCAGCAGGGTCATCCATACGGTGAGCATGGCTTCCTGCTGGGTGTTGGCAATGGTGGAGCCGAGCAGCCCGATGCCAAGCCCGGAGAGAAGCAGCAGCCCGGAGGAAAGGAGGATCAGCCAGATGGAACCGCGGATGGGAACACCAAATACCCAGTGCCCCAGGGCAAGTACCTCGAAGGTGTCGATGAAGGCCAGGATCACATACGGCGTCAATTTGCCAACGATCAGTTCTGCCGGACGGATGGGGGTGACGATGATTTGTTCAATGGTGCCGCGCTCGCGTTCGCGCACCACGGATGTGGCGGTGAGGATGGACGTGATGGCAAAAAGGATCATGCCGATGACGCCCGGGATCATGAAGTAACTGCTGAGCAGGTCAGGGTTGTACCAAACGTGCGGGCGTACTTCCAGCGGAGCAGAGAGGCGGCTGGCATTTATCCCGGCAGCCGATAGATTTTCCACCATCAGTTCCGTCGCCTGCGATTGCCCGATGAGGATTGCCGCTGAATAGGCAGTGGAAGCGGAGGTGGGGTTGGAGCCATCCAGGATGAAGGCAACCTGGGCATTCCCGCTGGCAAGCTGCGCGGCATAATCAGGGGGGATGAGTAACGCAGCACTGACGGTTCCAGCCTGGATGAGGCTGCGCACTTCCTCCTCGGAACTAACGTCTAGGGTTAGCTTGAAATAGTCCGCAGTGGTGTAAGCATTGGTGAGGGCACGGCTTTCTGCACAGCGGCATTGATCCAACACTGCCAGCGGGATGTTGCGGATGTCGTTGGTGGCGGCGTAGCCTAATAGGAAGAGCTGCATGATGGGAATGATCAGGATGATCGCCAGGGTGCGTTTGTCCCTGAAAATCTGGATGAATTCCTTGCGGATGATCGAGCGAAGGCGATTTCTCATGCAGCCTCCTTGGGCGCAAGAACGCCATGCAGGAAAATTTCAACAAAATGGTCCAGATGGCCATCTTCGAAATGCAGGGCAGGAAACTGCGCCAGCAGCATTTCTGTCAGGAAGTAAGAGAAGAATAAACCGAGAAAGGCACGGACAAGGGCAATGGATGGAATATCGCGCAGCTCACTTCTGTTTTGCTGAAATCTTTGAACGACCGGCAGTATCAATGGGTAATAGATGGCGAACAGCGCCGGCAGGTCGCGTCCCTCAAATTCGATGAGTTCGATGAAGAGCAATTTAATGAAATCCGGACTATGCCCCATTTCGTTGATCATCAACCGGGCAGCATTACGGATGAACTCTTCAGCAGAGTCGCCGGGTGCAGAGGTTAGGAGGGGGAAAACATTGTAAAACGGGTGGCGCTGAATCAGTACTTCGAGGAACACGGCTTTTTTTGAGGGAAAATGGTTGTAAATCCCACTGAGGGCCAGTCCGCTTTGTTCAGCGATCTGGCGCATGGAGGTTGCCGCAAACCCCTGGCTGAGGAAGAGGGAATAGGACGTATCGATGATCTGCTGGCGGGTACGTTCACCTTTTGTTGGGGAGGGAGTGGTAGTTGTCATGTCAAATAAAAACGAACGTTCGTTCTTATTGAGCATTGTACTCACATTTATAATAAATTTCAAGCGGTTATGGCAAATGCTGGATGGAGAAGCTATGATGAATTGGGTAGCGGCGACCGGTCGCGATCTGTGCATCCTGAAATTAAAAAAGTGCGGGGTCACGATTATTGCACCCCACCAGGCATTGGTAAATCAATATGCCATTAAATCAAAAAATTGGCAAAGCCAATTAATTTGTCATTCAACAGCCTGGCGGGGAGGGAGGGATTCGAACCCTCGGTCGAGTTTAAAGCCCGACAATCACTTAGCAGGCGATCCCGTTCGGCCACTCCGGCACCTCCCCGGGTATTCAATTGTCCGCTGCTGTAAAATTTGGCGGAAGGGGAGGGATTCGAACCCACGTTGACTTTCGCCAAACCTGTTTTCAAGACAGGCGCCTTAAACCGCTCGGCCACCCTTCCGTTTTTCCCGCAGGGAGTGTCATTTTATCATGGTTGACATTGACGGTAAAGATTTTGAGGCGTCTCTCACAAAGTAGGGGCGATTCATGAATCGCCCCTACGATAGATTTAATTGGAACGAACAGTGGGCTTTGTGCCTTGGTGAGATAAGGTGAATAGAATAACATAAAGACGTCTCTCACAACCCCATTCGCAAAAAGCGCTTAGGGGCGCAAAAACCGCGAGGCACAAAGACACAAAGAAATAAAAACACAAAGGCGCATCATATGAGGGCAAGATAAAGCAAGTTTTCTTTGTGGGCTTTGTGGCTTGGTGAGCTAAGGTTTACCGGTTTACATAAAAGCAACTTACACATAGGGAAGCTTAGGCAGGTTTTCTTTGTGGGCTTTGTGCCTTGGTGAGCTAAGGTTTACCGGTTTACATAAAAGCAACTTACACATAGGGAAGCTTAGGCAGGTTTTCTTTGTGGGCTTTGTGCCTTGGTGAGAGATTAATTACCCGGCACGAATAATTCTGAAGAATCCCCGCAGTCGCGCCCCAATACCCCCGCCGGTGCGCGCAGCAATGCCAGCACGATCCACATGTCTCCCACCGCTCCGCTGGTATTCAGCACCAGCAGCCACACCAGCGGCGCATCTGCCCAGCCCGACAGCAGCACCAGCCCCAGCACGCTTAGCACCGTTATCCCCACCAGCGGCGCCAGGGCGGAAGCAAGATACTCGCGCCGCGGCAGGTACCAATCGGGCATGGCAGCATAGGCATAGTATCCCTTGAAGGCAAACCTGGGCCGCTCCCGGGTGAAATACCAGAAGAACAACCCGTGCAGCCCTTCGTGCACCACCAGCATCACCGCCGTGACTGCCAGCAACATAACGATGAATCCTGCAATGCTTGTGGATCCGCCGAGTATTGATCCCGCTCCCGACTCACCCGGCATGCGCAGCCAGTAGGCCAGCCTGGGAAAGAACAGCGCGCCAAACACAAAAATGACAACTCCCCACAGATTCACCAGGATCAGGCTCCTGCGGTCCAGCAGGGACAGTTCGCGGTAAGGGCGGTAATTCTCCGGCAGGCTCTTGGTGGGGGTTTGTTGCATGGATGCATTATATAATACTCTCCGAACCTGGAGGAATCTTGAGACCTCGGCAGAAGCCGCAGAGAGCAGGCACGGGCGGCTGGAATCCTTACGGATTTCAATTACTAAAAAACGGATCGTTACTCATCCCCGATGGGGACGACCTTGAGCTTCTTTGTTTCGGCACCCAGTTGTTCAAAGCGGAAGGCTGCCTTGCCAAATTGCACCACATCCCCGTGCACCAGGCGGGCGCCGTTCTTGCTCACCGGGGCATAATTCAACCACGTGCCTGCAGCAGATCCCTCATCCGCAACGCGGAAGTTGTTCTCTTCATCCATGAAAATACGCGCATGCAGCGGGCTGACCAGCGGGTAGTTCAGCAGGGCTTTCGCCCGGGTGGCATCGCTGCCGAGCGTCAGGGCGAATTCACCCAACGGGATTTCGTGAAAGACCATTGTCTCAGGTTTACCGCTGGAAAGCAGCACCAGGCGCGCCAGTGCCGGTGCTCCTCCAGGCAGGCGCGGCCAGGAACCCGGTGATTCCACTTTGACCGCATGGATCACCGTTTCTCCGGCAATCTCCACCGGCTGGGTCACCGGATCCTGCAGGCGATGCGACCGGGCGGAGCGTTCCACCATATTGCGCTTGACGATCTTCATCCCGATGAGAATGATGAGGACGCCAGCGGTTACCACCAACGCAATGGGGATGATCGTCAGTAGGCTGAAGCGTTTGGTGAGCGCCTGGAACCAGGTGAGGGGTTTCTCCTCCACCACAACTTCCACTGGAACGTTGATGGTTTCTCCCTTGAGACCAACCTGATCCTGGATGGTCATTTTTATTTCAAAGGTGTTGGAGGCAGTCACCTGGCTGATGTCCCATTCAAAGACATCGAAGGGAGGGGAGGTAATTTCGTCGACCAGTTTTCCATCCACAAAAAGCCGTGCGTAAACCAGGTCCCGTTTGAAGTTGTCCGGGTACTCCAGAATGTAGCTGATCGCCACAGAATCCGGAGAGAGCAGATACTCCCCCTTTTTCTCAGTCTCCACCCAGGAACGGGTGATCACCGCCGGGGGAGAAAGGAAGATGGGTTTGGGAGCCTGGACGTTGAGGGTGAAAGCGAGCGCCTGGGAGTCCAGCGTTACCGATTGGCGGCGCACCTGCAGCGTGAGGGTATGGTTCCTGCCCGCCTTGATCGCCGAAGTGTAAGAAACCTTATAGACGTAGCGCAGCGGATCCAGGTAGGCGGAGATATCCGGCAGTTCTTCAGCCCCGGAGAAGATAAGAAATTCCCCGTTGGTCCCCTCTGCTGCCTGCTGTAAAACCTGGGCAGCCTCTTCTTTGGCGTAGGTCTGCGGTCCGACCAGCCAGACGAAGAGCCGAATTTGAGCCGAGGCTGCCCGCGATAGCAAATCACGCAACCCCTCCATTTGGCTGGCATCCGGAAGGGGCGTGATGTACAGGATGGCAGGGGTCTTGCGCGTGGCGCCGCTGGTTCCGAGCGCCTGGTCGATGGCAGAAGAAAGACCTGCCAGTCCGGGGGTTGCCTGCTTTAATTCAGGCTGGTAAGCGTTGAGGGTGTTGACCCAATCTGACGGATTGGATTGATTGAAGGCGATGGTTCCCTGGTTGTTGACCAGGCTGAAATCATCCATGCTGGTGGCAGGCTGCGCCTGTGCCCACTTCACCAGGGCTTCCTTGATGCGATCGAGGCGCGCAACCATTTCATACCGGTTGGCCAGGGTGGGTCCTTCATTGATCACGGTGATAAAACGAACGCCGGGTTCCAGCATCTCAATGCTGTCTGCTGCCAGCACCGTGCTGTTCTCGAGGATATGCAGCTCGCTGTTATTGATGTCCTTGATGAATGCGCCGCTGTTGTCGAATGCCCAGAAGTAAAAACTGATGTTGGGGAATTGGGAGGTATCCAGGTTGGCAATGGTGATCTGGTTGCGCGTTTCAGCGCTGGCGGGCTTGATGGCCAATCCCGACAGCACTCCAACGAGCAGGAGCATAGGGATCATCCTGGAAAGCAGCCGATACGTGTGTTTCATCGCAACATCAATTGTAAGGCAAAACGACCGGGTTTTCCCGCGGGCATTGTCGCCTGCCAGGAGCGCAGACTATTCCCATTCCACCGTGGCAGGCGGTTTGCTGGTGATGTCGTACACCACGCGGTTGACCCCCTGCACCTCGTTGACAATGCGCGTGGAAACGCGGGCGAGCAGGTCGGGCGGGATCACGGCCCAATCGGCGGTCATGAAATCTTCGGTGGTGACGGCGCGCAGGGCAACCACCTCGGCATAGGTACGTTTATCGCCCATCACCCCCACCGCCTTCACGGGCAGCAGCGCGGCAAACGCCTGGGAGATGACCGCGTGACTTATGTTGGTCTTCCGGTTGAGGATGCCGGCAGCGGTGAGCTCCTCAATAAATATGGCGTCTGCCTGGCGCAGGCGCTCAACCCGCGCCGGAGTCACTTCGCCCAGGCAGCGGACGGCAAGCCCGGGTCCAGGGAAGGGCTGGCGCCACACCAGCGCCTCCGGGATGCCCAGGGTTTCGCCGATCTTGCGCACCTCATCCTTGAACAGGTTGCGCAGCGGCTCCACCAGTTGAAAGCGCATGTTCTCCGGCAATCCGCCCACGTTGTGATGCGATTTGATGCGCTCGGCTTTCCCCTGAACGGTGGCGGAGGATTCCACCACATCCGGGTAGATGGTTCCCTGCACCAGGAAGGGGGGATTGCCAAGCCTTTGCGCTTGCTGGTCAAAAAGGTTGATGAACAGTGACCCGATGATCTTGCGCTTCTTTTCGGGATCGGTGACGCTGCTGAGAGCGGATAAAAATTCCTCGCCGGCATTCACCGGGTGAAGGTGAACCTTGAACACGTCGCGGAAGGTTGAGACGATCTGCAGGGGTTCGCCCTGGCGCATGAGCCCGGTATCCACGAACACGGCGTCCAGTTTGTCTCCCACTGCCTGGTGAACCAGGGCTGTGGCAACCGTGGAATCCACGCCGCCGCTGACCGCGGCAATCACCCGATCCACCCCGACTTGTGCCTGGATGGCTGTTACCGCCTGGCGGATGATGTTTTCAGGCGTCCAGGTGGGCTGGCAGCCGCAGACCTTGAAAACAAAATTGGTGAGCAGTTCCTGCCCGCGCGGGGTATGCCGTACCTCCGGGTGAAACTGCAAACCGAAAATCTGCCGGGTCTCATCCATCATAGTTGCCATCGGGCTGTTGGGTGAAGCGGCAATGGCGCGAAAACCGGCGGGGAGTTTTTCCACGCGGTCGCCATGAGACATCCACACCGGTTGGGTTCCGGATGGGAGGAGCGGGTTTGCGGATTTGACGTTGAGTTGCGCCAGGCCGTATTCGCGGGAGTCGGAGGCTTCGACCCTGCCCCCCAGGGCGTGCACCAGCACCTGCATCCCGTAGCAGATGCCGAGGATTGGCAGGCGGCTGTTGAGGATGGAAGGCTGCAGAACCGGAGCCCCGGGATCATAAACCGATGCCGGACCGCCGGAGAGGATGAAACCAGAGGGATCGAATTCCTTAAGAAGCGCTTCCGGGGCGTCCCAGGCGAAGATCTCACAGTACACCTGCAGCTCACGCACCCTGCGGGCGATCAACTGGGTGTACTGCGAACCGAAATCAATAATTGCAATGCTGTTGTTCATCAGGCGGCGCCATTGGCAAACTCAATCCGGCCATCTTTCATACTGGTGATGCGCACCAGGCTGACGATTGGCACGCCGAGATAGGACAGGGCATCCCGCCCGCCTTCAAATGTTTTTTCGATGAGGGTGCCGATGCCGCACACTTTGGCACCGGCGGCTTCGGCGAGGCGCACCAGGCCGAGGATGGTTGCTCCGGTGGCGAGGAAATCGTCAATGATGATCACCCGTTCATCACGCTGCAGGTATTCCGGCGATACGATCAACTCCACGTTGCGGCCCTTGGTGTGGGAGGGGGCAATGGTCAGGTAAACGGTATCCGGCATGGTGATGGGGCGCGTCTTGCGGGCATACACCACGGGGAGTTTCATGTACAAGGCGGTCATTAATGCCGGGGCGATGCCGGATATTTCGGCGGTGAGGATGCGGGTTGCGCCGGTTGCCGCAAACTGCTCGGCCAGGTCGCGGCCGCATTCCTGCATCAGCGCCGGGTCTACCTGGTGGTTGATGAGCCCATCCACTTTGAGGATGCCGCTGCCGAGATTCCTGCCTTCCTGCATGATCCTCGATTGTAACTGGTTCATTTTGCCTCCCATTCGGATACCCTATTTTACCCAAAACCTGCCGGATTATGCAGGTGCCAAAGCCCCAAGTTCGGGTGTGTTAGAATTATCACCATGAATCTTCCCGAAATTGTGCTTGCTTCCAACTCGCCACGCCGGAAAGAGATCCTGGGCTGGACGGGGCTGCGCTTTAGCACCCATGCTGCCGACATTGATGAAACGCCGAAAGCCGGGGAGGCTCCGCTGGATTATGTACTGCGCCTGGCTGAAACCAAGGGGCGCGCCTGTGCCAATTTCGCGCCTTTCAACGGGTTGGTGCTGGCTGCAGATACCATCGTGGTGGATGACGAGGAGATCCTGGGGAAGCCCAGGGATGCCGATGATGCGCGGCGGATGCTGCTTCAGCTGCGCGGGCGCATGCATGCGGTGCATACCGCCATTATATTGATGATCCCTTCCAAGGGCATCCTTTTTTCAACCACCTGTTCCACCCCGGTGCATATGCGCCGATATACAAATGAAGAAGTGGAATCCTACCTGGCAACGGGTGACCCGCTGGATAAAGCCGGTGCGTATGCCATCCAGCACCCGCAGTTCCGGCCGGTGGTCAAGTTCGCTGGTTGTTATGCCAGCGTGATGGGACTGCCGCTATGCCACGTGGAGCGCACATTGCGCAAAATGGGCTTCGGCGAGCGCCGCGAGATTCCCTTCCAATGCCAAAATGCCCTCTCCTATGCCTGCCCGATCTATAAACTGGTGTTGAATGGCGAGGATGTCGGTTGACCCGGGATTATCCGGGAGGAATGTTATGAAAAAACTCTGGATAGTGATCGTTGTCTTCTTCCTGCTTGCCGCGTGCAATAACGGCACAAAAACACCGGAATCCACGCCGGGCAGCGAACTGCCCACCCCGGTGGTGAAGACCACAAGCGTGCCGGATGTCGCCGCTACCGCGGACGACTTCTTTACCAAATGGGAAGGCAGCGATTACGCCGGAATGTACGAACTGCTCTCGCCCACCAGCCGCGATGCCATCAGCCAGGAAGACTTTATTGCCAAATACACCAACGTTGCCCAAAGCCTCTCGCTCCACACGCTGACCGTGGGCATCCTCTCCACCCTCATCGAACCCACCTCGGCCAACATCAGCTACCAGGCGAATTTCGAGACCTCCCTGTTCGGTGCTCTCCAGCGCCAGATGGAAATGACCCTTGTGCTGGTAAAAGGGGAGTGGAAGGTGCAATGGGAAGACGGCCTCATCCTGCCGGAACTGGCAGGCGGTAACAGGCTGGCACTTTACATTGAACAACCTGCCCGCGGCGATATTAATGACCACAATGGCAATACGCTTGCCACGCAAACCGAGGCAGTTGCTCTGGGCGTGTGGCCGGGGCAGATCTACAGCAGCCAGGAGGGATTGCTGCTGACCATGCTCTCGGAAATGACCAATAAGCCCAAGAATGTCATCAAGGATATGTACCGTGATGCCGGGGCAGACTGGTATGTGCCGATCGGGGAAGTTTCAAAGCAAGGCTACGATGACCGGGCGGCATACCTGGATACACTCAATGGGCTGGTGACCAATCCCTATACCTCCCGCTATTATTTCAACGGCGGTGCTGCGCCGCAGGTGCTGGGGTACATGAAGTTCATTTCACCCGAGCAATTGGATGAATACCGCCGCATGGGCTATGCCGGGGATGAAATGATCGGTGCAGCCGGGCTCGAAAAATGGGGCGAGCAATACCTGGCTGGCAAGCCCAGCGCGGATCTGTACGTGGTGCAGCCGGACGGCACCAACTCCACCCGCCTGGCGCACTCCGACCCGCAGGCAGCCTACACGATCACAACCACCATCGACAAGCAATTCCAGTTGCTGGTGCAAAAAGCCCTGCTTGGGTTCACCGGCGCGGTGGTGGTGATGGAACGCGATACCGGGCGCATATTGGCTATGGCTTCTTCACCCGGTTTTGACCCCAATGTATTCCAAACCGACAATTACAACAGCCAGTTTGTTTTGGGCGACCTGGTGAACGACTCTGAAAGCCCGCTCTTAAACCGGGCAGCACAGGCTTCCTACCCGCTCGGGTCTGTGTTCAAACTGGTCACCGCTTCAGCAGCGCTGGAATCAGGGCTTTATGAAACATCCTCCACTTTTGAATGCACCAGCCAATATACCGAGCTGGAAGGGTTCGTGGGGGATGACTGGACTTACACCAAGGGTCTGCCGCCATCGGGCAACCTGACCTTGCTTGAGGGGATCATGCGCTCTTGCAACCCGTGGTTTTATCACCTTGGGCTGGATCTCTACCGCCAGAAAAGCGCCAGTTACCTGGCAGATATGGCGCGCGGCTTTGGGCTGGGTACAGCGACCGGGATTGGCGCCGTGGCTGAAGATGAGGGAGTGATCACCGACCCCGCCACTGAAGGCGCAGCCGTGCAGATGGGCATTGGGCAGGGGGATATGCTGGTGACCCCGCTGCAGGTGGTTGATTTCATCGCCGCCATCGGCAACGGCGGCATCCTGTACCGCCCGCAGATCATCGAATCGGTCACCAGTATTGACGGTACGATCATCGAGTCTTTTGCTCCGCAGGTGCGCGGCACACTGCCGGTCAGCCAGGAAACCCTCGAAGCGCTCCATACGGGTATGCGCCTCGTCGTGCATGACCCCAAAGGTACTGCTTACAAGGCATTCTGGGGTCTGCAGATCCCTGTGTTTGGCAAGACGGGCACCGCCACCACATCGCTGGAAGACCCGCACGCCTGGTTCGCCGGATATACTGCCCAGGGTTCGGCAGAAAAACCGGATATCGCCATTGCGGTCATTGCTGAGAACAGCGGGGATGGCTCGGTGTATGCTGCCCCCATCTTCCGCCGCGTGGTTGAAGTGTACTTCACGGGTGAGGTGCAGACCATTTATCCCTGGGAGTATGACTACTACCTCACCAAGACGCCGTCACCAACCGAGACCTCGACCCCATAACCATGAGCCGGGATACTGTTCCAGGATGGGTGACGCGGTTTCAATCCGGTTTCTACACCGTCCAGGTGGACGGTAAAAAGACCACCTGCATCCTGCGCGGCCGGCTCAAAAGGCGCAGCTTCCAGGGAGATATCATCAGCGTGGGTGACCGGGTGCAGGTAAGCCTGCAAACGGATGGCAGCGGCGCGATCGAATCCATCGAACCGCGGCACAGCGAACTCATTCGCCTTGACCCAACCCCAAAAGGGATGTTCCGGCAGATTTTGCTCTCCAACCCGGACCAGTTGGTGGCAGTGTTTGCCTGTGCCCATCCCGAACCTCATTTACGAATGCTGGACCGTTTTTTGGTCATCGCCGAAAAACAGGGACTGAAGGCGGTGATCGTGGCGAACAAGGTGGACCTGGTGGGCTTGCGCGCTGCAAAAAAGATTTTTTCGATCTACCCGGACCTGGGCTACCCCGTGCTTTATACCTCGGCAGCCAAAGGCGAGGGGTTGAAACAATTGCAGCAAACCCTGCAGGATAAGCTGTCGGCACTGACCGGACCGTCCGGGGTGGGCAAGTCCAGCCTGCTCAACGCGCTTCAACCGGGGTTGGGGCTGGCTGTGCGCGAGATTAGCAAGTTCAATGAACGCGGGCGGCATACCACCGCCGTGCGCGAGATGTTTCCTTTGGATTGCGGCGGTTACGTGGCCGACCTGCCGGGGCTGCGCCGGCTTTCGCTGTGGGATACCCAGCCGGAAGAACTGGATGGGTACTTTCCGGAATTGCGCGGGCTGGTATCGCAATGCCAGTTTAACGATTGCACCCACATGGACGATCCGGGCTGCGCCGTGGTGCGCGCAGTGGAAGAAGGCAAGGTGAGCGTGGAACGTTATGAGTCGTACATTCGCATGCGCCTCGGCGATGCATAAAAAGGATTGGGCAATGGAACCTCGATTAACCTGGGAAAAGATTACGCTGAAATTAACGAACCCGTTCCGTCTCTCCTATGGGACGACGGAGGAGCGGCAGGCTTACTGGCTCCGGCTGGCAGATGATGTCGGCTGGGGAGAAGGCACCATCCCGCCGTATTATCATGTTGATCAGGCTGAAACAGAAAAGCGATGGCAGAAAGCCGCCGAAAGCCAGGTGCCCTTTCCGGACCACGTTGAGGAGATTGGCAAATGGGTCGGCACAGAAGGACCTGCGGTTGCCCGCTGCGCAATTGACCTGGCTTTGCACGACCGCATCGGACGCATGACCGGGCAGCCACTGTACACATTATTGGGATTACCGCAGCCAAAACCGATGAAAAGCGCCTTCACCATTGCCGTGGATACGCCGGCAAAAATGGCAGCGATGGCGAAAAAATTCATCAAATATTCCATCCTCAAGATCAAGCTGGCCGGCGATGGGCAGGATATTTCGCGGCTTGGGGCGATCCGGGATGCACGGCCGGATGCCAATTTACGCGTGGATTTGAATGGCGGCTGGAATGCCGAAGACGCCGTGATGCTCGTGCGCGAATTGGAACGTTTTGAGCTTGAAACGATCGAACAACCGGTGGCAAAAGACGATATCGAGGGGATGGGCATCGTGCAAAGCTTCACCAGCGTTCCCGTGGTTGCCGATGAATCTGTGCAAACCGTTGCTGATGTTAAAGCGCTGGCAAAGGCCGGTGTGAAGGGCATCAACCTCAAGTTGATGAAAGCAGGCGGTCTGACCTCCACGCTGGCGATGCTAAAGTTGAGCCGCGAACTGGGGTTGAAGGTGATGCTTGGCTGCATGATCGAAACATCGATCGGCGTCACTGCCATGGCACACCTGGCCGGCATGGCAGACTGGCTGGACCTGGATGCCCCGGTATTGATCTCCAACGACCCATTTGAGGGCATGCACTTTGATGAATCCGGCACGGTGAGCCTCCCTGACAGACCCGGGATCGGCGCAGTTTTGAAGCATGAGTAGAAACGGAGCCTGAATGGACGCAAATTTATCAACTGTGGTTAACCGGATCATCCAGGCAAATAATGACAGGCGCACTGCCCTCTTTGATGTCCAGGTGCAGCAACAAGCCGGCAAGATCACTTTATCCGGGGCGGTGCTGGACGAGGCGACGCTGACCCGGGCAGTGGCGATGATCAAAGAGGCTATGCCCGGTGCGGATGTGGATACCAGCGGAGTGAAAATCCTGCGCCGCGGCGTGTATTTGTGGTGTGCCGTCAACTTCACCAGCATGCACGCAGAGCCTTCCTGGCTGGCTGAACAGCTCACACAATGCGTTTATGGCGTCAGGCTGGAGGTGCTCAAGGAGGAGGGGAACTGGGTCTTTGTGAGCCAGGACGACGGCTACCTTTCGTGGATCTACCGACCATATCTTTCAAAGCTTCCCCCCCAACAGCCGACGCATCTCGTAACCTCCCTGCAAGCCGGCTTGTTCGATAAACCTGAGAGGACTTTCCCCCATGCTTCCCGGCTGTACTCCGGAACCCGGGTGGCAGTTGCCCGTGTTGAGGGAGAATGGGCATACGTTAATCCGCATGCCGAACCTTTGCCGTGCGCCATGCCGGGCGGTTGGGTGCATGCGGGGAAACTGGCTGCGATAAACGAACTGCCAGGCACTGAAGAGGTGAAAAGGCAGGCGGTCCTTGATGCAGCTTTCCGCCTTAAAGGGGTACCGTACCTGTGGGGAGGCTGCACCACCAACGGCATTGATTGTTCCGGGCTTGCCCAGCTTTGTCACCGCTTTGCCGGGCTCGACATCCCGCGTGATGCGGATATGCAGAAGGCTGCAGGGCGGAAAATTGAGCAACCGTTCAACCGGGGTGACCTCGTGTTCTTCGGTGACGAAGATAACCTGGAGCGCATCACCCATGTGGGCATCAGCCTGGGCGGGTGGCAGATTATCCACTCATCCCGCAGCCGCAATGGAGTGTATGTGGACGATATCCAAAAGGTGCCGCATCTGAAGGATACATTTGCGGGGGCTTGCAGCTACCTGTAGGAAAAAGTATTAACAAAGAAACTTTTTACCAAGCGCGCCAAACACTTCAAAGACGGCTGGTTCATCCGTAACGTTCTCAGTAAGCAGGAACATCTCGCATTGGTCTGTGAACCCCCAATCATGCAGCACGCCGGTGATCGAGCCGGTTTTGTGGAAGAAATCTATCGTATCGCGGGGGATGGACCGCAAAAACAAAGCGGCGTCCGTATTGGCAAGCAATAACGACCTTGCCCAATCCCGGTCAGCAGCGGGGAGGCGCTCCACCAGGCGGAAGAATTGGATGCACTCCCGGGCATCGATGATGTTATCCAGTCCGCGCTCCCGGGCGGCGTAATCCATCAGCTTGCGCTCACAGCGGGTCTGGTGCAACCCAAGTTTCTCCTGCATCACCTGCTGCAACCGCGGCAGCCCGATCTCTTGAAGCACGAGATTGGTGCACAGGTTATCCGAGGTGGCGATCATCATCAACAGCACATCGGCAAAGGTGATCTCACGCGTGAGAAATTGCCGTGCAAAGCCCGCCCCGCCAACTTGCGCTTCTGCATCCAGCCGGCAAGGTTTGCTGCGGTCCAACAAGCCTTCCCTTTCCAGTTCAAGCCATGCCAGCAGGATGGGAATCTTGATTATGGAAGCGGAACGGAAGAGCAGGTGATTGGATTGAAAGATCGGCGGGTTTCGTCGATCAGAAAAATAGAAGGCATAATTCACCTGCATTTGGTTCAGGGCGGCAAGCGGGGTTATTTCTTCCATAAATTCCCTTCTTCCTTAAGAAAACCGTTAGATTATAAAATTTTAATCTTGTTTGACACTCTCTGGCGAACAGTGTATACTTTTGTGTACCAATTTTAGCATTGTCTGTATTCTATTTTTATTTAAATGCCATCCCAAGCCCAAAGGTGATAATTGCATGGCCGAGTTGCTTAATGTGCAGGATTTGGAAACTCATTTTCGAACAAGAGAAGGGACGGTGCATGCGGTAAACGGCGTCTCTTTTCATCTTAAAGAAGGCGAAACGCTGGGCATCGTAGGCGAAAGCGGCTGCGGCAAGAGCGTCACCGTTATGTCGATGCTGCGCATCATCCCCATGCCGCCAGGCAAGGTGGTTGGCGGAAAAGCCCTTTACCAGGGCAAGGACCTGCTGCACATTTCTGATGAAGAGATCCGGCATATCCGCGGTTCGCAGATTGCCATGATCTTTCAGGACCCCATGACCTCATTCAACCCGGTGCTGACCATTGGGCGCCAGTTGACAGAGCCATTGGAAACCCACATGAATATGAACCGGGCACAGGCGCTGGAACGCGCCGCCGAGATGCTGAAACTGGTTGGCATCCCCAATCCCAAGGATCGCCTGAATGATTACCCCCACCAATTCTCGGGCGGCATGCGCCAGCGCGCGATGATCGCCATGGCGCTCACCTGCAACCCGCAGATCCTCATGGCGGATGAACCCACCACTGCCCTGGATGTGACCATCCAGGCACAGATCGTTGAGCTGGTCAAACGCATCCGCGACGAACTTGGCATGGCGATGATCTGGATCACGCACGACCTTGGCATTATTGCCGGGTTGGCAGACCGCGTTGCAGTGATGTACGGCGGTTACATCATCGAGGAAGCATTGGTGAAAGACATTTATGCCAATCCGCAGCATCCCTATACGCTGGGATTGCTCGGCAGCCTCCCCCGCCTGGATGAATCAGGTCCTCACCGCCTCACTTCGATCGAAGGGCTGCCTCCGGTACTTTACAGCAAACCGACCTCGTGCCCGTTTGCCCCGCGCTGCACGTACAAAATTGACCGGTGTCTGAATGAAAATCCAAAACTGATGAAAGTCGGCACGGAACACACGTCCGCATGTTGGGTCAACCCCACCACCGGGAAGGAACGCTAATGACTGACAAAGAAATTCTATTAAAGGTTGACGGTCTCGTCAAACACTTCCCGATCTACAAAGGTGGGTTCTTCAGAAAAAAGGTAGGCGCTGTTCGGGCTGTTGACGGCGTTTCATTTGATATTCACCGGGGCGAAACCCTGGGGCTGGTTGGAGAATCCGGTTGCGGAAAATCAACCACAGGGCGTAACATCCTTCAGCTGCAGACCCCCACTGCCGGGCATGTTTATTTCGAAGGCGCTGATCTCGTATCGATGAAGCGCGAAAAACTGCGCATGATGCGCCGTAAAATGCAGATGATCTTCCAGGATCCTTATGCCTCCCTTAATCCGCGCATGACCATTGGTCAGATCATCGGGGAACCCCTGCTCGTGCATGGCATTACCGATAAAAAAGGCGCAGACAAAGAAGTTGAGAACCTGCTGAGCATTGTGGGGTTGAATCCTGCATATGCCAACCGCTACCCGCACGAATTCTCCGGCGGCCAGCGCCAGCGTGTGGGGGTTGCCCGCGCCCTGGCATTAAAACCCTCGCTCATCGTCTGCGATGAACCCATCTCCGCGCTGGATGTGTCCATCCAGGCACAGGTGGTGAACCTGCTTGAAGACCTGCAGAAACAATTTAACTTAACCTATCTCTTTATTGCGCATGACCTCTCAATGGTCAAGCATATCAGCAATCGAGTCGCCGTTATGTACCTGGGCGTCCTCGTCGAACTCGCCCCGCGCGAAGAACTTTACAACAACCCCCTGCACCCCTACACCCAGGCGTTGCTTTCTGCGGTGCCCATCCCCGACCCGAGGGTCGAGGAGAAGCGGCAGCGCAAGATCCTGCAGGGAGATGTTCCTTCTCCCGCCAATCCGCCTTCAGGCTGCCGTTTCCGCACGCGCTGCCCGCTCGCCATCGATATCTGCGCGCAGCAAAAGCCTGAAACCCGTGAGGTGATACCAGGCCATTTTGTGGCCTGTCACTTGGTGAAATAAGCTGCGAGGATATGGTTCTTCAGGAGAGAACCGGATTCCTTTGTGTTATGAGCAGCAGCACCAAAAAACCATTCTTGTTTGTTCTGAAAAGGAGGAGAATCAAGATGCGTTCTAAGTGGTTAGTTTTAGTTGTTGTGCTGGTTATCGCCAGCATGGTATTGGGTGCCTGCCAGAAAGCTCCTGAAGCCCCAAGCCAGACGTTGCGGATCAACCTGGGAACTTATCCCGATATTCTCGACCCGCAAAAAGCTTCCTTCGTCAATGAGATTGCACACCTGCAGCTGATGTACGAAGGTTTGACCAAATTGAACACCAAGCTCGAAACGGTTCCCGGCTCCGCTGAGAAGTGGGAATACAACGCCGATGCGACTGAGGTGACCTTCACCCTGCGCAAGAACCTCAAATACAGCGACGGCAGCCTCCTGAATGCCAAGCGTTTTGAGTATTCACTCCTGCGCAATATCGACCCCGCCACCGCTGGCGAATATGCTGCCATCACCGATGATATCGCTGGTGCAGCCGCCTGGCGTGGTGCCGATCTGGCCACCGCCACCGCCGAGCAACTGGCAGCCCTCAAAGCCGGAGTCGCCGTGCATGCCTATGACACCAATGGCAATCCCTGCACCGACTACGAACAGAAGACCTGCCTCGTCCTCAAAGTTGGAACCACCAATCCGGCTCCCTACATCCACACCGTTCTTTCCCTCTGGGTAACCTACCCGGTCAAGGAAGAAATTGTGGCCACCGATCCCGATACCTGGTGGACCGCCGCTGCCAACCATGTTGGTAATGGTCAATTCATCCTCTCCAACCTCGAAGCGAACTCAGTTGCCAACTTCACCCCCAACCCCAATTACTGGGGCGGCTTTGCCAAAGTCAACCTCGAATATCGCTACATCACCGATTCCGCAGTGGCTTTCGAAGCCTACAAGAACGGCGAATTCGATATCGTTGGTTTGGCTGCCGAAGACCTGGCGACCGTCCAGGCTGATGAGACCTTGAGCAAGGAAGCCATGATCTATCCGGGCTCCTGCACCTATGCTTACATGTTCCATCAGGAAAAAGAACCCTTCACCGATCAGAAAGTGCGCGAAGCATTCGCTTACGCTCTTGACCGCGAAGGCTGGGTGACCGATGTCCTCAAGGGCTTAGGCTCACCGACCCTCACCTGGATCCCGAAGGGCTTCCCCGGATACGATGCTGAAGAATCCCGCTGGGGCTTTGATCCTGCGGCTGCCAAACAGGCAATTGCAGATTCCTCATACGGCTCTGTCGACAAACTGCCCGAAATCACCGCGACCTTCTCTGACACCCCCCGCAACCGCACCCGCAATGAGTGGCTGGCTGCAAACTACAAAGAAGTTCTCGGCATCGACATCGCCCTCAACCCGGTTGAGTCCACCACCTACACTGCCCTCACCAAAGATAAAGCAACTGCCCCGCAGATGTACATCCTCGGCTGGTGCGCAGACTATCCCGATCCTCAGAACTGGCTCTCCGTTTACTGGAAGACCGGTGGCTTTGGCGAACGCATTGCCTACTCCAATCCTGATTTGGATGCATTGTTAGCCGAAGCAGACAAGGAACTGGATACCACCAAACGTATGCAGTTGTACGCTGATGCCCAGAAACTCCTCACCGATGGTGCCCCCGTTGCATTCTTCTGGAACAACGTCAACACCTACCTGGTGAAACCGTACGTCAAGAACCTCGTCACCACCCCGATGGATTCCGGCTGGGCTGGCATTTACTCCGCCCTCGGCATCACCATCGAGAAGTAACATTGCTTTGCAAGTTGTAATGTGATTGATGACCGGCCAGGGTCAAACCTGGCCGGTCAAAAGCCTAAACGTAAGAGGTGTTTTTATGACAGGTTTTATTGCAAGGAGAGTTCTCTGGTTGATCCCCGTGGTTTTAATCGTGGCGGGGTTGACCTTCATCCTGATGCATAACGCTCCCGGAGGACCGTGGGATCGCGATCCCAGTTCCCGCCAGGTGGATGCGGTAGCGCAGGCAAGGTTGAATGCTTTTTATGGCCTGGATAAACCTCTCTTCTACCAGTTCACGTCTTATTTGATTGGCGGCCGCAACCTCGTTACCAAGGAATGGTCCTGCGGTTTGATCTGCGGCAACATGGGCCCCTCCTACCGCGTTAGAGGGATGACTGTTCAGCAGTACCTGTTTACCCCTCCAGTTGGAAAAAGCTTTTTGTACAGCAAAGCAGGGTATTCCCTGCGGCTGGGCGTTCTGGCATTGCTGCTCGCCGTGGTTATTGGCATCCCTGCCGGCGTCATTTCAGCGCTCAAACAAAACACCTGGATCGATTACATTAGCCTATTCATCGCAACCATTGGAATTTCCGTTCCAAACTTTGTGATTGCGATTTTCCTTATCATTATTTTTGCATCGACCCTCAAATGGGTACCCGTTATCCCGATCAGTTGGGATGACTTCACAGTTTGGATCCTGCCCGCAATCGTGCTGGGCTTTGGCACCCTGGCGCGCTCCGCCCGCCTTACCCGCGCCTCCATGCTCGAAGTGATGCGCATGGACTATATCCGCACTGCCCGTGCCAAAGGGCTGGCAGAACGCGTTGTCATCTACCGCCATATGATCAAGAACGCCATGATTCCCGTGGTTACTTTCCTGGGTCCAGCGCTGGCAGGTCTGGTTACCGGTTCCTTCATCATCGAGACCATTTTTGGCTTCCCGGGCATGGGGCGTGCTTATGTGACAGCAATCAGCAACCGCGATTACTCCATGATCATGGGCACCACCATCATCTTTGCGGTGATCGTTGCAGTGATGAACCTGGTGGTGGATGTGGTGTATGTGTTCCTTGACCCACGCATAAAGTTAACTGACTGAGGAGTGCTTGAATGGCTGAATCAACCTCAACAAATACTAATACTGAAATTGCGAATTTAAATGTTTTAAGTACCCCTCGGCGCAGTTTACTCAAGGATGCCTGGTTCCGTCTCATCCGCAATAAGGGTGCCGTTGTAGCGATGGTCATTATTGCCATCTTCTTCCTGGGTGCTGCATTTGCCAATAAGATCGTGCCGCATAATCCGCTGGAAATGAATTCCGGTAAAGATTTTCTACCTCCAGCGTGGGTAAAAGATGGTCCGACCGGTGAAGCCGGCAACAAAGATTTTCTTTTTGGCACCGATACCCTTGGCCGGGACGTCTTAAGCCGCACAATCTACGGAGCACGGGTTTCCATGGTCGTCGGCGTCATCCCAACTACGCTCATCCTGCTCATTGGAACCCTGGTGGGCTTGTACTCCGGTTATGCCGGCGGCTGGATCGACAACCTGCTGATGCGGTTTACCGATGTCATCTACGCCTTCCCGGATTTGCTCTTCTTTATCATCGTGATGATTTCCCTGCGCGATACCGCCATCGGGCAATTGCTGAACGGCTTGTTCCTGCTGTTCTGTGCCCTGGCAGTGGTCAACTGGGTGGGCGTGGCGCGTATTGTCCGCGGACAAGTGCTCTCGCTGAAGGAAAAGGAATTTGTTGAAGCCGCCCGCGCCATTGGCGCCAGAGACAGCCGCATCATGTTCAAGCACCTCCTGCCCAACAGCCTGGGTCCGATCATCATCATTGCTGCCACCTCCATCCCTGGTATGATCATCACCGAAGCCATCCTGGGTTACCTTGGGCTGGGCTTGCGCCCATCCACCAACCCGGATGACTTCTTCCTCACCTCGTGGGGCGCGCTCCTGCTGGATGGTCAGACCGCCATCAATGCGCAGCCCTGGGCGCTGCTGACCCCTGCAATCTGCGTGGCTTTGATCGTGCTGGCGTTCACCTTCCTCGGGGATGGTCTGCGCGACGCATTTGACCCGCGCCTGCAGGGCACCCAATAATTCTACAATTGACAGCCTTAAGACCCTGAGCGAAGCTTGGGGTCTTTTTTTGTCCTGATGGCAATGATTTATAATTATGGAAATATTGGAAGGACCTTGCGATGACCTTTTCTGCCAAAAAACTTTATCCCATATTGGGTTGCGTGATGATCTTTGGATTTTCCATGGCTGCCTGCGGGAAGACCCCGGCAACCGCAACCGATGCGGGAACCGGCGAACCGACTGAGGCACAACCAACGGCTACCCAGGTTCCTCCAAAGACATTGATCGTGTGCCTCGGAGAAGAGCCCTCCTCGTTGTATTTGTACAAGGAATCCTCGCGGGCAATGTGGAGTGTGCTGGAAGCGCTCTACGACGGACCGATTGACACCGCCAATTTTCAGGCTGAGCCGGTAATTTTAGAGCCGCTGCCGACTTTGGAAAATGGCGGCATCACCCTCGCTTCGATCGCTGTGTTGCCCGGGGATGTGGTTGCCAACGTGGAAGGTGACCTGGTTGCGCTGGCGAAGGGCGTCAGAGTCTTCCCCGAAGGCTGCTCCTCGCTGGATTGCGCACAAGAGTGGGATGGAACCTCAAGCCTGAACCTTGTGCAGATGTCGGCGACCTTCAAGATCAAGCCGGGCATCGCCTGGTCAGACGGCGAAGCATTAACTGCCGCTGATTCAGTTTATTCGTACACCATTGCCGCAGATCCGGCAACGGATATCTCAAAAACCCTGGTCAAACGCACGGCGGCATATACCGCAGTAGATGAACAGACGGTTCAGTGGACTGGCATTCCGGGATACCTCACCTTAAACCCCTCGGCTTTCTTCTGGATCCCACTACCTGAGCATGTGCTGAATAGCCTGAGCGCAGCGCAGTTGAACGATGCCGATGAGACCAACCGATCCCCGTTGGGGTGGGGACCTTATGTGATTGACGAGTGGACTGCCGGCGACCACATCCGGCTGGTGAAGAATGAGCATTACTTCCGCAGCAGTGAAGCGCTGCCATATTTTGATGTCCTGGTGTATCGTTTTACCCCGGGGTTGGCGGAAACGGATCTATCGCCCCTGGTCACCGGCGAATGTGACATCATGGAAACCTCGACCGGTCTCGAGACGCAGATCCAGCCCTTGCGGGAGCTGGAAAATGCCGGCGAAACCCGGCTGTATTTTGGGCAGGGTCCTGAATGGGAGTTGATCAATTTTGGCATCAAGCCGGCGGCGTACGATGATGTGTATAACCCGTACCTTGACCGCGCGGACTTCTTCGGTGACCTGCGCACCAGGCAGGCTTTTGCCTATTGCGTTGACCGGGACAAGATTATCAAGGACGTGCTGTACAGCCAGTCGCAAATACCCGGCAGTTACCTTCCCCCGTCCCATCCATATTTAGCGGGAGAGTTGACCCTCCTGCCTCATGACGCGGCGCAGGGCAGTGCACTGCTAGAGCAGGTCGGCTGGATCGATGATGATAATGACCCCGCCACCCCGCGCGTTTCCAGGGGAATCAGCGGCATCGTGAATGGCACCAGGCTCTCCGTCACCTACAACGTCACCCAGAGCGCTCTGCATGATAGCGTATCGGCGATCGTGAAGGCTTCGCTGGCGGAGTGCGGTGTGGAAGTTAACGTGGTCAACCTGGGGGTAACGGAGATGTTTGCTTCCGGACCGGATGGTGTGGTATTTGGCAGGGCTTTTGACCTGGCTGAACTGGCCTGGTCCACCGGGCGGCAGCCGCCGTGTTTCCTTTATGCCCGCAGTGAAATCCCAACTGTACAGAATAGCTGGGTGGGCACCAAGTACGGCGGTGTCAACCTCACCGGTTATTCCAATGATGATTATGATGCCGCCTGCAGCAGCCAGCTTGCTGCCGGTTTGAACAGCACGGCGTTTGACACGGAAAACACGCTTACGCAGCATATCTTCAACGATGACCTGCCCGTGATACCGCTGTTCTATCATCTCAAGGTGATGGCTGCCCGCCCTGACCTGTGCGGCGTTTCCCTGGATGTGAGCGCGCGCAGCGGGATCAAGTCCCTGGAGATGTTCAACCTCTCTTCCACCGGCACCTGCCCCTGATGCGGCTGCAAAAAACGCACAGCCGGTTTTTTTGTGTTAAAATCGTACCCACCGGTGAATCTCCTTGGGGCATGGTGCAATGGCAGCACACCAGACTTTGGATCTGTGGATCTTGGTTCGAATCCAGGTGCCCCAGCCTGATAGATATTGAAAGTAAATAGGAAAAGATGACGGGCGATCAGGCTGAAAAGGCATTGAGCGCTCGCATTGTTTTAAGCGATAATAAATAAATGAGGATTTTGAAATGAAAATATCAACTATTATCTTAGCTGCAGGCCAGGGAACGCGAATGGTCTCGGACCTTCCGAAAGTGCTGCATCCCCTCAATGGAAAACCGCTCATCATGTATGCAGTTGAAACCGCCGAAGCCGTGGGATCTGAGAAGCCGGTGGTTGTGGTCGGTAATGGCGCCGATAAGGTTCGAGAAGTGGTGGGGGATCGCGCAAAGTTTGCCGTGCAGGAAAAACGCCTTGGAACCGCCCATGCGGTGCTGGCAGCAGAAAACGCTTATAAAAGTTTTAATGGGTTGATCCTGGTGGTGGCGGCAGATATGCCGCTTCTAACCAGGGATACCATGAAGCGCATGGTGGCAGACCAGTTGAAAACGGATTCGCCCATCACGATGCTAACTGTACGCTCCAGCGACAGCCATGGATTTGGGCGCATTTTACGCGGCATGGATGGCGAAGTGCGGGAGATCGTTGAGGAAGCCCATGCCAGCGCAACCGAACTGAAGATTGATGAACTCAATGTCGGTGCCTACTGTTTCAAATCTGCCTGGTTATGGGATGTCATCCGGCGCATCAAACTTTCGCCGAAGGGTGAATATTATTTGACCGACCTGGTCGGCGCGGCGGTACTGGGACGCCAACAGGTACGCACGATCGAGCTGACTGACAAGGACGAAGCGCTGGGCATCAACAACCGGGTTCACCTGGCAGAAGCGGAAGCCGTGATGCGCCGGCGAATCAACCAGGAGCATATGCTGGCGGGCGTCACCATGAGCGATCCCGCGCAGGTCTACATCGAAGCCGGGGTGAAGATTGGCAAGGATACACTGATCCTGCCGGGCACACACCTGACCGGGCATACCGTCATAGGCGAACGCTGCGAAATTGGACCAAACACCATCATCCACTCCTCCACAATTGGCGATGACTGCAAACTGCTGGCTTCTGTGATTGAGGAAGCGATTGTTGAGGATCATGTGGGAATGGGTCCGTTCTGCCATTTACGCAAAGGCGCCCACCTGGGCAGCCATGTGCACATGGGCAATTTCGGCGAGGTGAAAGACTCGCACCTCTCTGCCGGCGTCAAGATGGGGCATTTCTCCTATATAGGCAATGCCGAGATCGGGGAGAATGTTAACATCGGCGCGGGCACGATCACCTGCAATTTTGATGGCGAGCGCAAGAATCCGACCGAGATCGGGGCGGATGCCTTTATCGGCTCCGACACCATGCTGGTGGCACCGGTGAAGATTGGCAAGGGTGCGCACACAGGCGCAGGGTCGGTGGTGACGCATGACGTGCCGGATGGCGAGGTGGTGGTGGGGGTGCCGGCGAGGAAACTGAGGGGAAAATAGATGGGGATAAGCATCAGCCTGGGTATTGTGTTCCTTGTTCTGGATATCTTCATTTCGGTTGTCAGGGTAGCGCTGTTGAATGTGCGCATGCCCCAACTGGTTGACCTGGGCGCTGAACAACCACAAAAGGTGGAGAGAACCATTGAGCTGCTCGAGAAACCGCGTTTGCGCGCCGCCATCCGCGTGCTGGTGGGGTTGACACACTTCTGCGTGGCGGGGGCGGTTGCCTCGGCGTTGTTAATCAATGGTGTTCAACTATCGCTGGCGGGCTGGATCGGGGTGTTTGTCCTGGTTCTGCTGGTGTTGTTGGGATTCGAGTTTACATTTGAGCGCTTGCCCTTGCGCAACCCTGAAAAATGGGCGCTTGCGCTGACCCCCATCGCCCGGGTGTTGGATTGGATTCTCAGCCCGGTGAGCACGGCACTCGTGCGCCTGCAGGGGACGGATGATCTCTCCCCGCGCCAGCTCGGTTCCGTCAGCGAAGATGAATTAAAGACCTGGGTGGAGGTGGGGCAGCCGGAAGGCGGATTGGAAGCCGATGAACGCCGCATGATCTATTCGATCTTCCAGTTCGGCGACACCCTCTGCCGCGAGATCATGGTGCCGCGGATTGACGTTCTGGCGCTTGAGGTGAAAACTCCCCTCTCGCAGGCAATTAACTCCCTGGTGGAATCCGGGCACTCGCGTGTTCCGGTCTACGATGATGCCATTGATAACGTCATTGGGCTGCTCTATGCCAAGGACCTGCTTAAACTGCAGAATTCGCCGGATGAGAAACCCAGCCTGCGCAAGTTCCTGCGCCCGGCTTATTACGTGCCCGAAACAAAAAAGGTGGACGACCTGCTTGCAGAAATGCAGGCCAAGGGGGTACACATCGCCATCGTGGTGGATGAATATGGCGGCATGGCGGGGCTGGTGACACTGGAGGATATCGTGGAAGAGATCGTCGGCGAGATCCGCGATGAATATGACCAGAAGGAAGAGCTGCTGGTGCAAAAGATCAGTGAGGATGAATTTGTCTTTAAAGCGCGCATCTCATTGGACGATTTCAATGATGCACTGGGCACTTCCGTGACCTCGGAACAGACGGACACGCTGGGCGGTATCCTCTACGCCGACCTTGGCAGGGTGCCCCTTGAAGGAGATACCATCCAGGTGGAAGACTGGCTGCTGACCATCGAAGAGGTGCGGGGGCGGCGCATCGGCAAGATCCGCGCCGAGAAACAGGCTGCGCTGTCGGAAAAGGAGCAAGACGATGACGTTGAACCCTGACCAGGAAAAACTGCTGATTGAAACCGCGCTGAATATGCGGAAATGGGCGTACGCTCCGTATTCACATTATGCTGTAGGCGCAGCGCTGCTCACGGCTTCCGGCAAGGTTTATGAGGGGGTGAACATTGAGAATGCCGCCTATCCTACAACCATGTGCGCGGAACGGGTGGCGATTTTCAAGGCGGTCTCCGAGGGTGAACGGGAGTTCACTGCCCTTGCGGTTGCCACCGAGAATGGCGGCGCTTCCTGTGGTTCGTGCCGGCAGGTGCTGGCGGAATTTGGCTTGCAGACGCAGCTGTATTTTGTGGATGCCGAAGGCCGGATCACCCTGCAAACCACCGTGGAAAAGCTGCTGCCTTCCGCATTTTCCCCGAACGATCTGAACTGAGCCGCAATGGCACGCCCGGAACGCACCCTTCGTGTGGAAGCGCTCATCCTGCAGCACTCCGATTGGGGAGAGGCTGACCGCATCTTGCGCCTCTTCACCCGCGAGCAGGGCAAGCTGCGGGCAATCGCCAAAGGCGCGCGCAAGATGAAATCGCGCAAAGCCGGACACCTGGAGCCATTCATGCGCTCCAAGTTGATGCTGGCCAAAGGGCGCGACATGTGGATCGTCACACAGGCAGAGGTGATCGAGCCCTATACGGCGCTGCGCGAGAACCTGGAAGCCACCGCCCGGGTGGCCTATGTGATCGAATTGCTGGACCGCCTGACTTACGAAGAGGGGCAAAATTGGCAGTTGTACGACCTGGCGGTGAACACGCTCTCCCGCCTGGCGGAAGAAAAAGATTCCTTCGTCCCCATCCATTATTATGAGATGCGCATCCTGGATAACGTTGGTTACCGCCCGCTGTTGTTCGAGTGCGCCTCATGCAAAAAGGAAATCAAGGCAGAGGATCAATTCTTTTCGGCGGAACTGGGCGGTGTGCTGTGCCCGAACTGCGGAGCGCGCGCACCCGGCTCACGTTTGATCAACATGGATGCACTGCGCTACCTGCGCCATTTTCAACGCTCCAGTTATGCCGAAGCCTTGCGCGCCGACCCCAGCGAGAAGACGCGCCAGGAGGTTGAGACGATTCTCAATTACTACCTGACCTATATTCTGGAACGCGGGTTGAACGCAACGGAATTTCTGAAACAAATCCAGTGATCGAAAAGGCAAAGGTTATAATAGGGGCACTTCATTTCGCGTTCCAATGCCCGGAGGATGTATGACCGAACCGCTTGATTTTCAATCTGTGATCATGACCCTGCAAAAATACTGGGCCAGCCAGGGATGCCTCATCTGGCAGCCCTACTACAGCCAGATCGGCGCAGGCACCATGAATCCCGGAACATTTCTGCGCGTCCTCGGGCCGGAACCCTGGAATGTGGCCTACGTAGAGCCCTCTGTCCGCCCGGACGATGGGCGTTATGGAGAGAACCCCAACCGTTTTCAACAGCATTACCAGTTCCAGGTGATCCTCAAACCCGACCCGGGCAACCCGCAGGGGTTGTACCTGAAATCCCTAGAAGCGCTGGGAATCGACGCACGCGAGCACGACATCCGGTTTGTGGAAGACAACTGGCAGCAGCCCGCGCTGGGTGCTTGGGGTCTGGGCTGGGAGGTCTGGCTGGACGGACAGGAGATTACCCAGTTCACTTACTTTCAGCAGGCTGGCGGGCTCACGCTTGACCCCGTATCAGTGGAGATCACCTACGGGCTTGAGCGCATCACCATGCCGCTCCAGCGCGTATCGCACTTCCGCAAGATGCATTGGAACCAGCAGCATACCTATGGGGATGTGAATTACCAGGGCGAGGTGGAACACAGCAAGTATTACTTTGAGATTGCCGATGTAGACCGCATGCGCCAGCTCTACAAGTTGTATGAAGCCGAAGCGGAATCTGCGTTGAACAACGGGTTAGTGTTGCCAGCGCATGATTACATCCTCAAATGCTCGCATACTTTTAACATCCTCGATACCCGCGGGGCTGTAGGGGTCACCGAACGCCAGGCATTATTCGGGCGCATGCGCGAACTTGCCCGCCGCACCTCAGAGGCTTACGTGGAACAGCGCCGGGCAATGGAATATCCCTTGATTGCAGAAGGTACCGCCAAGCCGGCGTCTGCATCCGCAGCAGCCAGACCTGCATCCCTGCCCAAAGCTGCTGCGCCTTTCCTTCTCGAGATCGGCACCGAGGAACTCCCCGGTTCTGACTTTACTGCTGCGGTTGAGCAGTTGAAGACGCGCGTTCCCGCCATGCTGGATGAATTGCGCCTGGCGCATGGGGAAATTGAAGTCATCGGCACCCCGCGCCGCCTGGTTGTCCGCGTAGCAGAACTGGCATCAGAGCAGCAGACGCGCACCACCGTGGTCAAGGGACCGCCCAAGAGTCGCGCCTATGACGAAACCGGTCAACCGACCCGCGCACTGGAGGGATTTGCCCAGGGCAAGGGCGTTGCCGTGGCTGACCTGGAAGCGCGCGAGGTCGATGGCGGGGTTTACATCGTGGCGCTGGTGCAGGAAGCCTCCCGCAGTGCCTATGAGGTCTTGCTCGAAGCCCTGCCCGCCCTGGCTGCCGGCATCAAGTTCGATAAATCCATGCGCTGGAACTTCACCAATGTCCCCTTCTCGCGCCCGGTCCGCTGGCTGGTGGCCTTGTTGGGCGATACCGTGATCCCATTTGAGTTCGCCGGTCTGCGGGCTGACGCCCAAACGCATGGGCTGCGCTTTATGGAACCTGAAGTGCTGCCGGTGAAGAACACCGCTGACCTCGAGAAAGCCCTTGCCGCCCAGGGGATCATCCTGGACCCGGCGAAGCGCAAAGAGATCATCCGCCAGCAGGTGCTCGCCATCAGCAAAAAGGTGGGAGGTTCAGAAAAACTGGATGAGGGATTGCTGGATGAGGTGACCTTGCTGGTGGAAGCGCCGTTTGCCTTTTTGGGAACCTTTGAAGAATCTCATTTGCAATTACCGCCCGAGGTGTTGATCTCAGTGATGAAGAAACACCAGCGTTACTTCCCGGTGCAAACGGCTGATGGTAAACTGCTGCCGCATTTCATTGCTGTGCGCAACGGCGGCGAGCAGGGCATTGACCTGGTGACGGACGGAAACGAACAGGTGGTGCGCGCGCGGTTTGCCGACGCCAACTTCTTCATCCGTGAAGACCTCAAGCATCCGCTTGAATCCATGCTCACCCGCCTGGGCACGCTCACCTTCCAGCAGAAATTAGGCTCGATGCTGGAAAAAAGCCAGCGCATCACCGCCCTGGTGGAAGCGCTCGCTCCAGGTTTTGGATTGTCCGGAGACGACCTTAAGACTGCAAAACGTGCCGCCACGTTATCCAAGGCTGACCTGGTGACCCACATGGTGGTGGAAATGACCTCCCTGCAGGGGGTGATGGGGCGGTATTATGCGCGCTATTTTGGCGAACCTGAGGCAGTAGCCCAGGCGCTCTATGACCAGTACCTGCCGCGTTTCGCCGGAGATGCCCTGCCTTCGAACAAGATCGGGCTGGCGCTTGGCTTGGCTGACCGGCTGGATTCACTCACCGGACTGTTCGCCGCGGGGCTGGCTCCCACCGGCACCAAGGACCCGTTTGCCCAGCGCCGGGCGGCCCTCGGCTTGGTTCAGAGCCTGGGCGCATTCGATCTCGATATCGACCTGCGCGACGCATTGAAAAAAGCAGCCGCCCAATACACATTTGCCATCGATCAAAAGAGCCTGGATGCCACGCTGGAGTTCATCATCGGACGTCTCAAGAGCAGCCTGACCGACCAGGGCTACCGGTATGATGTGGTGGATGCTGTGCTGGCGGAGCAGGGGCACAACCCCGCAGGGGTCTACCGTGCGGTCAAGGAACTATCCGCCTGGATCGCTCGGGGTGATTGGGTAACCATCCTGCCGGCGTTTTCACGCTGCGTGCGCATCACCCGCGACCAGAAGCAACACTTTACCGTGGACCCAACCGCGTTGGTGGAACCCTCTGAAAAAGACCTCTCCCAGTCGCTGCAGGCCATCGAAAAGTCTTCCCGGCGGCAGGGGAGCGTGGACGATTTGTTCAATGCCTTTGTTCCGCTCATCCCGCAGGTGAACCGCTTTTTTGATGATGTGCTGGTGATGGCAGAAGACGCCCGCCTGCGCAGCAACCGCCTCGGGCTATTGCAGCACATCGCTGGCCTCGCCAAAGGAATTGTGGACCTCTCCTGCCTGGAAGGATTCTAGGCGATTCTAAAAATAAGGATACAATAACACCAACCCATGACCGCGATAGATGATATCAAAGCCAGGCTGGATATTGTTGACCTCGTTTCTGAGACGGTGAAACTGCGCCGTTCCGGCAAGAGCTATACCGGCTTTTGCCCGTTCCATTCCAATACCAAGACCCCGGCGTTTGCCGTCTTCCCGGATTCTGGAACCTGGCGTTGTTTTGGTCAATGCAACGAGGGCGGGGATATCTTCAAGTACGTGATGAAGAAAGAGGGCTGGGACTTCGCCGAAGCGCTGCGCTACCTGGCTGAGCGTGCCGGCGTGGTGCTGGAACCGCTGACCCCGGAAAAGAAAGCCGAAGAAGACCAGTATGACCGCCTGCGTGAATTATTGGAAAGCGCGGTCAAGTTGTATCAGTATCACCTGTTGGAGACCCCGGCGGGCAAACCGGCACTGGACTTTTTGACCGCACGTGGTTTGAAACGCGAAACCATCCAGGCGTTTGGGCTGGGCTATGCCCCGCCGGGCTATGAAACCGCACTTGAACATTTCCGCGCACATGGCTGGGGAACAGAAGACCTGGCGGATGTGGGACTTGTGAACAAGCGCGATGACGGCGGATTATATGATAAATTCCGCAACCGCGTGATGTTCCCCATCCGCGATGCTGCCGGCAAGATGTGCGGCTTTGGCGCACGCATCCTGGACCCCAACGATGTGCCGAAATTCCTCAATTCGCCGCAAACCGCGCTGTTTGACAAGAGCCACCTGTTGTATGGCTTGAACCTGGCGCGCAAAGCCATCCGCGAGCAGAACCAGGTGGTCATCGTGGAGGGTTACCTGGATGTGATCCTGCTGCACCAGGCGGGATTTGCCAACGTGGTATCCCCCATGGGAACAGCATTAAATGAAGACC
Organism: Anaerolineaceae bacterium; assembly: GCA_041910365.1. Classification (GTDB taxonomy): domain Bacteria; phylum Chloroflexota; class Anaerolineae; order Anaerolineales; family Anaerolineaceae; genus UBA6107. Next base: position 21,228 of record JAYRQY010000108.1, on the reverse strand, counting down.
AGCTTCGCCTGCTGAATAAACTTTCGCATCGTATCATCCTGGCGTTGGATGCTGACGCCGCTGGTGAAAAAGCCACCCTGCGCGGGCTGGATCTGGCACGCAATGCCCTGGCGCATGAAACCGAGCTGGCATTTGATGCCCACGGCTTGCTGCGCCACGAAGCCCGCTTGCAGGCAGACGTGCGCGTGACCACGCTGCCGCCGGGTATGGACCCCGATGAGGTGGTACTGCGTGACCCGCAGGAATGGCAGCAAATTGTGGCTTCGGCAAAACCGATCGTGGTGCACGTGATGGAGACCCTTGCCAAAAACCAGGACCTCAACGATGCCAAGGTGAAAACTGCCATTGCCGCCCAGGTGACGCCGCTGATCGAAGACGTCCCTTCGGCAATAGAGCGCGATACGTATCGCCAGCAATTGGCGCGAATGTTGAAGGTGGACGAACAGACACTCCTCGGCAGCCAGAAAGTTGTGGAGCGCAGCCGCCGGCGCACTGAGCGCGTGGCTGACCCGGCGCGCCTTGCTCCCCCCGCCAGGACGGAAAAAGGGGTTGACCAGCGGGTTGAGAGCCTTGAAGCACACTGCATGGCGCTTTTACTCTTCCGCCCTGAGGCAGTCTATGAACTGGAGCGTGAGCTGAAAAAGTACAGCCTTGAAAAATTTACCCAGAACGATTTTGTTTCTGTGGAGAACCAGACCATCTCCCGGCTTCTGTTGGCAGGGCTCGAACAGGATGAGCAGGATGTGATGCCGTATATCAAGACACACCTCGCGCCTGAACTGGAAGAGCGTTTTCAGGGCTTGATGGCTGGCGATTCATTTACACGTTCCAACCCGGCAAAGATGCAGCAAGACCTGCTGCGGGTACTGGTGAATTTGCGCCTGATCAACATTAACGCCGCGTTAAGCCAGCTTAGATTCTTGCAGGAAGACCCGGAATTGAGCACCGAAGTCAAGACCGAATTGAGCAGCCAGATCCTGCAATTGACCGTGACCAGGGGGAAACTGGACAAAGTGATGATCAGACCCACATATTAATTTATCCCTTGACAGTATGGTATAGTTAACCATTGTTTCAATAAAAACATCGGCTAAACCTTTTCCAGTGACGACCACAAAAAAACCAACCTCAACCTCCAGGAAGCAAATCAAAAAAACCGCTGCACCCAAAAAAGCAGGGGTTGTTAAGCGCATCCGTGTGCCCAAACCCGGCGATCTGCAGGAGGGGTTTGATGATGATGCCATCGCCAAGCAGGATCCGGATGAAGCCCAGATCGTGCAGGCACGCGAGGATTGGGGTGAAGTTGTCCCTGAAGATCCGCTGGAAATCCTCGAAGACCCCACCATTGCGCTTGAGCTTTCCGAAGACCCTGTGCGCCTGTATCTTAAGGAAATTGGGCAGATCCACCTCCTTGACGCCGATTCGGAGTTCAGGCTGGCTGCACGCATCGAAGCCAAGGTGCGCGTGGATATGCTCGCCAACCACATTAAATCAACGCGGGCGATCGACGGGCATCACCGCCAGTTGTTTGCCAACATCATCAGCGACCTGCTCACTTCCTGGGTACGCCTGCAGGAAGACGCAGCGCGGATTGGCAGCACCGAATGCCCAGACCTGGCGCTGACCCTGGCAGAAGCCCAGTTGCTCCGCAAGAGCTGGCAGGCTGAGATTCCCTCGTATCTGCGTTCCTATCTCGATAACGGGCGCTGGGGCAAGGATGCCATCTGGGAAGAGTTGGTGCGGCACGCCTACGCGCTCTTCCTCGGTCTGTACCTTCTTCCCGATGTCATTTCCATTCCCCTGTTAAAAAAACTGACCGTAACGCCAGTGATGCCCGAAGCAGCGTGGTTCAAGCGGCGCCTGCCGGAGGATAAAGCCCTCAAGACCGAAGTGGAAGGTGTAAACCGCCGGGCGGAAGAAGCCAACCAGACGCTCATCCGGGCGAACTTGCGCCTGGTGGTGAGCATTGCCAAGCGTTACCTGGGGCGGGGTATATCCTTTCTGGATCTCATCCAGGAGGGAAATTTGGGATTGCTGCGTGCGGTCTCAAAATTCGATTCAACGCGTGGATTTAAGTTCAGTACTTATGCCACCTGGTGGATCCGGCAATCCATCAGCCGTTACATTGCCGAACACGCGCGCACCATCCGCATCCCGGTGCACTTGTTTGAAGCCATCACGCGCCTCCTGCGCATCCAGCGATCGCTGGTGCAGGTGCTGGGGCGCGAGCCCACCACGGAGGAACTGGCGCTGGAAAGTGACCTGCTTTCACCGGAAGATGCCGCATCCATAAAACATGCGCGCGAGATCAACCAGCCCATCGATGGTGAATTGCAGAAACGCTGGACATGGGCAACGGTGAAGGTGCAGCGCATCCTCCAATCCGCCGAGGAGCCGATCTCGCTTGAACGCCCGGTGGGGGATGAGGAAAGCAGCCAATTGGGCGATTTTATCGAGGATGACGAAGCCCTCGAGCCAATGGATGCCGCTGCCCGCGAGATGCTGCGCGAACAGGTTCAAAGTGCACTGGCGGCGCTCTCTGAACGCGAACGGCAGGTGTTGGAACTTCGCTTTGGGCTCATCGACGGCAAGGATCACACCCTGGAAGAGGTCAGCCGTTATTTCAATGTCACCCGCGAGCGCATCCGCCAGATCGAAGCCAAAGCCCTGCGTAAGCTGCGCCATCCCACCCGCAGCCGGCATTTACGCGAGTACTTGGGCTGAATCCCCTTGACGAAAGTGTAAACTGTTTCTTGCCTCTTGCATAAAATCTTCGCTTGCACCTCATTTTTATTCATGTTATACTTTCAATACCTGAGGAAACTTCAACCATTTACATTGCATAGACCCTTGCCCGTGTGGGCGTGGGCAAAAACCAACTCCCGATAGCATCCCTAATTGAGACTTTCTTTCCCCTGCCTGGCAGGAGGAATCCCATAAACCTTAAAAGAAAAAACTGGACAAATTAAATATGAACATTATCGAAATGGAAAATGCCCCGCTGGCAACACTGCGCAAAGCTGCAGAAGACCTGAACATCCCCAATTCCAACCGTCTTAAAAAAGAGAATCTCATTATCCAGATCTGCAAAGCCGAAGCAGCCGCGCAGGGGGTGGAAGTAAAAGGCGGCGTGTTGGAGATCACTCCTGAGGGGGTTGGTTTTCTGCGTACGAATTACTCCATCGGTTCAGAGGATGTTTATGTCTCCCAGGCGCAATTGCGGCGCTACGACCTGCGCATGGGAGATTTTGTGATTGGCGTGGTGCGGCCGCCGCGTGATGCCGAACGCCATTACGGGCTGCTCAAAGTGGAGAGCGTCAACGGGCTTGCGCCTGAAGAAATGCGCACCCGCAAGACCTTTGAATCACTCACTCCCGTCTTCCCGGACAAACGCTTTGACCTTGAAACTGACCGCGCCATTCTTTCTTCCCGCGTGATCAATCTCATCGCTCCCATTGGGCGCGGGCAGCGCGGCATGATCGTTTCGCCGCCGAAAGCCGGCAAGACCACCATCCTCAAGCAATTGGCCAACTCAATCGCTGCCAACAACCCCGAAATCCACCTCATCGTTGCGCTCATCGGCGAGCGCCCTGAAGAAGTGACGGATATGGACCGTTCCGTAGACGCCGAGGTGGTTGCTTCCACTTTCGATGAACCAGTGAGCTCCCATGTACGCACGGCGGAGATCACCCTGGAACGCGCCAAACGCCTCGTGGAAATCGGGCGCGACGTGGTCATTTTGATGGATTCGCTTACCCGCCTGGCGCGGGCTTACAACCTGGTGGTCAACCCCTCAGGGCGCACCCTTTCCGGCGGTATGGATCCATCCGCGCTTTACCCGCCGAAAAAGTTCTTTGGCGCAGCCCGAAATATCGAGGAAGGCGGATCGCTCACGATCATCGCCACCGCGCTGGTGGATACGGGCTCACGCCTGGATGACGTAGTCTACGAGGAGTTCAAGGGCACCGGTAACATGGAGCTGCATCTCTCCCGCCGGCTGCAGGAACGCCGCATTTTCCCCGCCATCGATATCGAACGTTCCTCCACCCGCCGCGAAGACCTGCTGCTCGGACCAGATATCCTGCCGCGTGTTTGGCTGATGCGCCGCATGTACCTGCAAATGATCGCCACGCCGCCCCAGGGCGCCGGGATGGATCCCTCAGTGGCAACCGAAGCCATCCTGCAGCGCATGGTGAAAACCAAGAACAACCTGGAGTTCCTGGAAAACCTGACGGAGGATTAGTGAGTTCAAAAAAACAAACCCCGGAGGTCCAGGCAGAAATCCCAAAAACCGCTCCTGCCCGGGCAAACAAATGGGTTCCAATTCTCTCCTGGGGGGTCACCGCCTTACTGGTAGTTGTCCTGGTTTTGGTGCTCTTCAAGCTCAATCCATTTAAGAATGAAGACACCAGCGAACCCGTAACCAGCCTGGTTGAAAATACGGATATCACTCTGCCGGAGTATCAGCCTGCACAGGTGAGTTATGCCATTCTCCGCCAGCTTGAATTTGATACGCAAATTCCCGATGGAATCCGCCAGTACCCGGTCAAATACACGGTGCAGGAAGGGGATTCCATTTTTTCGATTGCCAAGCAATTCGGCCTTGAGCCCGAGTCCATCTTGTGGGCGAATTATGACCTGTTGAAAGACGACCCCACGCTCATTGCTCCCGGTTGGCGGCTTACCATCCCGCCGACTGATGGGATCTATTACGAATGGAATAAAGACGACACCCTGGAAAAAGTGGCTGAAAAGTACTACGCTGATAAGGACGATATCATCAGCTGGCCTTCAAATCACCTGGATATCACAAACCCGGATACCACCAACCTGGAATATGTGATGATCCCGGATGGCTGGCGAGAAACGGTCGCCTGGATCGTACCGATGGCGTTTGCGCCCCGCTCGGGGGTCACCCGCGTGGTCAGTGGACCGGGAGGATGTGAAGCGCCGGCAACGGGTTATGTTGGTTCCACCGCCTTCATTTGGCCGGTTGCCAATCATTTCCTTTCCGGGTACGATTACGCCTCTTACCACCTGGGGATAGACATTGCAGCCGCTACCGGCACTCCCGTTTACGCCTCCGATTCCGGAACGGTGATTTACTCCGGCTGGAACGATTCCGGTTACGGTTACATGGTGGAGATCGACCACAACAATGGTTACCAGACCATTTACGGTCACATGTCTTCGCTGGCGGTTGCCTGCGGGCAGCAGGTTGTCCAGGGGCAGTATGTCGGCGCAGCCGGCTCCACCGGCAAATCTACCGGGTCCCATGTGCACTTTGAGGTACGCCTCAATGGCGGTTTCGTCAATCCGTGGTACGTGCTTGGACAATAATTATTTCTTGAAAAAAACCCGACGCTCGCAAGAGCGTCTTTTGTTACAGCATGGTTGTGGGATCCAGTGTTACCTGTACGGTCGCTCCCCCCAGATTCCATTCTGACGCAGGATGCGCCTGCAGCAGCCGCCCGGGATTGGAACCGCGCAGCAGCAACTGCCAGCGGTAAACCCCGGCGCGTTTTTCATAATAGCACGGGGCTGGTCCGATGATATCTGTCTGGCGCAGGTCTTCCTGCGCAATCCACGTTGTGAGCATGTCGCGCGCCTGCAAAGCCTGCTGCTGAACAACCTCAGACCTTGGATGACGGAATTCGATGCGGATGAGACTGCTGAATGGCGGATAGCCCAGTTTTTTTCGGTATTCAAGGTCGATCTGCATAAACCGCTCGAAATCATAACTGGCGGCGCACTGGATGGCATAATTGTCCGGCTCAAAGGTTTGCAGTACCGTTTTACCGCGCAGGCTGCCCCGCCCGGAACGACCCGCTACCTGGGTAATGAGCTGAAAGGTGCGTTCGGGCGCTCGGAAGTCCGGAAGGTGCAGGCTCAGATCCGCCAGGATGATGCCCACCAGGGTCACCAGCGGCAGGTCCAGTCCTTTGGCGAGCATCTGTGTGCCGATGAGGATGTCAGCGCGGTGCTGAGTAAAATGGTCCAGGATCAGGTCATGTGCGCCTTTGTAACGCGTGGTGTCGGCATCCCAGCGTAGTGTACGGGCTGCGGGGAAGGCTTCCAGCACCAGTTTTTCAAGGCTCTCGGTGCCCATGCCGAATTGCCGTAAATTGGTACCGGCACAAGCCGGGCAGGTTTTTGGCATCTGGCGCTGGTGGTTGCAGTTATGGCAGACCAGCATGGCGCTGCCGGCATGCCAGGTGTACTGGGTATTGCAGCGGCTGCAGCGCAGTACAAAGCCGCAATCTCGGCAAAACACATAAGATGCCGAGCCGCGCCGGTTGAGGAAGAGGATCGCCTGTTCGCCGCGTTCCAGCACCTTGCCCAGTTCCTGTTGCAGCGATCTGCTGAGGGCAGTCCGGTTACCACTGCGCAATTCGCTGCGCATGTCCACCACCTCGATATCAGGCAGCGGCGGGGAAACCGTGGTGGTTTTGCCCGGTTCCCCGGGTAGGCTGGCCGCCACCCGGTTGGGCAGAGAAAGAATGGGCCACTTGCGCTGCTTGAATTGTGCCAGCATCTCGATGCCGGGGGTGGCGGATCCCAGCACCAGTACCGCGCCGGTTTGTTGCGCATAGGTCATGGCTGCTGCCACCGTATGATACTGCGGCGGATTGTCTTCCTGGTGGTAGGAATGGTCATGGCATTCATCGATCACGATCAGCCCGGGTAGCGGCAGCGGAGAAAAAAGGGCGCTGCGGGCGCCCACCACAATGGGCAGCGCACCCGTGCGGATGCGCCGCCAGGTGTCATACCGTTCGCCAGGGGATAACTTGGAGTGGATCAAGCCAACCTTCCCCGGGAAGCGTGCATAAAATCGCCGTGCAGTCTGCGGGGTAAGCGAGATTTCTGGAACCAGGATGAACGCCCCCTTGCCCTGTGCCAGTACTTCTTCCACGGCTTGCAGGTACACTTCCGTCTTGCCGGAACCGGTGATCCCGTGGATGAGGATCGGCTCTCGCTTTTCTTTACCGGTGAGTTGGGCGTGGATCACATCCATCACGTGCTGCTGTTCGGGGGTTAATTCAGGCGCAGTGGTGAGCACCGGTTTTAAGTTCGCTAATGGGTCCCGCCATACTTCACTCTCTCCCAGTTGCAGCATGCCCAACCCGGATAGTGCTTCAAGATCACTGCCATTTGCGCCTGTTTCGGCATATATCCAATTAACCGTAACCGGCATCGCTTCGTTTTGCAGAAAATCCAAAACGCGCTTGCGCCGCGCCTGCAATGGGCTGCCCCGCCCGAGAGACCTCATCCCTTCTTCATCAGCCGGGACATTTTTGAGGAAAAGCGCGGTGTGCAACACCCTGGGGCGCACGGATGGCGGGGGTAAGAAGGGAGTGAGGGTGAGAACATTCTGTTTGGCAAGCGCTGCAGCCGCGCTGCGCCAATCCACGTTGGGCAGGGCGGCGGAGACCTGCGAACCGCGCAGTTCACCGCGTTTTTGCAGCAAATTCACCAGGCGTTCCTGCAGGGGGGAGGGTCGGAGGGCTGAAGCATCCTCCACCAGGCGCAGGCGCACGTCGGCATGCTGGCTGAGCCCGGGGGGCACCATCAGGTCAAGAAAAGCCGAAATTGTTGCAAAGTTTTGGCTTGCCAGATCTTCAGCGAGGGCGATCTGCTGCGGGGTGACCACCGCTTCGCTTTCGATCACCGCCTCAACCGGGCGCGTTTCTTCCACCATCGCTTCTGCCGGCAGGCCAACCACGATGCCCTGCACCACCTGTTTGCCGAAGGGCACCTGGACGAGTGACCCGATGTGAATGGCGCCAGCCAATGCCGCGGGAACGGAATAATCAAATACCCGCGATACCTGGGGGATGTTGACAGAAACCCGCGCGTATGGATTCATCGATCTGCTTATCCGGTGATGGCAGCTGCGGCGTAACCCACAACGCTGGAGGTATCGCCAGAGGCTTCGGCAGAGGTGGTGTGGCGCAGAAGGGTCACCTGCGTTGCGCCGAGCAGCCTGCTGGTCCATAACGCCAATGCCACGGCTCCCGCGCCGCATGCAAACCCCCTCTGTTTGGCTTCGGCATCCAGCACGCCCTGCGGGTCAAACTGGACAAAGTTCGTGGTCATCACATTATCAAAACGGTTTGCATCGTGCTGCGGATAAAAATGTGAAAGATCGGTGCTGGCAACGATCAGCACACGTTTTCCAGCCAGTACTTTTGAGAGTGCGTTGGCAACTTCCTGCAGCGCGGCGGCATGATGGGTGCGCACCATGATGGGAAGCAATTCAAAGGAATCTTTCAGCGCGACCTGGAGGAAGGGCAGTTGTATCTCCAGGGAGTGCTCCCGGTCAAGGGCAATGCGCTGCAGGGAGAGCCCGGATTGTGCATGCAAATGGTCGTTGAGTTCATCCAGCAGCCCGGCTGCAACAGGGATTTCCCCCAGTGGCGTTGAATAAGCCTGGTGCGCACTGGTTAAGAAGTCAAAAGGCTGGTAATCGTGGAATGGCGAGAAGACTGCGCAGTAATCAAAGCTTTCTCCCTGCACGCAGCGGTAGGCGTATCCGGCGGTGCTGCCGGAATAAAAGTACCCGGCATGCGGCGCGATGAGCCCATACACTTTCCCCGGCAATTTTGCTTCACCCGCTTGCTCCAGGTATTCCTCGATAGCGCTGCGCAGGGCGGTTTTGCTGCCGGGATACCATGAACCGGCAATTGGAGAAGGTCGGACGGATGGGAAATTGCTCATGCATCACCTCTTGAACAATTCCATTATACCGATTGCCGATTAAAAATGCCTGTTAAATAAAAACGCATCCCCTGTTTACGCGGGAGATGCGCCTTGCTTGCGGAAAACGAGAGCCGTGTCAATTTTTCTGAATCAGACACAGCCTTATTGGATCAGGAAGTTCCATGGGTTCACCTTTTGACCATCGGTGGTGCGCAGTTCAAAATGCAGGTGCGGGCCGGAGGAGTTGCCGGTTGTGCCCAGCATGGCGATCTGTTCCCCCTGGAAGACATAATCACCGCATCCTTTGATGGTCTGGTCAAGATGCGCATAAACGGACTGCCAGCCGTTGCCGTGGTCGACTACGATAAGGTTGCCATAGCCGTAATTGTTCCAGCCGGAATACACCACCACGCCATCATCCACAGAATAAATGATATTACCGATATCACCGGCGATGTCGATCCCAAAGTGATTGGTGCTAGGAGACCAGTCATAGCCGGAGAGCCAGGTTTCGGTGGTCGGCCAGATGAAGGTACCGGTGCCAATTGGTCCGTCATAAACTTCGCCGCAGTATCCCGGTCCCATGATCTGCGCCGCAGCGGGGTTATCGCGGCTGAACGTGGGCAGCCAGTCTGTGTATTGCCCGGTACCATTGGGGATGAAAATGAGTTTGCCATCCGGGATGTTCGGCATGGCGTAATCCCCGATGGTAGCGCGGTCGAGGTCGTTCCAGGGCCAATCGAGGATGGCGTCAACGCTGCTATTGGTTCCCTTGGCAACGCCATTCAAACCATCCACACCGCCCACCCATTGATGCACCACGCCCTGGAATGGCGGGATGAGCAGCACCAGGCCGGGGCGGATGAACGCCGGGTTGTCTCCCAGGATGTGCTTGTTGCACCACAGCACCCATTCCGGCTGCAGACCGAATTTCTCAGCGATGCCGAAAACGGTGTCTCCCTGTTGCACAATGTATTCGATGATATCGTCCCGTGGTTTGGCCGGCAGGTTGGTGTGATAGTCGGCGGCGCGGTTGATGCTGAAATCACTCGCGATCAAGGCAAGGGGGTTTTGGGCTGAAGGGAGCGTGGGGATCATGGCAATCTCTTCGGCGGTGGGAGTGGCCTCATTGCTGTTCTTTTGCCCGGTGAGGAAGTATGTGCCCATTACCCAAACTACCAGGAGCACCAGCAGCCCGGTTGTGATGAGCATGCCGGTACGCAAGGTGGTCTCGCCGAGACCCAGCCGGAGGATCCTGTTCCAGATCTGGCTGGCGGAAGCAGGTGGTTTAGCGGATGTAGTTTGGCGATGCTCTTCTGCAGGCATCCCCGCTTCCGGTTCCTGGTCCGGACGGGGAGGGATTGTGGGTTCCATTTTCACCTCAGAAAAAAATGATAACACTGCCCGGAAGGACGGTCAAGCGAGGGGTAACGACCTGAATGCCATATCTTGAAGTGCAGGGTGCGGCCATACCGCACCATTGCTGGCAAATCCTCCTCGCCGTGTACTATGCTATACTGTTTTTAATGGTTCAGGAGCGATACAACCTTGTTTGCCCCGAGTGCGGCGCGCAGTTTGACCCGCGAATCCCGCAGACTTTTTGCGTTTCCTGTGCCTCCCCCATTTTGACCCGTTATGATCTCTCACAAGTCCGGTTAGACCGCGAGGAAATCCGCGCCCGCCCGCGCGGGATCTGGCGCTGGCGCGAGCTGCTGCCAGTGAACGATGTGGCATGCTTTCTCACGCTTGGCGAAGGAGATACGCCATTACTTCCGGCCGGGAACCTCGCCAGGAAATATGATCTTCCGGGGCTATACATCAAGGACGAATCGAATCATGCCACGGCTTCCTTCAAGGCACGCGGAATGGTGGTGGCGCTCTCCAAGGCAGTCGAGCTTGGCTTGCGGGAATTTGTGATTCCTACAGCCGGCAATGCCGGCGGCGCATTGGCTGCGTATGCTGCCCGGGCTGGGTGTACGGCGCATGTGTACATGCCAGCTGATACCCCCTTGGCAAACCAGGCTGAAGTACGCATGACCGGTGCAGAATTGATCCTGGTGGATGGGTTGATCAACGACGCCGCCAAACTGGCGCGCGAAGCCGCAGCTCGGCACGGCTGGTTTGATGTCTCCACCTTTAAAGAGCCGTTCAGGGTGGAGGGCAAGAAGACGATGGGATTTGAGCTGGCAGAAGCCTTTGACTGGCAGCTGCCCGACGTCATCGTTTATCCCACCGGCGGAGGAACCGGGCTGGTAGGGATGTGGAAAGCTTTTGCCGAGTTGGAAGGACTGGGGTGGATCGGGTCAAAGCGTCCGCGCATGGTAAGCGTCCAGGCAGAAGGTTGCGCTCCGGTGGCGAGGGCATTCCTTTCCGGCGCCGAACGCTGCGAGGTGTGGCAGAACGCTGCCACGATTGCCTCAGGGCTGCGCGTTCCGGCTGTCTTTTCCGACAGACTGATCCTGAGGGCTTTACGCGAAAGCCATGGCACCGCAATTACCGTCTCGGATGCACAAATCCTGGCAGCCCAACAAGAATTGGGTGCAGCCGAAGGCATCTTTGCCGCTCCGGAAGGGGCTGCCACCCTGGCTGCTTTGGAACATTTGATATCAACAAATTGGATGCAAAATGGTGATAAAGTTGTATTATTTAACACAGGTAGTGGTTTGAAATATGTAAGTTAAAGAGGAGCCTATGGATCAGGATGTAACCCGTTCTGCCCTCGAAGTACTTTTCAGTGTCAGCCGTGAGCTGGCGATAACGCTGGACCTGCACAAGGTACTGGCACGTGTGCTGGTTCTTTCCACCCAAAACCTGGGGGTGGAACGCGCCAGCCTGGTGGTATTGGACGACAGCGGCAAACCTGTGGATGCTGCCATCCTGTTCGATGGCAAGCTGGCGCCGCATACCGTAACCCAGATGCAGGATGTGGTTGAATCCGGGCTGGCGGGATGGGTTGTCAAGCACAAAGAGGCTGCCCTCATCGCCAACACCCAGAATGATGAACGCTGGCTGCAGCGCCCCGGTGCTGTGGCGGATTCCAGTGCAGCACGTTCAGCCTTATGTGTTCCCCTGATGGCGCGCCAAAAACTGGTGGGGGTGCTCACCATTGTGCATCCGCGCATTAACTTCTTTACCGATGAACAATTCAAGCTCCAGCAGGCCATTGCCGACCTGGCGGGCATCGCCGTACGCAATGCCCAGCTCTATAACGACGTTGAGTCGGCTGGCCGGCGCTACCACGACCTCTTTGAAAACAGCATCGATCCAATCTTCATCACCACGTTCAACGGGCAGATCATCGAGGCAAACCTCCGGGCGGTACTGACCACCGGGCAGCAAAAATCCCAACTGGTAAAAACCTCGATCGAAGACCTGCATGAGGTAAAAACCGAAAGAACCGGTACCAACTTCTCCGCATTGCGGGATGGCGCACCGGTCACTTATGAATCCACCCTGAAATGCACGGAAAGCGGCTCCATCCCGGTGGAAGTGCATGTTTCCACCATCCACATCTCCGACAAGCCCAGCCTGCAGTGGATCTTCAGGGATATAAGCGAACGCCAGTATATGGAGGAATTGCGCGAAGACCTTTCGGCAATGATCTACCATGACCTGCGTTCGCCATTAGCCAATATCATTTCCAGCCTCGATATTCTGCGCACCATGCTGCCGAGCGAGCCGCCGGAGGCGGTTCAGCTGGTGGACATTGCCCAGCGGTCCTCCGACCGCCTGCAGCGCCTCATCAGTTCTCTGCTTGATGTTCACCGCCTGGAATCCGGCCAGCAGCTCACCGACAAGAAGAAGGTAAACATTAATGCCCTCATCGATGAATCGGTTGAGATCACCACACCAGCCGCCATTTCCCGCCAGATCACGATATCCAAAGAAATCCTCGGCACACTGCCGGATGTCAATGGCGATAACGATATGTTAAGGCGGGTGGTGGTTAATCTATTGGAAAACGCCATCAAATTCTCTCCCATGCGCTCCGGCGTTCTCGTTGCTGCCAAGCAAAGCGGTAAAGATATCACCGTGTGGGTGGAGGATCATGGTCCGGGTATCCCGGCGGATCAAAAGGAACGCATCTTTACCAAGTTCATCCGGCTCCATTCCGAGGGAACCACCAAGGGCTTTGGCATCGGCCTGGCATTTTGCCGACTGGCTATTCAGGCTCATGGGGGCACGATCTGGGTCGAAAACACCGAGGAGGGCGGTTCACGCTTCCTCTTTACATTGCCAACGACTGGCTGATCGCTCCCGGCCTGAAAACGATGCGGGAAATCTCACCTCATATCTACTTGGAAACCGGCTATCCGGGGGTTACCCTCGCGGTGATGCGCTGCAAGCGTGGGCTGGTGCTAATCGATGCTCCGTTGCGGATCGAAGATACCCGCGCCTGGCGTTCGACCCTCTCCGGTATGCCCGGCGGATTTGAACGTATTCTCATCACCCTGGATGAGCACTTTGACCGCACCCTCGGCGTGCGGCAGATGGAGTGCCTTTCCATTGCCCACGAAGGGGTTGCCCAGGCGATTAAGGACCGCCCATTAGCCTTCAAGGCGCAGGGGCAGGAAACCGGGGCAGACTGGGAACTGGTGAATGGGTTGGGAGTGGTGCGCTGGGCGATTCCCGATATCACTTTCGGTCATTCGCTGCAGCTTTACTGGGGTGACTATCCGATCCTGATCCGCAAAGTGACGGGAATATCCGCGTGTTCCTGCTGGGTGGAGCTGCCCGCGCAAAGACTGCTGTTTATTGGGGATACCGTGGTCCCGGGTGCTCCGCCGTTTCTTGCTGCATCTGACCTGCCGGCCTGGCAGGAAGCCCTGCGGGAGTTGTTGTCTCCGCAGTATAAAGCGTATACCCTTGTCACCGGGAGAGCCGGGGTGATCACCAGCGACGAGGTGAAGGAGCAAATGAAGTTCCTTGGCAAGGTGCAGCAGCAAGTGGACAAACTCGCCGAAAATGAACTGCCTGTGCCTGAAATCGAACATACCTGTATCCAATTGCTAAAACAGTTTGATTCCAAATCTCCGCATTATGAACATTATTTCTCACGCCTTGCCTACGGCCTAATGAAGTACCTCAAGCGGCATGCGCCTTCCGGTTCACTCTCGAATGGACGATAACCAGAAGGCGGCATCCATTTTGATGCGGGAGGTGTTGGCGCGTCTTTCTGCCGCATTTGGTCACCCGGATTGGCGCGACCCGCTGCCGCCGGTGGATGAACTGGTTTGCACCATTCTTTCGCAAAATACCAACGACCGGAATCGCGACATTGCCTTTACTGCATTGAAAAAACGCTTCTCAAGTTGGGAAGCGGTTATCAGCGCAGCGGATGAGGAAATCATCGACACGATCCGCATAGCCGGGCTGGCCAATCAAAAAGGTCCGCGCATCAAGGCGGTTTTAGCGCAGATCATACAGGAACGCGGAAACCTGGATCTTTCGTTCCTGGCGCTACTGCCGCTGGAAGAGGCGCGGGAATGGCTGCTGCGTTTCAAGGGCGTTGGGAGGAAAACCGCTGCCATCGTCCTCCAGTTTGCATTGAATCGCCCGGCTTTCCCGGTGGACACGCATATTTACCGCGTCACTGGCCGGTTGGGCGCCCGTCCACAGGGGATGAACGTTGAACAAACCCATTCTCTCATGGAGCAGTTGATCCCACCCGAAGAGTTCTATGCCGGGCACCTCAACCTCATCCGGCTGGGCCGCGAGGTGTGCCATGCACGCAAGCCGGCATGTGAGGGTTGCCCGGTGAATTCGTTGTGCGCGTATTATGCGGAGTTAACCACGGGGCTTGCCCACCCTTGACCCGCATGACGCTCGTGAGGCATGGGCAGACGGATTGGAACCTTGAGGGGCGTTGCCAGGGGCAGAAGGATATTCCGTTAAATGCAGAGGGGGTGCGGCAGGCGCAAGCCCTTGCCAAATTGCTGGCCTCAGAATCATTTACCGCCATTTACACCAGCGATTTGCAGCGTGCCATGCAGACAGCCCGTGCCTTGCACGAAGAACGCTCCATTGCGCTGATCCCAGATCCCCGCCTGCGGGAGATCTGTTTTGGAGAATGGGAAGGGCAGAAATTCCAGGAGATGCGGGCAAAATTTACTGAGCGCTACGCTCTCAGCCACAGTGACCCGACCATTATCCTTGCGCCCGGAGGCGAAAGCGTCTCACAGGTGGCGGCACGCACCGCTGCCTTTGCTGATGAGGTCAGCCGCCTGTTTCCGGTTGGCAGTGTGCTGGTGGTGACTCACGGAATGGCGCTGGCAACGCTGGTGTGCCAGTCCAACCGCCTGCCGTTGACGGAAGCCCATAACATGGTGCCCGAGAATGCCAAACCAGTTGAAATTAACTGGCTGGCTGCGGAAGAACCAATTTAGAACGAGTTTTCTAAAACCATTGACTTAATAGAATTATTGTTCTATAATGTGACTGTAATTACTCATTGAATTTGTATCAAGGAGAAAACAGTCATGAACCTCTCATCCACCCGTAATTTGTTCAACAGCTCGTTTACCACAATCAAAAGGACGCGCGTTCAGTCCGGGAATGTCTATGGTTTCATCATCGTCATTGCCATGATCGCCTTTGAAGCCTTCAATTATGGCACAACGGCTTATGCCCTGCGTGACCTGCTGGGAGATTTGCGCTTTGCCGGTTTCCAGTGGGCGACCCTGATGGCGCTGGCTTTTTGCGGTATCGATTTTGCCGGCATCGCCCGCCTGATCACGCAGAAGGGGCATGAGGGCGACCGCCGCGAATCGTGGTACCTTTTTGGTGCCTGGTTAATTGCGGGAACCTTCAACGCAGCGCTCACCTGGTGGGGAGTTGCCATTGCCATTAGCAATCATGCCACCGCCAGCGCCGCCATTGTTGCGTCAAAGTCACTCAATACCATTGTCCCGCTGTTTGTTGCCGTGCTGGTCTGGGTCATCCGCGTCCTTATCATCGGGTCGCTCACCAGCGCACTGGAGCGCAAATCCCATCGCGGCGATGCCTCCCGCAGCACAAAAAATCCTGCAACGCTGCACCGCACCGCTTCCCCCTCACCTGCTGCCCGCCCTGCAGTGCAAATCACCCGCCAGGTACCCAGCAGCAGACCGAACGCCTCTATTGCCGCCCGTTCCCAGCAGCAGGCAGTATATCGCAGCTACAGTTCTCAAAATCCGCGCACCTGATCTGCATCATCCGTTTGATCCACGGATTTTGCCCCGAAAAAGCACAACCCGGCTATTAGCCGGGTTGTGCAATTAATCTTCGAACAATGGGAACTGAACGACGAACTCGGTTCCCTGCCCGGGGATTGAATTTGCCGTAATCGTTCCGCCGTGCTGGTTGACGATCCATTGCACGATGGAAAGCCCCAGTCCAAAGCCGATGCCGCTGGTGCGCTTGCGGGATTTCTCACCGCGGTAAAAACGCTCAAAGATGTGCGGCAGGTCCTCTTCGCTGATGCCCGATCCGGTATCTTTTACAAACACGCTGACCCATTTCTCAGCGGTTTGCATGCGGATCATGATCGAATCCCCACGCTGCGTGTACTGGAGGGCATTGCCAACCAAATTCAGAAAGACCTGTTTGATACGGTCAACTTCGCCGTTGATCTGGATGGGAGCCAGCCCTTCAAGGCTCATCTTCACCCGGTCACCCGCTACCACTTTCATCTGCTTAAAAACATCAAGCAATACCACGTCCAGGTCAACTTTATCGAACTGCAGGGACACGCTGCCGGTCTCGGTCTGGTTGATCAGCAGCAGGTCACCCACCAGCCGTGTCAGGCGATCCACTTCCCCCTCGATGCCAGACATGGATTCTTCATCTGCGCCAATCTTGCGCATCAGGCCAACATTTCCTTTGATCACTGTCAAAGGGGTGCGCAGCTCGTGGCTCACATCACCCAAAAATCGCTGCTGCGAGGTGAAAAGCGCATCCAACCTCGAAAGTGTCTGGTTAAACGCCAGGATTAGCCTGCCCACTTCATCTTGTCGGGTGTTATCAGTCGGGATCCGGCGCGAAAGGTCATCGGCTTTGGTGATCTTGGTGGCAATGCTGGTCATTGTGTCGAGGGGCTTAAGCACCTGCCGGGTCGAGAGCCAGGTGGCGATGATGGAGATGCCCATTGCCACAATGGTGAGCACGATGAGAATGACAGATAACGTCCGCTGCACCTCGTCCAAAATCGTCAGGGTGATGGCAATTTGCAGCGTACCTGCCGGTCCGCGGGTGGTCGAAAGGGGCACAGTCAACACGCGTAAATGTTGCCCCCCCACAACGACCGTCTTGATGGCGGTGATGCCGCGCAGGCGCGTGACGGAATCCATCGAGGTGCCAATTCCGGTCGGCCGGGCAAACTGGATGCGTCCGTCACTCCCCCATACCTGGATGATCAAATTTTCGGTCGGCTGGTAGTTGGCCACCGATCGTGCATCAAACTGACCGTTGATGTTCAGCCGCAATAAATCCACCAGGTCTGTGGCGGCATTGCGCAGGGTATTGTCGATGGTGTTGAAGAGATTAACGCTCGCCAGTCCATAAACAAGACCTCCGAAGAGCAGGAGTACGCTCCCCAGCAGGGTGGTATACAGGATGGTCAATCTTATGCGGAGGGACATAAATTTTATTAAGCGGTCTCGCGCATCACGTAGCCCACGCTGCGCACCGTGTGGATCAGGCGGGCTTCGCCGTCACCTTCAAGTTTTTGGCGCAGGTAGCGGATGTACACATCCAACACGTTGCTTTCACCGCCAAAATCGTAACCCCAGACACGGTCAAAAATGATCTCGCGGGTGAGCACCTGGCGCGGATGGCGCATGAACATTTCGAGCAGGTCGTATTCCTTGGCAGTGAGCATGATGACGCGATTCCTGCGCGTAGCCTGCCGGGTGGAAGTATCCAGCGAAAGGTCGCCAAAAGTGAGGATCGGCGCGCGTTCCACCTGGGTGCGGCGCAGCAAGGCGCGGATGCGCGCCAGCAGTTCATCCAGTTCAAAAGGCTTCACCTGGTAATCATCGGCGCCGGCATCCAACCCCTGCACGCGGTTCTCAAGTGTGTCCTTGGCGGTGAGCATCAACACCGGCTGGTTTCCCAATTCGCGGATGCGCCTGCACACTTCAAGTCCGTCCATTCCAGGCAGCATCCAATCCAGGATCACCAGCGCGGGTTTGTTGTCGCGCAGCAGGTTCAGCCCCCCTTCGCCGTCCATGGCAGTGTCCACCTGGTACCCCTCATAGACCAATGAACGGCGCAGCATTTTAAGGATCAAGTCATCGTCTTCAATGATTAAAATGCGTTCTTTCATCATTCCTCCTCGGGTGAGGATGCTCTTCCTACAATTATCCATTAATGCGGAGATTAACGCAATTGCAATTTGGACAGGGTTCAAGACCGGGGTTGTCTGCCCTTCAAGATTATAATGAGGCAATGGAATTACCGGTGGTAACCCCTCCGCTTTGGGTGGATTCGCAGGCGCTTCTGAAAAGACTGGCAGATGCTCTTGTCGGAGAATCCCGCATCGCCATTGATACAGAATCGAACAGTCTGTTTGCGTACCGCGAAAAGGTTTGCCTCATCCAAATTTCAGTCCCGGCGGCAGATTACCTGATCGATCCCTTCGCGGTTGCCGACCTTTCTCCCCTGGCTCCCGTATTTGCCAACCCGGCAGTTGAAAAGATTTTCCACGCCGCCGAGTATGATCTCATCTGTCTGAAGCGCGATTACAATTTTGCCTTCAATACCCTTTTTGACACCATGCTGGCGGCGCGCATTTTAGGCTTGCCGGAGGTGGGGCTGGGAGCGCTGCTCCAAAGCCGATTTGGCGTGACCCTAGACAAGCGGTACCAACGTGCGAACTGGGGAATCCGCCCGCTTTCAGGGGCGATGCTGGCGTATGCAGCGCTGGATACCCATTACCTGTTTAATTTGCGTGACAGTCTTAATACTGACCTGGCGGCGCAAGGGCTTGTTGACCTGGCCAGTGAAGATTTTCGATATATCTCGCAAGCAGAGGGGCATGCGCAAAACGGAAACAGTGTCAATTGGTGGAAGGTAGCCGGGGCGCATCCGATCACTCCCCAGCAGGCGGCAGTGCTTGACCTGCTTTGCCGTTACCGCGATGAACAAGCCCGCCTGGCTGACCTGCCGCATTTCAAGGTGCTTTCCAACCAGCTTCTGGTCGATCTCAGTACCGCTGAGGTTGATACCCTGGATGACCTTGCCAAAGTTGCCGGAACGAGCCCCAGGCTGCTGCGCCGGCATGGAGTACGCCTGCTGGAATTGATTAAAATTGGGCGGTCGGCACAACCCATCACCAAACCGAAACGGCCGCGGCTTGATGCTGAATATCTGCAGCGTTTGGACCGCCTCAAGTGTTGGCGTAAATCCCTGGCGCTCGAAAAGAAGGTCGAATCCGATGTAATCCTTCCCAGGGAGCTGATGGAATCAATTGCCTGTCATCACCCGCGCACGTTATCCGAACTTACTGACTTGATGAAAGCCTTCCCTTACCGCCGCCGGCAGTATGGTGAACGCATCCTGGAAGCCCTGAAGAAGGAGGAACCGGCATGAAGATAACATTTGAAGGTGCTGCACAAACGGTCACTGGTTCAAAACACCTGCTTGAAGTGAATGGACATCGCCTGCTGATCGACTGCGGTTTATTCCAGGGCAAGCGCGCGGATACGTACGACCGCAATCTTCATTTTGAATTTGATCCCCGCTCCATCGATGCCGTGCTGCTCACGCATGCCCACATCGACCATAGCGGCAACCTTCCCAACCTGGTCAAATCGGGGTTCAGCGGACCGATCTATGCCACCCCGCCGACAGTGACGCTGGGGAACATCATGCTGCAGGATTCAGCCCATATCCAGGAAGCCGATGTGGATTATGTGAACAAGAAACGCAAACGCCGCGGACAAATGGCAATGGAACCGCTTTATACCCGGGCTGACGCCATTGAAGCGATTAAGCTGTATTACCCGGTGAATTATGACCAGCCCTTTTCCCCTGTTCCCGGGGTTTCGGTTACCTTCCGTAACGCCGGGCATCTGCTGGGATCTGCCGGCATCCGTGTGGAAGCCCGCGAGAATGGAACTGCCAGATCCATCTGGTTCTCCGGCGATATCGGGCGCATGGACCTGCCGCTTCTGCCCCCGCCGGTGCTCCCTTCAGACGTGGACTATCTTTTGATGGAATGTACCTATGGCGATCAGGTTCATGGTTCGGTTATGGATGCTTATGAGAAGTTTAAGGAATTGATGATCCGCAATGCCCGCCAACGCGGCAAGGTGATCATCCCCGCGTTCGCAGTCGGGCGAACCCAGGAGGTCGTATTTTTCCTCAACCAGCTTATTTCCGACAACATCATCCCGCCGATCCCGGTTTACGTGGATAGCCCGCTGGCAGTGGAGGCCTCGAAGATCTTCCGCTCTTACCCGGAATACTTTGATGAAGAAACGCGCCAGTTCATCCGTGAAGAGCGGCACCCCGCGCTGGATTTTAAGGGGTTGACCTATGTCAGTTCGGTTGAAGAGAGCAAGAAGTTGAACGACATGGACGGACCGATGGTCATCATCTCGGCTTCCGGCATGGCAGAAACCGGGCGCATTTTGCATCACCTCAAGAACAACATCGAAAACCCGCGCAACACGGTGCTCATTGTCGGCTGGCAGGCGCCGGATACTCTCGGGCGCAGGTTGAAGGAGCATGACAAGCAGATTCGTATTTTCGGGGCGTTGTATGATGTGCGGGCGGATGTACAAACCATCGATGGCTTATCCGGGCACGCCGGGCAGGACCTGCTGCTCGAATATGCCGCTGCGGTGAAAGGGCGTGCGCAGAAGATCTACCTGGTGCACGGTGAGCCGGATACGGCCGCCATCTTCCAGGAGAAGTTGAAAGAACGAGGCATCACCAACGTGGAATACCCCGTGTGGAAAGAAACGGTTGAGTTGTAGGGGTTATCGGTTATAATTCCGGCGTCCCGGAGAGGTGCCAGAGTGGCCGAATGGGGCGGTCTCGAAAACCGTTGTGGCGCTCGTCGTCACCGTGGGTTCGAATCCCACCCTCTCCGCCAAATTCTTATTCTTTGCCAAGTGAAATTGTTCGAATCCACACTCTTTCAGAGCGCAAGCGGCCACTCTCCGCCTCACAAAAATCGTTCGGCTACGAGGGTGCATAACCACAACCACCTGGTTTCTAAAATACGAACGCGCCGGTTTCAGTTGATATTCGCTTGCCCGCAGTTAGTTGGTTAATGTATGGTGTTCCCGTTTTTAGGTTAATTCGGCTGCAGCAGTAACTGTATCACGCGTGTTACTTCAGAACTTCCCGGTGTGAAGTCTTAATCCAGCATGACGGATGTTTTTTGGTTTTGCGTTTTACGCCTGGTCAATTGTCCTTTAATCCAACAGTTTTAGAAAAGGGTTGTTAAAGCGACTGGTCTGAAAACCTGATGACTGGCTCAAAGTGGGGGTTACTCTATAATCAACCACAGTTGTTTAATTTCATCTTATCGATCAAGAG
>JAYRQY010000107.1:0-23190 GCA_041910365.1 Anaerolineaceae bacterium | reverse complement strand
GTTTCGGATGCAGTTCCTAGGTTGAGCCCAGGGATTTCACACCCGACTTATTCGCCCGCCTACACGCGCTTTACGCCCAGTAAATCCGAGCAACGTTTGCACCCTCTGTCTTACCGCGGCTGCTGGCACGTAGTTAGCCGAGACTTATTCTGGAAGTACATTCCTTCCTAATCCTTCCAAAAAGTGCTTTACAACCCGAAGGCCTTCTTCGCACACGCGGTGTTGCTAGATCAGACTTTCGTCCATTTCTAATATTCCCTACTGCTGCCACCCGTAGGTGTATGGACCGTGTTTCAGTTCCATTGTGGGGGGCCACCCTCTCAGGTCCCCTACCCGTCATCGCCTTGGTAGGCCATTACCCTACCAACTAGCTGATGGGACGCAGGCCCCTCTCGAAGTGAATAAATCCGTTTAGTCAAAAGGCATCTAATCCAAATGACCACATGGGGTATTAGCAATCCTTTCGGACTGTTATCCCTCTCTTCGGGGCAGGTCACCAACGCGTTACTCACCCGTTCGCCACTAAGACAATATTGCTACTGTCTCCGTTCGACTTGCATGTATTAAGCACGCCGCCAGCGTTCATCCTGAGCCAGGATCAAACTCTCCGTAATAAAAACACCTTTCGGTGTAATTTACAGAGTACTCATTGTATTACTTGAAACGACAGGGCATCGTCTTCCTATCACTCTTCAGTTGTTAAGGTTCTGCTTTTTTCCAAGGGCCAGATTTTACTCCCACACCCTCATCTCTTCAAGAGATGGCGACAAAATCGCCGATGATCCTCTGCAGGACATCATCGGCCTGTCACTTCGATCGCTGGTGGGGTAGCCCACAAGCATGCTGCGTATTTGGTTTTGTTATCGATCTGCTGGGTTCAGCGAAATCACCAACGCACTTGGGACACTTATTGTACCGCAACCACTATCGGTGTCAAGGGTTTTGCGAATTCAAGTAACTTTCTCTTGAATTTCGCGGGAGAATTGCTCTTAAGTCTGGTATTGGGTTATCAAGGATCTGCTTCTTTGAGCAAGATCTTGCGCCGTGTTTTGCGCAACGAGGCAAAATTATACCCTCACTAATTTATCTGTCAAGGGTAAATCAGTACCAATTTTAATATTGTGGGCTCTCTGTTCCGTGTCCCAACGGGAACTTTTCCTGCCATCTGGCTGTCTTAATGCCATGCTCATTTTGTGGATGTTATAATCTGCCAATATGCCGACCAACCTGCACCCTCCTGCTCCGCTCCTGTTGCGCCTGCTTAAAGCCCTTGGGCTTGGGGCCGGGCTGTTGGTGCTGTTCCTGCTGGCAGCCAACCTGCTTTTCTCGGCCTTCTATTCCCGGCGCATCCTCCCCGGCGTGATGATGAACGGTGTTCCGCTTGGAGGTCTGACGGTTGACCAGGCAGCAGGCGAGATTGCCAGGGCTGTCACCTTCCCCGAGACCGGTACCATCCTGCTGGTCGCGGACGACAAAACCTGGGCAGCGGCTCCGGTCCAGCTCGGCGTTTACCTGGATCCCCAGGCTTCAGCCAGGGCGGCATACGAAATCGGTCGGAAAGGGTCGCTCTTCGATATCCTTGCCAAACGCATTTCCTCCTTCTCCAGCACCAGTCAGGCTTTTCCGACCTTCATCTACGATCAAAAAGCATCTGTCTCCTATTTGCAGCAAATCGCCGCGCTCATCAACCAGCCCATCCGCGAGGCCAGTATTTCGCTGGATGGCACCCGGGTGATCGTAAACCAGGGGCAGCGCGGGTACCAGCTGGATTATGCCGCCTCGTTGCAGAACATTTCACAGCAGGTGCAAAGCATGCAAAACGGCAGCGTGCAGCTGGCTGTGCTGCAAACCTCCCCAACCATCCTGGATGCAGCAATGTCTGGAGAGCAGGCGCAAAACTTGCTGGGGCAGCCTTTCACGTTGGCAGTTCCTGCGCCAGGCGAGGCCATCCAAATTCAGCCGGATGCCCTGGCGCAAATGATCACATTTGAACAAACCAGCGGCGCCAATGGCGCACAATACCAGATCGGCATCAACGCCACCCTCATGCATGCTTATTTAACCTCCATCGAGGAGAGCCTCAACACCTCTCCTGAAAATGCGCGCTTTATCTTCAACGACGAAACCGGGCAGCTGGACCTGATGACCCCGGCAGTGATCGGCCGCACGCTGAATGTCGACCAATCGGTGTCCGTCATCAATGATGCCGCTCACGCCGGCGTGCATACGGCTGACCTGGTCTTTGACACCCAAAATCCCGCTGTCATGGATAGCGCCAAAGGTGCTGACCTGGGCATCACCCAGCTCATCGAAGCGCAAACCACCTACTTCCGCGGATCAACCAGTGACCGCATCCAAAACATCAAAACGGCGTCTGCGCGCTTCCACGGGCTGCTCATCGCACCGGGAGAGACCGTATCAATGTCCGACATCCTGGGGGATATCAGCCTGGATAATGGCTATGCCGAAGCCATGATCATCCTGGGCGACCAGACCATCAAAGGCGTGGGGGGCGGGGTATGCCAGGTGAGCACCACGCTCTTCCGCACCGTATTCTTTTCCGGTCTGCAGCTCCTCGAGCGGCACTCGCACGCCTACCGGGTGGGCTATTACGAACAGACCTCGAGCGGGCACAATCAGAACCTCGCCGGGATGGATGCCTCGGTATTTGTGCCCATCGTCGATTTCAAATTCAAGAACGATACCCCCTACTGGCTGTTGATGGAAACCTACGTGAGCACAGCCAATTACTCCCTCACCTGGAAGTTCTACTCCACCGAAGACGGACGAACGGTGAACTACACCTCCAGCGGGCTCACAGACATCGTCAAATCTCCTGACCCGGTTTACCGCGAGAACCCCGATCTGCCGCAGGGCACCAAGAAACAGGTGGATTGGGCGGTGGATGGCGCGAATGTCACCATCATCCGTACGGTCACCAAAGATGGGCAGACCCTGTATAGCGACAAAATCTTTACTCACTACCAAGCCTGGGGAGACGTTTATGAATATGGTCCCGGCACAGAAGACATCCCAACCTCCACGCCGCAGCCCTGAGTGCACGGGTGGTAAAATTAATCAAAGGAATCATCTGGAGAGATTATGGTAAACCCTGATTTATTGGAGATTTTGCGCTGCCCGGTTTGCGTAAAAGAGGAAAAAGGTAATCTCACCCTCACCCGCGAAGTCTGGCTGATTTGTACGGATTGCGGTCGGAAATACCCCATCGTTGAAGATATTCCTGTGATGCTCATCACCGAAGGTGATAAGTGGCAAAAAACTGAGGTTTCCGCGCTTCCTGTCCCACCGCCTTACCCCGAGTGACCGCAGTTCTGATCGTGTTATAATCCCCTTAAAGTCTTGGTATCATTCTTGCAACTTGTGGTTAATGTTTTTATACTTTAAGACATCGTAAAGGCCTGTATAAAATGACTCAATACAATAGCCGCAGCATGGCACGCTCCAGAAAGCATAATCGAATTGAATTGGATAAGACCGCAAAGATCCTCCTGGCTGCATTTGCGATCATAGGCATAATCCTGGCCATCGTCGCCGGCAAACTGGTATTCAACCTTGCCAAAGGCTGGTCAGTCACTTCCCTTTCCGGGGCTCCGGTCGGCTCCTCCAGCACAGCGGGGAACGCTGCCAACACACCCGGCAGCGCACTGCAGACCAATAACGCCCCTGCCGCCGCTTCTTGGGATGGCAAGAGCCGGATCAACATCCTCCTGCTCGGACTTGATTACTCAGATGAACGCGCCATAACCGAAGGTGCAGCCAGCCGGTCGGATACAATGATCCTGGTCACGATTGACCCGGTTTCAAAGTCGCTGGGCGCGCTGTCCATCCGCCGCGACCTGTGGGTCAATATCCCCGGGCATGATTACGGCAAGATTAACAGCGCTCATTATTTTGGACAAATCGACAATATTCCAGGCGTTGGCGGTCCCGGACTGGCGATGCAAACTGTTGAGGAATTCCTCGGGGTTCCAATTGATTTTTATGCCCGGGTTGATTTTAATACCTTTGTTAAACTAGTCGATGAAGTCGGCGGGATTTCGATTAACTTGCAGGAGCCGATGCTCATGGACCCGTACCATACAGGAATGCCTTTCTGGCAGCCTGCAGGCCTGGCAACCATGCCAGGGGCTTATGCTCTCGAGTATGCCCGGCACCGCGATGATGCCAGTGGCGGCGATGTTGGCCGCGGAAGCCGCCAAATGGAAGTAATTAAAGCCTTCTTCAACCGCATTATGAATTGGAACCTGATGCCGAAACTGATCGCCCGCGCTCCTGCCCTCTATGCTGAAGTTTCTGCAGGGGTTCAAACGAACATGACCCTGGGTCAGGCAATCCAACTTGGGCTATTGATTGCCCAAATTCCGGAAGATAATTTTAAGACTTACAACATTGATTTCAATTACTGCTCTCCCGAAACAGCATGGACAGCCAATGGTGAAACCTATATTCTGCGCCCCTTCATGGACAAGATCCGCATCCTGCGCGACGAAATCTTTGTGAACAGTACCACAGCCGCGGCTCCCCTTGCCCTGGCAACCGAATCCTCGCAAACTACCTCCGGTGACCCGGTAGCCCTGGCAACAGCCGAGAATGCCCGCATCGAAGTGCTTAATGGCTCATCCGCCGGCGGGCTGGCAGACTCCACCGCCACCTACCTCAAAAACCAGGGGTTGAATGTCATCGCAACCGGCAATTCTTCCGAAGGGTACACGTATACCACCATCGTGCTCCACAGCGCCACGCCGTACACGCTTTCCTACCTGGCATCCCTGATGGGCAACATTCCCAGCAACCGCATTTACAACCGCTACGAACCAAACGGGAACGTGGATATCACCGTCTACCTTGGCAGCGACTGGGCGAATAGCAACCCGATGCAATAAACAGTTGCTCGAAAAAGGAATCCCGGTCACACAGTGATCGGGATTTTTGTTTACGGCTGCTGGAAGAGAAGATAAATCGATCCTGGCTCAGACGTGGAACCACACGATGGGATCTTTAACCCGGAGACCAGTTGACCCGCTTCGCCCACGCGCAGGGCGTATTCCATCCCGGCGGTCATCGCATAATTGGCGTATCCATCATTGATCTCGGGGTACAAGCCGGTGTAAAAAGTCTCTGATCCGCCGTTCACCACCGAGAGCTGGATCTTCACCCCTGGCAGCGGTTTACCCTTCACGTCCTGCACCTCGATCTCGATCATCGGGACTGCCGGCAGGGGATCACAAATGGGCTCCTGCTTTGCTAAAACGAATGGTGCACCCAGCGTGGGGCTTGGCGTAGGTGTGGGGCGCGGGGTGAACGTGGCAACGGGGGTGCGTGTTGCCGCCTGCGTGACAGTGGCGCTCGCCTGGTTCTGCCCGGGTGTGAGCGCAAGAGTAGGCACTACCGGAGTTCCCTCTGTTGTGCCATTGGCGGTCAACGGTGTGATGCGCAGGGAAGGTTGATTAATAGCTGCTCCCAGCAGCGCCAGCCCGCGTGCAAGTTGAGATTCCCCATTGTTCGCCAGCTCCTTTTGAGCCTGCGCGATCAATGATGAAGCCGGATTCGCATCTTGCAGCAGGGCAATGCGCGCCAATGCCCGGTTGGTATCCGCCTCCACCAGGAAAGCCTTTGCCACCATTGCGCGGTAGCGGTCGCGGTCTTGCGCGCGCAGGGTGGCAGGTTCCGTATCGATGTAGCGCACCGGGATCACCCACAGGGAAAAGACCACCCCCAGGAAAATTCCCAGCAGCGTGCCGGTAAGTAAATGCCACTGACCCTGTTTCGGCTTCACTGGCTGCCCCCATTCAACGTATCCGTCAGGGCAATTTCCAGGTTCGCCATGGCGCGCATCTCGCGGTCAGAAAAGCCAAATTGTTGCCCCACCAGCAGGGCTTGCTGAACCGTCGACAGTGTATCACCGCCTGAGGTTATTTCATTTAATTGATCTATTGCAGCATCGAGGTCATGGTTCGAGGCATAGACCTCACTGACCATCACCACGTAATCCGCTTTGAAATCCGTGCGCAGGGAAGCCAGGGTTGTATTCTTAACCCCGGTAGGGTTGATCACCCAGCCGTAGATCAGCCCCAGGATAATTCCAATGAGGATGAAAAGAAAAAAACCAAGCCGGCGCGATCGCTTCACTTCGTGCTATTCCTTCATCATAGGAATCTGGATGTGATTTTTTTGCGCTGCTTCGATGGCTTGCGGGTAACCAGCATCTGCATGCCGCACCACTCCCATACCGGGGTCGCTGGTCAGCACCCGTTCCAGTCGCGCAGCAGCCTGGGGCGTGCCATCTGCCACAATGACCATGCCGGCATGCTGGCTGTACCCGATCCCTACTCCCCCGCCGTGATGGAACGACACCCACGTTGCGCCATTGGCAGTGTTGATGAGCGCGTTGAGGATCGGCCAATCACTCACCGCATCGGTGCCGTCGCGCATGCCTTCGGTCTCGCGGTTTGGCGAGGCCACCGATCCGGCATCCAGGTGGTCACGCCCGATGACGATTGGAGCCTTCAATATGCCATCGGCAACCATTTGATTAAATTTCAACCCGGCTTTAGCCCGGTCACCATAGCCCAGCCAGCAAATACGCGAGGGCAAACCCTGGAAGGGAACCTTTTCCCGGGCAAGTTTTAACCAGCGCTGCAAATGGGCATCCTGCGGGAAGAGCGCTCCCACCGCCTCATCAGTCCGGTAAATATCCTCGGGGTCGCCGGAAAGCGCCACCCAGCGGAAGGGACCTTTCCCTTCGCAAAACAGTGGGCGGATGTATGCGGGCACAAACCCGGGGAAATCAAAAGCGTTTTTCACACCGCGGTCAAAAGCCCGCTGGCGGATGTTGTTGCCGTAATCAAAAACCTCTGCACCGCGCTTTTGCATTTCCAGCATAGCGCGCACATGCGCAGCCATTGAGTCCAGCGAGCGCTCCCGGTAGGCTTCCGGGTCGCTCTTGCGCAGGGCATCCGCTTCTGCCAGGGATAATCCTCTTGGCACGTAGCTCATCACATCATGCGCGGAGGTCTGGTCGGTCACCACATCGGGGATCACGCCGCGAATCACCATCTCGGGGTAGATCTCCGCCGCATTCCCCACCAGCCCAATGGAGCGGGGAAGTCCCTGCTCTTTGGCTTCTTCCACCAGGGTCATGGCTTCTTCCAGCGAATCCACTACCATATCGACATACCCGATGGCTTTTCGCCGTTGTGCCCGGTCTGGGTCCACTTCAACCACCAGTCCCACGCCGCCGTTCATGGTGATCGCCAGGGGTTGCGCGCCGCCCATACCGCCCAATCCAGCAGTGAGCGTGAATTTTCCTTTCAGAGAACCCCAGCCTTTTTGAACCGCCAGTGAACCCAGCGTTTCATAGGTGCCCTGTAGAATACCCTGGGTGCCAATATAGATCCAGGAGCCGGCGGTCATCTGACCATACATGATCAGCCCTTTGGCGGCGAGGTCGTCAAAATGCTCCTGGGTTGCCCAGTGCGGCACCAGGTTGGAATTGGCAATGAGTACTCTCGGCGCGTCAGCGTGGCTCTTAAAAACCGCCACCGGCTTGCCGGATTGAACTAATAGCGTTTCATCAGGCTTAAGATTCTTTAAGCAATCGAGGATGGCATCCAATGCTTCCCAACTGCGGGCTGCCTGCCCGCGCCCGCCGTAGACCACCAGGTCCTGCGGGCGTTCTGCCACTTCAGGGTCCAAATTGTTCTGCAGCATGCGGTAAGCGGCTTCGATCTGCCAGTTGGCGCAGGTGAGCTTGTTGCCGCGCGGTGCTCGGATGGTTCGTGGACCGGCCATGCATCCTCCGGAGTACAAATTTGGTAGTCCCGATTATTATAAACTGAAACGCGGGTAAGGAATCCCTTATCCCCGGCGTGGAATGGGGGTAAGGATGACCAGGCGTGTCTTTTCGGCATAGCGGGTCAATGCGCTTCTGTCGATCTTCCCTTTGAAGCCATCCATCTTGAGGATAGCCCGGATCATCAAAGGGTGTTTTCTTAAGCGATATTCAAGGAAATCCACCATTTTTACCGGGTCGTTTTCTGCGATGGCAATTGCCTGGAAAATACGCCTGCCCACCTGCAGGTCAACCCTGGGTTCTTGAAGTAGATTCCGGTACCAATCCGCCCGGATGCCATCGGCGGCGGCAACATAGTACTTGTCATCGATGAATTCGTACTGCAAGCCGATGGTGTGCTGCCTGCCCGTTTTCCGGCCGGTGGTGGTTAACAACAATATCCGCTTGCCCACCAGCAGGTACAGGAACTTCCGGTATGCCCGGCTGAATCCATTATTCGGGGGTTTAATTATCATCACTCATATTTTAGCGCAGTTACCGGCACCATGGTAGCAGCCCGCAGGGCAGGGTACAAGCCCGAGATCAACCCCACGATGGCGGCGAAGAACAACCCGAAAATTGGCAGCCAGAGTGGCGTGGTGGTGATCATGGTGGGGGGCAGCCCGCCGCTCTCGGAAACCTGGCTGGCAAAATAGGAAAGCCCCACCAGGTTCAACAGCGCGCTTAAACCCCAGCCCAGCAGCACGCCGCCCAAACCGCCGATGAAGCCAATCCCTGCTGCTTCCCCCAGGAAAACACTGAGCACATCCCGGTTGGTGGCTCCAACTGCTTTCATCAACCCGATCTCACGCGTGCGTTCCAGGATGGACATGGTCATGGTATTGGCGATGCCAATTGCCGCTACCAGCAGGGCAATTGCGCCAACGCCGCCAAAGACCACCTGCAGCACCGTGAAGAATGAGTTAATGCCTTCAAGCACAGCCTGGGGGGTGTTGGCCATCAGCCCCATGGCAGTGATCTGATCGGCAATGCCGGTGACCACGTCCGGGCTTTCCGCCTTCACGATGAGCATGTTGTAGCCCTCTTTGTTGCGGTTGATGCGCGTTCCCCTTGACCATTCATTCCAGCCAGTAATCTCGTCCAGGCGCATGTAAATGTTATAGTCTGGCGAGCCGCGTGTCTCCGCCAATACCCCGGTGACCTTCATGTTAAAGGTCTTGCGGACTTCCTGCCCGTCCTGGGTGTACTTGATGAGTACAAAGCGCAGGGTTTCGCCTAGTAGCTGCGGCGGCTCCAGGGGAGGATCATTGGGGCGCATATTCGGGTTGAAAAAATTTTGGTTGATATAGGAACCGATCACGACCGAACCGCGCGTCAGTTCCGTGGTGCCCTCGCTTGCTGTCAGCCCCATGGAAGAAAGGTCGTCCACATCCACGCCCAGCGCACCGGAGTAACCCAGTAATTTGCCGTAATGCAATTCCATATTGGCATTCAGGTAATCTTCCCGGACAACCAACTTGACATCCGGTATGGCTTCAATCTGCGCAATGGTGTCGGGGGTCAGGTACACCATCCCGTCGCTGCTTCCCCCGCCTCCGCCGCCCCCGCCGCCTACCTTAACCGCGGATACCATCATTTCTGAATAACCGGGGTAAACCTCAATGCTGGTCAGATCGTTGATACCCCACAATTGCTGGGTGGCATTCTTTTGCAGTCCAACCGCAAGCGAAACCAATACCACCACGGCAGAGGTGCCGATCACCACGCCAATGGCGGTGAGCAGCACCCGCCCCTTGCGCCTCCCGAGGTTGTATCCTACCAGTTGAAGCAGATCAATGAATCGCATGCGGTGTCTCTCAGTTTATCCCTTGCCCGGACCGGCCGGATAGAATTCCTCGGTCGGTACGATCTCGCCGCCATCCTGCAGGTTCTGCTTTTCACCGCTGCCAAGCCCAAACAATCCGCGGAAGAACCTTCCCAGTTTGCTCCAAAAGGTTTCTGTCACAGGCTCAACCGGGATGACCACATTGCCGTCCTGGTTCTCCAACCCCTCATCCATTACCGGCGCTGCCATTACGTTGACCGGGAGCGTGTTGGTGATAAAACGCGGCTGGTTAAAATCATCGGTGTAGTTGATGGTGACGGTAACCTCCAGGGGTCCTTCCTGCATGGGGGTCAACTCGGTATCCAAAGTGTAATAACCGCCGGGGTCAAGTGCGCCAACCAGCGACACATCATTGAAGACATCGGCATTTTCCACCGACACCTTCATGTTGCCCAGTACATTGGTCTTCTTGCCCAGGTTGGTCACCTGGATGGGCAGCGTTCCCGGCATGCCAACGCTGAAATCTCCCGGGTCGCGGTAAAAACTGATCTCCACCTGCGGCAGCGAATATACCAGCAGCGTGATCACCTGGTCATCCACCAGGCGGCTGCCCTTGCCGTCATCATACACAAAGGATACCTTGAGGGTATAAGCCCCGGGCTGTGTGGACACATTGGTCACCAATTGCTGCGTGGTATTGAGCACCTGCTTCTGCGCGATATCCCCGATATATACCAGGTTGGAACTTCCGAGCGGGGCAAAGTTGGTCAGGTCGCCGCCGGAGCCTGAAACACCACCTGCTTGCGGAGTGCCGGACTGGTCACCTGCCGTGACCCCGCCGCCCAGCACCATGGTCACTCCCTTGGCATCCACTGATCCAAGGTTGGTTACAGACAGTTTGAGGTTAAAGATCGAACCGGGTTGGATGGGGTCCACATCCGTTTCGATGTCGGTGATCACCAATTGGGGTTTGTTTTGCGGCTTGGGGGTGGCAGTGGCGGCAGAATACACCGGGGCTGAAATCCCCAGAGTTAATGTAAATACCTCTGTATAGGATTGTCCGTTGCTGTCGCTGTAAGCCGCGGTTGCCGTCAGCGAAGCTGCCTGCTGCCAGGTGAGGTTGGCGCCGGCTAAAAAGGTTTGCGTAAAGGTGACCTTATCGCCGCTGGAGCCGAGGCTGCTGGTGGAACTCACCCCGCCGTTGCTGCGCGGGTAAAGATCGGTGCCGGCAAATGTGACGA
This sequence comes from Anaerolineaceae bacterium, assembly GCA_041910365.1. Taxonomy (GTDB): domain Bacteria; phylum Chloroflexota; class Anaerolineae; order Anaerolineales; family Anaerolineaceae; genus UBA6107. The sequence continues at coordinate 12,311 of JAYRQY010000107.1, read as the reverse complement.
TGAGGTTGTTGGCGGTCATCTGCCCGCGGTTCTCGAACACCACCGAGAGGGTGAACTCCTGGTAGGGTTTGATCGGGTTAGGGCTGGAGGTATACGAATTGACCACAATCAATGGCCGTCCGCTGGAAGCCGGAGCCGTGGCGGTTGTGGTGAGCGTAAAAGTGATGACGTCAGATGACCCATCATTTGCTTTAATCGTGGCAATATTGTTTTGACCAGTGGTTGCAGTGGAAGGGATCGGTACATAAACCTCCACCGCCACTGGGGTATCATCTGGCAACGAAAGGGATGCCTGGCTGAAAGTAGGCGGATCCCAACCCCCAACGGTGGTAGCAGAAAGCGTTAGGGCAACTGGTGCCCCGCTGCTATTCTTAATCGTCAATGTATATTTCACCACCGAGCCCGGAATTCCAAACTTAGCGTTTGAATCCACAGTATACGTTGGGGCATCCGCCAACGGCTTGGCGCTTGCCTGTTGCGGGGTCAGCCAGCCTGCTGCCACAAACAAAATCACCACGATGAGCGTTGCCATTTTCAATAATCGTTTTGTCATTGATCACCTTCCAGGTTAATTCGTCTGCATTTCGGCAGCCTGATGATATTCCCGTTCCGAAACCACGCTGCCATCCAACAGGTACACCATATTGGTGGCAAATTGCCGCATGCGCGGGTCGTGCGTCACCACGATCACTGTCTTCCCCGCGTGGTTGAGGTCGGACAACAATTGCATGATCGAGAGCCCCGTGGCACTATCCAGGTTGCCCGTGGGTTCATCTGCCAGGATAAGCGGGGGATCATTCACCAACGCCCGGGCAATAGCCACACGCTGCTGCTGCCCGCCGGAAAGCTCCGCCGGTTTATGCGTGGAGCGGTCGCTCATCCCCAGGCTCTCCAACAACTTCATTGATTTCTCCTTGCGCTCGCGGCCTGCCACCCTGGCAAAGCGCAGGGGAAAAGCCACATTCTCAACGGATGCCATGGAGGAAATGAGGTTAAACGATTGGAACACAAAGCCCACTTTGGTGCGCCGGTAGATTGCTAGCGCGTTCTCGTCCATCTTCTCAATTTCTTCTCCGCCAACCTCGATGGTACCCGTCGTAGCCCAATCCAGTCCGCCGATCAGGTACAGCAGCGTGCTTTTACCAGACCCCGATGGACCCATGATCACAGTAAAACTGCCCCGGGCAATCTCAAGGTCGATGTCCTTAAGCGCTTGCACCTTGGTCTCGCCCATTTCAAAGATCTTATTCAAATTGCGGATGCGGATGATCGGCTTATTCATTGAGCCCAATTGTTTCTAGAAGAAATAATAACGGGTGAAGGAGAGATTACCCAAAATTGACCCGAGGAACCCGGGTAGGGCAAAAAGCAGCATGTAGACGAGTATCGCGCCCAGGGTGGATAGCAATGCCTTGCTTTTGCTCAACCCCGAAAAATCCCGCACCCCGATCACCAGAAGCACGCAATACCAGAGGAAGAAGATATCCACCAGCCCTAAAAACGAGGCGATGTACGCGGCAAATCCGGTCACATCCGCGTTGAATAAACCGGACAAGCCCGCGCCATTAATGATGGATTTCGTCGCCAGCATCGCAACCATCTGTACCAGCGAGCGGATGCCCAGCGGCAGCATGCACCAGGCCACCAGGTTATGGGATTTTAGACTGGGGGCATGGCTTCCCGAAAGCGTCAGGATCAGGTGCAGGACACTGCTCACCAAAAACCAGGCAAGCCAGATACCCACCAGTCCAAAAACCATCGGAAAAACGTACAGGAAGATGGGCGAGGTTTGCGTTGCCTGGGCTTTATAGAATTGCTCCTGCTGCTCAACCGAATAGTATTGAAAATCAGGGGGAATGCTCAATCCCATTTGGATGGTATTGCGGCGGATCGGTGCCGCCACCAGCACCACCAGGATTGCCAACAGCGACAGCACCAGGAGCGGCGTGAGCCATTTGTTTTTTTGCTGCTCATTGACCGAATGCAGGGTTTGCCGCGGCTTGATCAACACACCATGCAGCCAGCGAAGATTCCAGTCCTTTTCTTTTAACTTCACTCTCATCTCGACGTCTGACGCCATAAACACCTCTCCAGAAGGATGGTTGCTTAATAAAGACGCTACCGCCTTATTATAAGTTCCATTTTGGGGTTTTTAAAATTTCAGATGCTATAATTCGCCACAAGCGGAGGGAAAATGCAGATCAGGATCGGATTGGAAAACGGCATCGAAGGAAGATCCCTCGCCTGGGTGTTGGATCACCCCGGCTGCTTTGCATATGGCAAAGACGGCACCGAGGCCATTTTGCGCACCCCCCAGGCGCTGATCACTTACCGCGAGTGGGTGGGCGAACATACGCCAGATTCATGGTTGCAAGGCCTGGAAGATTTTGATGTTGCCCTGGCGGAGATCTTTGAGTGTTACCCGGTACGGTCAGGTGACAGGGAAATTGAGATCAACGCCTGGTTCAATGATGACGTCCGTGCGCTCTCCGCAACAGAGATCGAGCGCGGCATATTGCTCCTTGAATGGAGCCGGAACGACCTCGCTAGATTGATCTCCCCGCTGACCTCCGCCCAACTGGAACAGAAGTTCCCCGGTGAACGCTGGAGCATTGCCGGAGTTGCCCGGCATGTGGCGAATGCGGGTTGGTGGTATCTTGACCGGCTATCGCTTGCGCCGTTTGAACTGGCTGCTGCCAGCAACGACATGCTCGAGCGCCTGGACCAGGTTCACCAGGCAGTGCTGCATGCCCTGCCCGGATTGAGCGGCAAAACCCTCAAAATTGAAATCGATAGCGAAACCTGGTCCCCCCGCAAAGTGCTGCGGCGGGCAGTTTGGCATATGCGTGATCATAACTTCCATATCGAGCGCCTGCTTTCACTTTTGTAACCTCTTCTGGAGAAACAAAGGGGGCAAAAGGGCAGCAGCATGTGCTAAACTAATTAATACGTCTGCCATTCGTGGCTTCCTGAGTCGTGATGAGTAAAACTGTTATCCGTATTTTATTCGCGGCAATCCTGGCATGTGTTTTGATCATCGGTGTGGTGGCAAATACACTGCCCGCTTCAGTGCGCGCAGATTCCGAACCGACTCCCGGTCCCAACCGCAAGACCACCATCCAGGTGGATGCCATGGAGTACTACTGGTGGCTGGTGTACTGGTCTGATAACACCATCGTGTGCAGCATCACCATCGACCACGAGGGGAAACCTACCCAGAGTGATGTGCTCAATGATTGCGGCACAGCGATTTTTGATAAATGGCTTCACACCCCTGCCTGCATCGGAAGTGAGACCGGCGCAGATTTGCAGGCGTGCAAGGGCATGTACCTGCATAATACCGGTTCACAACCGGTTTCAAAAGAGATGGAAATCGATCTTGCGCCAGCCGTCGTCTGGGTGGAGATCACCGGTTGTGATTATGATGCTGAAAGCGGCATTTGCACGGGCGCGCCATCGCTGCTTTTCACCGGCGAAGAAAGCCTGCCCAATGAATCGATCACGGCCATCCATGTTGTCTTAAATTCCGAGAATACCATTTGCCCGGGCAGTGAATGCACAGTAGCGCTCCCTACTACCAGCGATAGGGGCGTCCCGTTCTCTTTCTGGGGAGATTCCAGTTATGGCGACTCAAGCATTGTTTACGAGGGATTGGTGCGGGCTGTCCCGTTGCCGGCTCCCACATCCACAGACCCTGAGGAATACATTCCAACCTCCTATTACATTGATGTTCTGAGTCCGCAATGGAAAACCGCCACGTCCGCCAGCTGCGCGGAGGTGTGGCAGGTCTTCCCCGAAATCGGCGACCCGCCCGCCTGGCTGGACACTCCAAGCAATGCCGAAGGATTGCGTTCTTCGATCCCCTACTATTACCTGGCAGCCATGCTTATCAAGAACGGTGTGGTGGATGCCAGTTCCTGCCCGAACGGAGGTCTCGACTCCAACCTTTCGGCCAACCAATGCGGCATCGAGATTGCCCAACCTGCCGTCACCGAGTGGCAAAATCGTTTCGATGATCAGATCCTGCAAACCTCGCTGGATTCCGGCATCCCCGGTCAATTGCTGAAGAATGTTTTTGCGCGTGAAAGCCAGCTCTGGCCTGGCATCTACAAAAATGTCCGCGAGGCAGGTTTTGGGCAATTAACCGAGGACGGCGCGGATGTGACCTTGCTGTGGAACCGCAGTTTTTACGACCAGTTTTGCCCCCTCGTGCTTGAAGAGAAAACCTGCGCGCTGGGTTATGCCATGCTCAACGAGGGTCAGCAAGCCATGCTCAAAGGGGCGCTGGTGCAAAAAGTGAACGCCACCTGCGCAGATTGCCCGGCGGGCATTGATATGACCCAGGCAAACTTCAGCATAACGGTGTTTGCCGAAGCGCTGGTCGGCAACTGCAACCAGGTAAACCGTCTGCTCTACAACGTTACCCATCAGGATACTGCCGATAGCGCCAGTTACTCTGACCTGTGGCGTTTCACCCTGGTTAATTACACGGCTGGACCCGGCTGTCTCTTTGAGGCGGTGAGCCGGACCTACAAAGCCAGAAGCCCCCTGAACTGGGTCAACGTGGCTGCCAACCTGCCCGAAAGTTGCCGCCAGTCAGTGGATTACGTTGTAAAGATCAGCCAGGGAGACAGTGAAGAGAGCATTGCTTTTTCAACCCCTCTGCCCACTGCCACGCGCACACCCATCAAGCCCACAGCCACAGTAACGCTCACACGTACGCCAACACCCACCCGCACCGTCACCACCACGCGCACGCCTTCGATGACGATGACGCCGAGTCACACGCCCAGCGTTACCCCCAGCCCATCCCCCACCGAATCGCCCACGCCGACAGAAACACCCACCCCCACGGTAACTCCGCTTCCCTGAGCGGCAACCTCACTTCCAAACGCCCGCAATGGCTTTGCCGCACTGCGGACAAACCCCCTTTTCATCGATCACGTTTTCCAAAATCCAATAGCCGCGCCGCCTGATGAGCACTTTTCCGCAGCCGGGGCAGTGCGTATCCTCAAGCGAACCTACCCTGCCCGGCAGGTTGCCGGCATAGACGTAATTCAGCCCTGCCTCCTGCCCGATCTCAGCAGCGCGCTGCAGCGTTGCCGGGGGTGTGGCAGGAGCCTCCAGCATCTTGTAATCCGGGTGGTAAGCGGTGACGTGCCAGGGAATATCGCGCGATACGCCGGTGATGAAACGGCTCGTCTCCCATAACTCCTCGTTGGAGTCGTTGAACCCCGGGATCACCAGCGTGACCACCTCCACCCATATCCCCATTTCCCTCGCGCGCCGGATGGTCTCCAGCACCGGTTCCAAGTGCCCGCCCATTTGGCGGTAACGCTCCTCGTTCATTGACTTAAGATCCACCTTCAGCCCATCCAGCCAGGGCTGCAAATAATTCAACGAGTTTGCCGTGGCAAACCCATTGGAAACGAATGCGGTCTTCAACCCCGCTTCCCTGGCCTGCCTGAAGACTTCCACCGCCCACTCAACCGTGATGAAGGGTTCATTGTATGAAGAAGCCACGCTCTGCGCGCCGTTCTGCCGGGCAATGTTCACCAACTGCTCCGCGCTTATCTGGCGCACTCCAACGTAACTGGTGTCGACGCTCTTGTCGCTCACCGCCTGCGAGGTCTCCCAATTTTGGCAGAATTCGCAGCGGAAGTTGCAGCCAAGCATGCCGAACGTCAGCACCTGGCTGCCCGGCAGGAAATGTGAAAAAGGCTTTTTCTCGATGGGGTCCACCTGCGCCCCGGCAACATACCCGTGCGGCACTTTGAGAACCCCGCCATCATTAAACCGCACCCCGCACACGCCGTGCCTGCCCTCGCCCAGTTTGCAACGGTGGGAACATGCCAGGCAGCGGACTGCGCCATCAGGCAGTTTTTCGAACACCTCGCCGGGAATGGTCAATCGATCCAGTTGCTTTTCCAGCTCCATCAGTACCTCTAAAATTCATTATAGCCTGCGCCATCGGCTCATTTCAAGCAGAGGAAAAATCAGCCAGGCAAGATGTGGTACACTCCCCTAATATGGATGAAAAAACCTTAAAGACGCTTGAGTTCCCCAAGGTGATCGAAAAGCTTGCGGAATTTGCTGCATTCAGCGCTTCAGCAGAACTTGCGCGTGGTCTGCTTCCTGCCGCCACACTCGAGGAGGCGCTTGAACGCCAGGCCCGCACCAGCGAGGCTTCCGGACTGCTCAGCATCAAGGCAGATGTGAGTGTGGGCGGCGCGCATGATATCCGTCCCATGGTCACGCTAGCCAGCCGCGGCGGTGTGCTCACCGAATCGGATCTGCTTGCCGTCAGCGGCACCCTCATTTCCGCGCGCAGCCTGGCACGGCACTTCGAAAAGCTTATCAAAGACTACCCGCACCTGGCGGAACTCGTGCGACTTTTTCCGCCCCCGCCCGGCATCATTGAAGCCATTTCCCGCTGCATTTCTGACCGGGCTGAGGTGCTGGATAATGCTTCGCAAAAACTGGCCGCGATCCGGGCGGAAATTAAAGTTTCCCATTCCCGCCTGCTTTCCAGGCTGGAGCATATGCTGGGCGATCCGCATACCGCCCCGCTGCTGCAGGAAGCCTTGATCACCCAGCGCAACGGGCGCTATGTCATCCCGCTCCGGGCTGAATTCAAGGGCAAGATAAAGTCCATCATTCATGACCAATCCTCTTCCGGGGCAACCCTCTTCGTTGAGCCGCTGGCAGTTGTGGAATTGAACAACCGCTGGCATGAACTTCAACTGGAAGAGAGGGATGAGATCCGCCGCATCCTGGCAGAACTGTCTTCCAAAGTCGGCGATGAATCCGCCGCGATCAATGGCATCGTCACCGCCCTGGCACAATTCGACCTGGTGCTGATGTGCGCCAAATATGCACATTCGTTAAAAGCCACCGAGCCCATCCTCAAGCCGGTCAGCCCGCCTGCCAAAAGTGCCCATCCGGGTACCTGCATCAAGCTGTTCAAAGCGCGCCATCCATTGCTGGACCCGGAAACGGTGGTGCCCATTGACGTGGACCTGGACGCCCAGACGTTTGCCGTGGTCATCACCGGACCCAACACCGGCGGCAAGACGGTAACCCTTAAAACCGTGGGGTTGATGGTGGTAATGGCGCAGTGTGGGCTGCACATCCCGGCGCAATCCGGCTCGGAACTCAGTTACTTCGATAATATCTTTGCAGATATCGGCGATGAACAATCCATTGAGCAATCCCTTTCCACCTTCTCGGGGCACATCACTAATATCGTGCGCATCCTCACCCGCGCCAAAACCAAGACGCTTGTGCTTCTGGATGAACTAGGCGCCGGCACCGATCCGCAGGAAGGCTCAGCCCTTGCGCGCGCCATCCTGCTCTACCTGGTCAATCGGCGCATTCCGTGCCTGGTGGCCACCCATTACCCTGAACTCAAAGCCCTGGCACACACCACCCCGGGGGTGGTAAACGCCAGCATGGAATTTGACCTGAAAACGCTGCGCCCAACCTACCGGCTCACCCTGGGGATCCCGGGGCGCTCCAATGCCCTGGCAATTGCCAGGCGCCTGAACCTGCCCGAGGAAATCCTCGAATCGGCCAAAACGATGATCGATCCGGCGGAACTGAAATCGGAGGAATTGCTCAACGAGATCCATCACCAGCGCGAGATCGCCCGCAAAGCCCGTTCCGCCGCCGACCGCGACCGCTCCCTGGCGATTAACCTCAGGCAGGAACTGACCTCGCGGCTGGAGAAGATTGAGGACGAACGCCGCCTGGCGATCGAAAAAGCCCGCAAGGAAGGTGAAAAGGAAATTGCCGACCTGCGCGAAGAGATGGACGCCATCCGCAAGGAGTTGTCCCGTGCGCGCCAGCCGCTGGAGGCTTTGAAGATTGTCGAAGAACGTGTTGAAAAGATCGAGGAAAGAACCGCTCCGCCGATGCCGGAAAAACAGCAGCCCAAAACGCACGCGCGCAAGGTCATCCCAAAAATAGGCGCGAAGGTGAGGATCGGTACGCTTCAAACCGACGGCGTGATCACAGCCATCGAAGAGGACGAGGTTGAGGTGCAGGTGGGCAGCCTGCGCGTGCGCTCCAGGATCAGCGACCTGCACAGTGCAGCCGAAGAACCACTGGAGGACTCGGTTATCTCCAAACCAAAGAAATCCCCGCAAAGCCCTCAGCCCTCCACCCGGCCTGCGCTCTTCCGTCCCTCCCCGGGGATGGAAATTGATCTGCGCGGACAGCGTTCCGAAGAAGCCCTGGATGCGCTGGAAATCTACCTGTCAAACGCGTATGCATCCGGCATGCCCTTTGTGCGCATCATCCACGGAAAAGGCACTGGCCGCTTGCGCCAGGTGATCCGGGAACTATTGAAGCAATCTGAATTGGTGAACAGTTTTGAGGAAGGCGGCGATAAGGAAGGCGGAGAGGGCGTTACGATTGCCCACCTGGCAACTGATTAAAATAAAAGGTCGGCAGAATCTTTCCCCTGGATTCTTCCGACCTTATCGCACGAGGCCCCTGAGGTTCGTGCTCCGGCGTCGTTACCATTGCAATGCTTATACACCAATAACATTGACAAAATATTGACAAGTTATTTGTCCCCGCCCATTACCCTTTTCCGGTAAGCAAAAAACATTTTGCGCAAAGGCGGCAAAGTTGATTTTTCACCGATCTTTGCTAACGTCTTAGCCAGGTCAGCCTTGATCCTTTTCTTTTGCGCGTCATCCTCAACAACCCGCAGCATCCCCGACAGAGCATTGGCATACAACCAGGTATTTGTAATGCTGGCCTTTTGCTCAGCAATCCGTTTAAACTGATCGAAAGCCTCTTTTCTTTTTCCCAGTTTTTCAGCGATTCTCCCCTGAGCCTCATCCACCATGAACCAGGTGGAGACAAATCCGCTTTCCACCAGGTCTCTTTTAAGCGCTTCCAACTCTTTCACCTGGTCTTCGTAATTATCAGGGGTGGCGTATACTGAAAACAATCCCACCCTGGTTTCCAGTGTGATCAGGCGTAATCCGCCTTCCGTTGCGGTGGTCTGAAGCTCTTCCAACATCTTTCTCGCCGGCTCGGGGGTTGTTTCCCCCAACATGCTGGCATAATAAAACAGGCATTCCAGCGACTGAAAGTTTGCCGGTTGAGAGTCTTTTCCCTTAGCGAACATCGCCAATGATTTTTTATACTCGCCATAAAGCCGGTAAATCTCGCCTGCCAATTGACATCCAAGGGGGTATATCCCCCCATTCGGATGGTTCTTTTCCCTTTCAAACAACGTTTGACAGTAAAACCAGCTGCGGTCCATATCCCCAAGTGCAAGGTAATCCCGCCCCAAGATTGCATCCAAAAAGGATTCCCACCAGCGGAAATCCAGTTTTTCCGCCAGGTCCCTTACCGCCAGCGCGTTTTGGATCGATTTTTGATAATCGCCAACGAAAAACTGGCCGGCGGCAAGTACTGCGGCCGCCTGCACCTTGGCAGACCGCCTTTGCACCAGCAGGCTAAGGTTTACAGCAATCTCGCCAATGGCAATCGCCTTTGTGGGTCTTCCGGAAATGATGTATGCCAGCGCTAATTGTGAAAGGATATCCACCATCACATCCGTTCCGCGCTGTTCTTTGAGCGATGGAAGATACTGCAGGCTCTCCTCCCCCAGCAGGATGACACGATTGGTATCATTCATTAACTCATAAAGGGTTGTCAGCCGGGACAAAGTATCCAGCTTCATCTCCAGGTTGTCGATCCGGTCGCAATAGAATTGCGCCCGGTTCACCGCTTCGATCCCAGACTCATAGTTCATTTCCAACTGGTGCACCCGCGCCATACCGTTCCAGGCAATGCACAAAAGCACCGGGTTTTGAGTTTGTTCCCCCATGTCCATGCACAAGCCATAGACCCTGGAACATGTTTCTTTATCGCCCAGGTCATACGCGTAATCTCCCCATCTCACCACAAGTTCTTCCAATTGTTTATCAAGGGTATTTTGAGGAAGTCTTGGAATCAGGTCAAAGGCTTTATTGTATGCATAATAGCGGTCTGATCTTGAAAAGCGCGATCGGGCGAATTCGGCAGCCTTGATCCAGGCGTTATAGGCTTTAACATATTCACCTGCTTCGGTGTAGTGATAGGCGTACGCCGATTCCAGTTCGGGTTTATGTCCATGGAGTTTGATCGAGGCTTCTACTGCTGCCAGGTGGAGATGCCGCTTCCTCAACGGGGATATTTCTTTTAGCACCATCTCGCGCAGCTGGTCGTGGTCAAAGGAATAACCCAATCCCCCATCCGGAAATTCCCGTACTGACACGATCGAGTATTTTTGTAACTCTTCACAAGCGGTCACGAGATGCGAAGAAGGCATGTCTTCCATCGCCTCGACAATTTCGGGGTTGAAAAACTGCCCCAGCACGGCGCCGGCTCGCATCACCCTTACCGCATCGTCGGTCAAGACGCGTGTTTTTTCAGAGATCAACGCCCTGATCGTATCCGGGATCGGGTAAACCTGGTCTGGCGAATCTTCCTGGATATTGAAACTGGAAGCATCCAGGACCTTCATCCCTTCCACAAGAAAATACGGATTTCCTCCCGTCTGTTGGTAGATCTTTTTTAGGAACCGGGGGCTGGCCACCCTTCCGGCGGTTTTCTCGATGAACACCGAAGTCTCTTCCATCGTTAAAAGCGGAACTTCCATTTTTTCGAGCATGCCCAGCATCAGGCAGCGGTCGATCAATACTTCCAGCCCCGGGCTGGTCTCTTCTTTCCTCGAACCTATGATCATCAATCCATGCTTCCGGAAAAAATCGCGGTCGCCCAAAAATGCGAGGAAATCCAGCGTTGCATCATCCAGCCAGGCAGCGATGTCGATGAAGAATAGCAGGGGCTTTCTTTGAGCCAGCAAAGCCAAAACCTGCTGCAATGCCTCGCACACCCGCAAAAAATCATCCCCAGAGACATCAATCTCCGGCGGGTTTTCTCCCGTCAGTCCAATTGCCTTTAACTCCGGAAAAAGCTCCTGCAAAGTTTCTTTAAAGACATCCGGCAATGCCAGCCATTCTTCCGGTTTAACCGCTTCTCTCAATCCTTCAATGATCGGCTCGAACGGTGCGCATTTAACCATTGGTTTTCCGCTGCAAAAGACCAGCCGGGGTTTTCGCAGCAAACCGAGGTAAAACTGCTCGACCAGGCGGTTCTTCCCAACGCCTGCCTCACCCTTGATGGAAACAAATCCGCGGCGGTGATACGCATTGTTCAACCTTTCGAGCAGGTCTGCGCGCCCGATGAACGGCGCCTGCGATTGCCTCATCCCGGGCCAATCAGGGGAGGGTTGTTCCAGCTGGGCAGGCGTCTTTAATATATTTTGCTGGATGATATAAAAGGATTCCGGAAGTGGGTGCTTTGATGATTGCTGATAAAGATTCTCGAGATAGGCGATGTAGTCCAATGCATCTTTGTTCCTGCCGCTATCCTTGAGGCAGCTTAAAATGAGGAAGTTGTTCTCGTCATTGAGCGGGTCAATTTCCACCGCTCTACCCAGCCACAAGATAGCTTCATCAAGGTTGCCGATTGCTATATTATGGCTTGCCATGCGCTCTTCGATGCGTAATCGCAAATAATCATATTGCTGGCTTGCAAGGCTTAAGAAATTTTCGTAGCCGATGGGGATCGGCACATTCACGCCCGTCATTCGAAGTGGACCACGGCAGAGTTCATACGCCCGTTTTAGCTGGAGGTACAACCAATCCGGCAGTTGGGCATCCCGGTTCACTTCCGTGCTTTCAAGGAAGGGATCAGTGAGTTGTTTAAATTCGCGTGAATCCACATAAGCTTTTTGTGGGTCCAGAAAAACCTCTCCTGCATGCGCGATCAGGACGGATGGGTCCGGTAGTGCGGCGCGCAGTTTGCTCAAGGCTTCCCGCAGGAGTTTGTGCGCTTTTTCGTCATCTTCAGTCGGCCAAAAGACCTGGCAGAGCGTGTCGCGGTGAACCGGTTGCGTTTGAGCAGCCAGGTAGATGAGCAGCCAGCGGATTTGCTGCCGGGCAATGTTCAGCTGCACGCCATCCCAGGTGACCATCGGTGAGCCTAATATAAAAATGCGCAGCCGAGGTTTATCCATGATGTCCTGCTATCTGGTTTGAATGTTCCGCGCCTGGGTTAAGGCTTCCTGGGCAGCGTTGAGGCTGGCCTCGCTCATGCTGCCGTTCATTTGCGCCAGTTCGACAATGCGCCCGGTGTCATCCAGTTTTTCCACTTCAGTGATCGTGCGTCCGCCAACCACCTGTTTTCGCACCTTAAAATGCCTGTCGCCAAAGGCTGCCAGCTGCGGCAGGTGGGTAACGCAC
>JAYRQY010000106.1:0-3355 GCA_041910365.1 Anaerolineaceae bacterium | reverse complement strand
CGGTGAGTGAATGGTCTACAACAGATATTGCGTTTTTGGCTGAAGACATAAAGAAAGACCCGACCTGGGTTGAACGCAATTTACCAAATTAATCATTAGAGGATGCACATGAGCCAGGATAGAATTGACAACTTCGAAAAAAGAAGAAAAGAACTGGAAAAACTGAGTGACAGTGAACTAAAAGACCGTTTTTGGCAGCTCTGCAACCAGGTTGTTGAACCGATCGTCGACCTGGCACGCACGCACACATCCCCTTCCATTGAGCGTTCTGTTTTGCTCAGGATGGGCATTGACAGCCTCACTGCGCATGCAGTTGTGGATCGTGTACTAGAAGCAGGTCTCCTGGGCAAAGGCGCAGGGCATGTTGTTCTCGAAGTATCCAAAAAGAAAAATTGCGATCTGCGGGCTGCTGCCGCTGCCATTGTTGATAACAAGGAAATCCTGGATGGGTTGTTCGAAATGCAGCAAGAGGGGAAATAATGAGCCCACAAAAACCACTTGATCCCAATACAAAACTCGATATCGAATCCATTCTCGAAGGATTGGAGAATTATCATCCGCGTCGCAAAGGCTGGACCTGGCGTGATGTTCCTGATGACGGCATCAATCTCGGCCCCTTCCATTACCGCAACATGTCGGAACCGTTGAAAAAGAGCCTGGGGCTTCCTGCCTCAAAGTATTTTGACCATATCGACCCGCAGCCAAGCTGCGTGGTCACCACTGAGATCGCCTCCGGCCGTTTTGAGGATGATATCCGCCGCATGCGCATGGCAGCCTGGCATGGAGCCGACCATATTATGGTGATTCGTACGACCGGGCAGAGCCATATCGATGGTTTGCTTGAAGGAACCCCTGAAGGGGTCGGGGGCGTTCCCATCACCCGCAAGCAGATCCGGGCCAGCCGTAAAGCCTGCGACCTGATCGAGGATGAAGTTGGCCGGCCGATCAACTTCCACAGTTACGTTTCCGGTGTTGCCGGACCTGAGGTTGCCGTCCTTTTTTCTGAGGAGGGCATCAACGGCGCGCACCAGGATCCCCAGTACAACGTTCTATACCGCAATGTGAACATGTACCGTTCGTTTGTAGACGCCGCCGAAGCCAAAAAGGTAATGGCCGGGGCGAAGATCTTCCAAATTGATGGCGCGCATAACGCCAACGCCACCGCAAAAGCCGGCTGGCTGGTGATGCCCGAGCTGATGGTACAGCATGGGATTAATTGTGCATTTTCGATCGCGGTTGGCATGGAGAAGGATCTCATCGGTCTCTCCACCGTACCGCCTGATGCCCCCCCCGCCCCCAAGTTATGGTATGACCTGCCATATGCGGTGGCATTACGTGATTTCTTCTCCGATTTCAAAATGCGCGCACAGCAGAATACCCGTTATATCGAAGCGGACATCGAAGAGGCTATCCGCACCCACACCATCGACACCCTCATATCCATGCTCACAAGCGCCGATATTCAAAGCACCATCACCCCGGACGAAGGACGCAACGTTCCCTGGCACTACAACAATATCCGCGGTATCCAAACGGTAAAACAAACCTGGGCTGCCCTGGATGGCATCAAGGAATTGCTTTCGATCAATCATGAAGGTCCACTCGGCGAAATGGTGCGCGACCTTAAGATCCGCGCCATCGCCTTCCTGGAGGAAGTGATTGCCACTGGTGGTTATTTCGCTGCGGTAGAAAAAGGTTTCTTCGTGGATTCTGCCAAGTATCCTGAACGCAGCGGTGATGGCATCGCCCGTGACGGCAAAGGCGGGGTCGGCGCAGATTCGATCGTGGTGCGTGCGGACGATTATTACGCACCAGTATGTGATCATTTCGGCGAGAACCATCTTCCTGCCGGAATTACCCACGCCTGTGACCTGATCGATGGGTGCACCTTATGCAACCCTGAAAAGATCGTATACATCGATGAATTGGACCCGGAAGACAGCTGCAACAAGCGCCTTGAAACCACTTACCCGTACCGCAAAGGTGGATTGGTCAAGCCGGAGGCGGAATGGGCTGGGGATGGGACGATCCTGACCCAGTTCTTTGTCCCCCTCACTGATGACTTTGCCGCCGCCTATGGTATCGAAATGGCAAAGAAGCTGGGATTGGAAGACCCGCAGGTAGTCAATATCCAGGTGATGCAGCCGGCTGAAGGTTGTTTCGTAGAAGTGAAAGGCAAAATCCCGTTTGACATTGCGGTTTCTTCTCTCAAAGTCCCAGAAAAAGAGGTCATCCTGCCGGAAGAGGAACTGCGAGAGGCGGTGAAAAAAATTGGCTTAAAAGTTGTGGCTGCAACTGTTGGAGAAGATGAGCACAGTGTGGGATTGCGCGAGATCCTTGACATTAAACACGGTGGTATCGAGAAGTACGGCGTCAAGTACCTTTACCTTGGCACTTCGGTTCCCATCAGCAAGTTGATCGATGCAGCCATCGAAACTGGCGCTAACGCCATCCTTATCTCCACCATCATCAGCCATAATGACACGCACCGCCTGCAGATGAAAAAACTAGCCGATTTGTGTGTGGAACGCGGGGTAAGAGATCGCCTGGTGCTCATCGCCGGCGGTACCCAGGTGAACCGGGAGATGGCAAAAGAGACCGGGCTCGATGCAACCTTTGGAAGGGGAACAAAGGGGATTCACGTAGTCAATGCTATGGTGAAGAGTATGAGGGCACGGGGATTGATGTAACGCCGGAGTCATATTGGCAAAGCAAATCGAATTCCTCACGGTCGAGATCGGTTCCACCATCACCAAGCTGAATGGGTTTCATCTCGATTCCGCTGGAGGTTTCGTGCTGCTGGCGCAGGGATTTGCTCCCACTTCGATTGCCGAAGGGACCGTACGCCTGGGCTATGAAAAAGCCTTGTCTGAAGTATACAAACAGGGAATTCCGCTTTCTCCTGACGTGCAAACCTATGTCAACAGTTCGGCTGCCGGCGGGCTGCGAATGACGGTCCATGGATTAACCTACAGCATGACCGCCCGCGCCGCACGGGAAGCGGCTTTGGGCGCAGGCGCAATTGTCAAAATGGTCACGGCTGGTTTACTCGATGATTTTGCATTGGCGGAGATTCGCAGCATCGACCCTAATATTATTCTGCTTGCAGGCGGCGTGGATTTTGGGGAAAAAGACATCGTCATCCAGAATGCCCGCACGCTGGCATCCCTGAAAATTAAAGCACCAGTCGTATATGCCGGGAATGCCGCCCTCCGCAGCCAGGTACAGGAAATCTTCACCCAGTGCGGCATTGAATTTCTAATTGCTGAAAATGTGTTTCCTGAAGTGGATGTGCTTAACACGCTGCCGCTTCGAAAAGTGATCCACGAGGTGTTTAACAAACACATCATCCATG
>JAYRQY010000105.1:0-2448 GCA_041910365.1 Anaerolineaceae bacterium | reverse complement strand
GGGTTCATGTACAACCGATTGGTAGAGATTGGTAAAATTAATGGCCCGGAACAATTTACCCTGTTCAAGTATGTGATCAAGGAATAACCTGTTGCCAAATCCTGCGGCGATGTTATGATAAATGAGAAGCGAGTTTCAACAAAAAGGAAAAGCGATGCCTGACGTTCTGATGACCGCCCCGTATATGATCCCGTTTATGGAGCGGTTTGCCCCGGTTTTCAAACATTATGGGATCACCCTCATCCTGCCGCAGGTGGAAGAGCGCATGGAAGAAGCCGCCCTTCTTGAATATGCCGGTAAATTTGACGGCACCATCTGCGGAGATGACCGGTATACGCAAAGGGTGCTCCGGGCTTGCGCGCCCCGGCTGAAGGTCATCGCCAAGTGGGGTACCGGCGTTGATTCCATCGACCGCGAAGCCTGCGCTGCCAATTCGGTTAAACTGCTTAATACCCTCAATGCCTTTACGCTGCCTGTTGCCGACAGTGTTATGGGTTACATCCTGGCGTTTGCACGCCGCCAGCCCTGGATGGATCGGGCGGTGAAGTCCGGCGTCTGGCAAAAGATTCCCGGCAGGTCGCTCTCGGAATGCACGCTGGGGGTGATCGGGGTTGGCAATATCGGCAAAGCTGTATTACGGCGCGCCAGGGGTTTTGGGATGCGGTTGTTAGGCAACGATATCGTTCCCATCCCGCGAGATTTTCTGTCGGAGAACCAGGTGAGTTCGGTAAGTTTGGACACGTTGCTGGCCGAAGCCGACTTCGTCAGCGTCAACTGCGACCTGAACCCGACCTCACGCCATTTGATAAACGCGGGAACGCTGGCGCGGATGAAGCCCACGGCGATCCTGATCAACACTGCACGCGGACCGATCGTCGATGAAAGTGCACTCAATGAAGCACTGCAGAAGCAAAGAATTGCGGGCGTTGCCCTGGATGTGTTCGAGGTTGAGCCGGTTCCGGAAAATTCACCATTATTGCAAATGGAAAATGTGATGCTGGCGCCGCATAATTCCAATTCCAGCCCGGCCGCGTGGGAGAATGTACATTGGAATACCATCCGCAATCTGCTCATTGGCCTGGGTATTGACCACGAGGATTTCTATGACCTACAGCAAAAAATTACAGGGTGAAGAAGCCGTTAAAGGCTACAAACGCATCGTTCTGATCACCGGCAGCGCCGGAGGGATCGGCAAAGCCAGCGTTGCACTATTTGCCAGCCGCGGCTGGAGCGTCGTGGGCGTTGACCGCCAGCCTTTTGGGGATGGATTCCCGGAGGATGGTCTGTTCATCCAGGCAGATATTTCTGATCCTAAAGAGTTTCCTTTGATCTACGACAAGGTCAAGTTATTCACCTCATCGCTGAATGCACTGGTGAACAACGCCGCCCTGCAAATATCCAAGCCGCTGGTAGAAACCACCGTGGAAGAGTGGGACCAGGTGATCGCCACCAACCTGCGCCCGGTATTCATTGGTGCAAGGTACGCCCATCCGCTCTTATGCATGGCCGGCGGCGGCGCTATTGTAAACGTGTCCTCTGTGCATGCCATCCAAACATCCGCCAACATTGCGGCTTACGCCGCCAGCAAGGGCGGTTTACTTGCCCTCACGCGGGCGATGGCAATTGAATTTGCTCCCAACAATATCCGGGTAAATGCGGTGCTGCCGGGCGCAGTGGATACCCCTATGCTGCGGAACGGCTTGAACCGCGGGCATTTGTCCGGCACATCCATTGTAGCCCGCCTGGATAACCTGGCCCGCCGCACGGTGAACGGCCGCATCGGCACCCCTGACGAGATCGCCCAGGCAATTTACTTTTTAGCAGATGGCGCGCAATCCTCCTTTATGACCGGGCAAGCGTTGGTCGTGGATGGCGGGGCGACGGCACGCCTGAGTACGGAGTAGGCGCATGGCAGGAAAGCTGATCTCACACCTTCCGCAGCCGATGGTGAGTTCACTGCGAACGGTCAAACACAGCCTGCAAGCCGCCGCCGAGTGGCCGCAGACGCAGTTCCATCCCTGGCGGCAGGACTCGATCCGAAAACTGAAGGCGCTTAAAGATACCCACAAAGGCGAGCGCTGTTTTATCATTGGCAACGGACCCAGCCTGAAAAATACCGATTTGTCGAAATTGAGAGGTGAGTTTACTATCGGGATGAACCGCTTTTATATGGCATTCCCCGAGCTGGGATTCTCCACCTCCTGCCTCTTAACGGTGAATGACCTGGTGATCGAGCAATGCGCGGAAGATCTGCGCGCGCTGGCAATCCCCACTTTCGTCTCGTGGCGCGCCAGAAAATGGATTTCCCCTTCGACCAATTTGCACTATCTGTACACTTCCTATAACCTGCCGGGGTTTACGGGGAATGCTGCGGGAAGGTTGTGGGAAGGGGCTACGGTCACATTTGTGGCGATGCAGTTGGCGTATTATTTTGGATTCAACCAGGTC
>JAYRQY010000104.1:0-3551 GCA_041910365.1 Anaerolineaceae bacterium | reverse complement strand
GTAAATGGGTGACAATGGGCTTCAGTCACGGTGCTGCCCTGCCTGACCCGCAGGGATTGCTTACCGGATCCGGGAAAGTACACAAGCTCATCCGGTTTACTGAAAAAAGCGAGAGAAACTCACCTGCATTACGTCAATTGATGATTGAAGCTGTAAATGCCGCCCAGTTGCGGCTGAAGGGAAATGCATGAGAATGATGACAGAAAAAACGATTCCGGAAAAATTGCAGGTAAAAGCAGGCAAGACCTTCAGGGTGATCGGTCAGCCAGAAAGCACCCGCCAACTACTGGCGCAACTCCCGCAAGGTGCAGCATTTGCTGCAGAGCATGAACCTGCCGATGTGGTGCTGATCTTTGTCAAATCGATGGAAGAAGTAAAAACGACGATTCCGCTCAATGATCAAGTGTTGAAACCGGATGGCATTCCCTGGCTGGCATACCCGAAAAAGACTTCTGCGATCAAAACTGATCTTGACCGCGATATCATCTGGCGATATCTCCACACCATTGGCTGGACCGGCGTTTCCATGATCGCGATCGATGATACCTGGTCCGGGTTCCGGATGAAAAAGGTGCAGTAAAGGTGCCCAAAGACCCTTCGATTAAAATCCCCCGCCCCGTCTTTCTCCCGGATGCAACCTTCGGGGTTGTGCGTTCTGTGGATTTCACTGATCTTGAAGCCATCGGCATCAATGCGGTTGTTATGAATACGTTCCACCTGATGCAGCATCCCGGCACTTCCACCATCCAGGCATTGGGAGGGTTGCACCACATGACCAATTGGCACGGGCTGATCGTCACTGATTCCGGCGGCTTCCAGGCATATTCGCTCATCAGGCAAAATCCCCGCTTCGGTTCAATTTCGGAAAAGGGGATTTCCTTTTTGCCTGAAGGAAGCAGCCGTAAATATCAGCTAACCCCGCAGAAAACCATCCAATTGCAGCTCAATTATGGCTCCAACGTGGTTATCTGCCTGGATGACTGCACGCATGTAGATGAAGGGTATGTGGAGCAAAAAGCGTCTGTCGAGCGCACGATAAAGTGGGCAAAACAATGCAAACAGGAATTTATGCAGCAGGTGGAAAACCGCAAATGGCAGGATGCTCAAATCCCGCTGATTTTTGCCGTCGTCCAGGGAGGCGGGTTTAAAGACCTGCGCCGCCAGTGTGCGCATGAACTGCTGGAGATCGGCTTTGACGGGTACGGTTTTGGCGGCTGGCCCCTGGATAAAGAAAACCGCCTGCTAACTGACATCATTGGCTATACGCGCGAAGTCATCCCATCAGAATTCCCGATGCACGCCTTGGGGGTCGGGCACCCGGAAAACGTGCTGGCTTGCCACGGACTTGGGTATGATATTTTCGACAGTGCCATGCCCACCCGCGATGCCCGGCATGGGAGACTGTACGGATTCAAGGTTGCTGACGAAGGAAGCTCCTGCGGGCTAACCGGAGATTGGTTCGGTTATCAATACATCAATGATGAACAACACATCCGCGCAGACCGCCCCATCAGTCCTTTTTGCGATTGCCCAGCCTGTAGGAATTATCCGATCGGTTATCTTCATCACCTGTTTAAACAGGGTGACACGCTTTTTATGCGGCTGGCCACATTACACAACCTGCGCTTCATGGTCCAATTGTGCGACCGGATTTCACGAAAGATATACTGATGCCAAATCCCGAGCCATCGTTGGAAGAATTTGTGAGGGAGGTGCGCAAATCCGCCAAGTATGCGGCGATCTCGGAGGATCTTGTCCGGAATATCGCCACCATCGAATTGCAGAAAAGGAAAAACGTAAAAGAGTCTATTAAATCTACGCGCAATAAGTTGCACCAGGTGGCGACCGCTTTCCAGGAGAACGCCCTCCCGTATCCCCAATGGGAAAAAGACCTCGCCTCCCTCCCCAACGACCTGCATTCAGAAAGCACCGCCAACTTCATCACCGATTGCCTGAAATTCCACTCATCCACCGCAGAAAGGTTGCCGTTTCTTCCCTCTTTCTTCGAGCAAACCCTTGCGCCGCTTGAACCAGTTGAGTCCATCCTTGACCTGGCATGCGGGTTGACCCCCCTGTGCCTGCCCTGGATGCCTGTTTGTGAGCATGTCACTTATTGCGGCATCGATATTTTCTCGGATATGATCGGCTTTCTAAGCAACTTTTATTCCCATTTCAAATTGCAGCATACTTTTTGCGTCGGAAATATCATCGATGCCATTCCGCAGCAAAAGGTGCATGTGGCTTTTCTGCTCAAGACCATCCCCTGCCTGGAACAGGTGGACAAGCACATCGGGAAGAAATTGCTGGAATCGATCCCCGCAGAGAACATACTGGTTTCCTTCCCATCACGGAGCCTCGGAGGGCGCAGCAAGGGCATGGCAGCCAATTACGATGCCCATTTCGATCAGCTCATCTCAGGCAAGAATTGGCACGTGGCAAGAACCGATTTTCCGAATGAAGTCACATACCTGATTCGAAAGTAAGCACTTGCCCGAACACAGACCAATATGGAAATCTCTGATAATGAAATGAATGAAATTGCTTCAAAATTGCTTGCCAGCAGGAAGTACCGCGGGCTGGATCTCCCAATGGACACTCTGCAGGATTTACTTTGCCAGGGATTGCCCCATGCAAAGAACACCCGCGAACTGGAAAAACTGGTACGCCAGAAGCTGCATAACATCGTCGCGCCATACCTTGACTCCGTGGATTATGTGGATGCTGGCGTCCAATTGAAAAACATCAAGGCGGATGATAAAGCACCCCTTAACCAGTATTGTCGCCAAATGCTTGAAAAGCATGCGTCAACATCCGAACGCCTGCCCATCCTCGAGGATTTCTACCGCCGCATCCTGGCGACCACCGGCTATCCAAACACAGTCCTTGACCTTGCCTGCGGCTTGAATCCCTTTGCCCTGCCATGGATGGGTCTGCCGTCCTCCACAACCTACCGCGCTTATGACCTGCATCAACCGCGGGTTACATTGATCAATCAATTCCTTGAGCACATCGGCCGACCGCAATTGGCTGAAAAACGGGACATCCTGGTTAACCCGCCAGAGGAAGCCGCGGAAGTTGCCTTCTTTTTCAAGGAAGCCCACCGTTTTGAACAACGCCAGCATGGATGCAACCGCGCCTTCTGGCAATCCTTAAATGTGAGATACCTGGTTATCTCGCTTCCGGTTGCCAATCTCAGCGGTTCGCGGTCGATGATCGATGGACAACGCATCCTTATGGAACGAACACTCAAAGGATTGCCGTGGAATGTGCAGGAATTGGTTTTCGAGAGCGAAATTGTTTTTTGTATTGATAAGGGAAAATGAAGCGCAAAAAGAAGAACACAAGGATTCCTATAGACGATGCCGTGCTTGTTGCCGGGCAATTGGAGCGGTTCAAACCCCTGCTGTCACCTGCTCACTTTGAAAAACTCGCCAACGTCGTCTCCGAGCCGCTTGTGCCATCCATCCGCCTCAACCCATTGAAGACTGATGGCTCAACCGCCAATACACTTGCACAACGGTACGGCTGGGCGCTCACCCCAATTCCATTCT
>JAYRQY010000103.1:0-14516 GCA_041910365.1 Anaerolineaceae bacterium | reverse complement strand
TCTGCCAGGCGGTGCCGTAGATGCGCTGGAGCATCGGGCGCTTTTCATCGCCGCGCCAGTAGGCACCAGCCACCGACATTAATTTGATGGCCTGTGGGTTGATCTCGGAGGTGCTGCCAACGTGCGGTCCGCGGCATAAATCCACAAATGCGCCGCTGGTATAGATGGAGATTTCCGGCTTTTCCTCCAGGGGATTACCATCCTCATCTTCTTTACCGGCTTCGAGTCCCGCAATTAACTCCAACTTAAAAGGCTGATCCACGAAGAGCTTTTTCGCTTCGTCCGCCGAGATCACCTTGCGGTCAAAAGTCTCTTTGCTCTGGATGATGCCGCGCATGCGTTTTTCGATCGCTTCCAGGTCTTCAGGCGTCAACGGACGCGGAAGGTCAAAATCGTAGTAAAAGCCGTCCTCGATTGCCGGGCCGATCGCCACCTTGCCCTCGGGGAATTTTTCCAGCACCGCCTGCGCCATCACATGCGCGGTGGAGTGGCGGATGCGGTACAGTTGTGATTGCTCGTATTCCTGTTTTTTATCTGTCATTCTTGCTCCTTCTTTAATTAACAAAAAATCCCGTCCCTGCTGGGGCGAGAATTCATTCACGCGGTTCCACCCAGATTGATCCAATTGGATCACCTCTGATGACCGATAACGGGGTCAGACGTTTTCCTTAATCCAGTCGTGCTGTTTCGGGATCAGACTCCCAGGTGGTTTTCATCTTGTTTTTCCTGCAGGAACTTTCAGCCAGGATCCCTGCTCTCTTGAGGATGCACACGATTACTCGTCCTGATCATCGTCTTTATTAAGTTGACGCAATTATACACCTTTTCGATTTCTTACAAGCGACTGAATCCTCTGAATGCCTTATACTTACTCATATACATTGTTCAACAGAGGACAAATATGGCGCTGCTTCATATCAACCACTTACCAGAAACTGTCAAAGTCCATTCACCGCTGAATGTGATCCTGCCTGACCCGGGGACAATGAACCATGTGCCGGTGCGCGATCGCAAGGTGCTGTACCTGCTGCATGGATTAAGCGATGATGCGAGCGCCTGGCAGCGGTTTTCTAGTATTGAGATTTTCGCGCGCAAATACGGTCTGGTGGTTGTTATGCCCTCTGTGGGGCGCAGTTTTTACCTGGATTTACCCAATGGGCAAAAGTACTTCACATACATCACTGAAGAGTTGCCGCAGTACCTGCAGGATGTTTTTGGGATCGTTCCGGAGCGCGCCAGGACTTTTATCGCCGGATTATCCATGGGTGGGTATGGGGCAATGAAGGCTGCGTTGAACAGACCGGAGCTTTATTTTGCGGCTGGCAGTTTTTCCGGCGTGCTTTCGA
This sequence comes from Anaerolineaceae bacterium, assembly GCA_041910365.1. Classification (GTDB taxonomy): domain Bacteria; phylum Chloroflexota; class Anaerolineae; order Anaerolineales; family Anaerolineaceae; genus UBA6107. The sequence continues at coordinate 13,170 of JAYRQY010000103.1, read as the reverse complement.
TGCACGGATGGAACGCGGACCCCGAAGACCCAAGGAAGACGGAGTTTTCCATGCTGTTTGGCGACCTTTCCAGGCTGCCCGGAAGCGAGCATGATCCATCCACCTGGGTTACCAACTCCGTTAATCAATCGCTCCCCATCCCACGCCTGTATGTCTCCTGCGGATTACAGGATGAGCTGTTGCCAACCAACCGTTATTTCATCAATACTTGCAAGTCGCATGGAGTGAAGGCAGAATATCACGAAGAAGATGGAATCCACGACTGGTACTTCTGGGACAAACAGATCCAGCGTTTTCTTGCCTTTGCTTTGGAAGCCTGAAAGGAACACCACGATGCCCGAACCAATTCGCCTATCATTGCACCTCAATCCAGACCAGAGCCGAACGTACCTCACTTTGCCATTCCAGGTGCCGCATGGGGTTGAATCGCTGGAATTAAAGTATCAGTACGTGCGTCGGCCGGTGCAACAAACTCCAGCGGAACACGGGGGCTTTACCAGCCAAACCGAGCAGAATGTCATCGACCTGGGTCTGATCGACCCTGACGGCCGGCAGGTGGGTGCATCCGGCTCTGATAAAACAGAGGTTGCAATCAGCGAGACCAGCGCCACCCCCGGTTATACCCGCTGTCCAATCCTGCCCGGAGAATGGAAGATCATTGTCGGCGCGTACAAAGTGGCTCCAGAGGGCGTGGACGTGAGCTATGAGATCACTTTCACGCAAAAACAGCCTCGCTGGTTGAAGGGCGACCTGCATACCCACACGGTGGCATCTGACGGCGTGCATACCCTGGAGGAGCTGGCACTCAAAGCCAAAAGGCACGGGATTGATTTTGTGGCCGTGACGGATCATAACCAGTTCACATCCTCTGATAGCCTTCCGGATGTTCCAGGAGTGACGATGATCCCCGGGGTGGAATGGACACATTACAATGGGCATGCCAATTTTATCGGTGTGGATGAGCCTTATGAGGGAGCATATGTAACCGGTTCAGCCGATGAGGCGAAGTTAAAGTTTGCCAGCGCCCGCAAGAATGGCGCGCTGATCACTGTCAACCATCCCTTTGACCCGGCATGCAGTTTTCTATTCGATATCAACCAACTTCCATTTGATTGTTTGGAAATCTGGAACGGACCGATGCGCGAATCCAATCTTAAGGCGATGGGGTTTTGGCATCAGCTCTTATGCGGCGGTAAAAAGCTGCCGGCAGTCGGCGGGAGTGATTATCACCGCGATACCCCGTTCATTTTCCTGGGCGGTCCGACGACGTGCGTTTACGCTGAATCACACGGGAAGAGCGACATCCTTGCCGCGCTTCGCACCGGACATGCGTTCATCACCTTCGCGCCAAATGGACCATTGTGCGAACTCACCGCCGGAGAAGCCATCATGGGCGATTCGGTTGCACTGGCCAATGTGAACAAGGTCGAAGGCAAAATTACCGGGCTTCTTGCCGGCGACGTGGTGCGCCTGGTGACGAACGCCAAAACCGAGATGCTCATAAACTCCCCGGCGGATGGCTTTTTTGAATTTTCATATACCATGGAAACCCGCGGCTTCGCCCGGCTCGAAGTGCTGCGTGCCTTTTTACCAGGTGTGCCGCTGCTGCCGGCATTGATCACCAACCCGATCTATTTCGATTAAATTGGTGTGGGTTTGTCTATAGCCGTGATCATCCTGTGATTACGGCTTTTTTTATCTATACCAGTTCTAAACCGCTAACGAACAGGGATAATTACAATCTGTAAAGTAAAGTGAAACACATAAAAATTAATCATCAATCGGAGAAAAATGAAACGGAAAATATTAATCTTAACCACCATCTTGATGCTTGTCGTTTTGTCTGCATGTTCGACAGCAACCACCAGCACAGAAACAACCGGCATCGTGTCAACCACGGATGTTACAGCTTCTGAAACCACGACCTCGGATGCGTCAACTGGCACAACAACTGTCGCAGATACTTCCACAACCGAAACATCAGGTCTTTTTAGCAACCGGGATCTGGAGCAATCTGCTGACCTGGCATCTGCAATAACGATCGACCTTCAAAGTAATAATGATGTGACCATTACCAATGAAGGTGTTTACGTTCTGCGCGGAAACGCTGAAAATGTTACCATCATCATCGAAGCTGCTGATGATGCAAAAGTTCAAATCGTTCTGGATGGCGTATCCATCACGAATGATGATTCGCCGGTCATTTACGTGAAATCAGCGGATAAATTGTTTGTAACCTCCACTGACAGTACGAATGCCATGCAGGTGACAGGAACCTACACAGCGGATGGCGAAACGAATTTGGATGCCGTCATTTTCTCAAGGTCTGATGTAACGCTGAATGGAACCGGAACATTGAATATTGTCTCGAGTCAGGGCAATGGAATTTCGTCCAAAGATGATCTAAAAATCACCGGCGGAACCTATTCCATCAAATCATTGCTGGATAGCCTGGAAGCAAATGATTCAATCTTGATCAACAATGGAACCATCACCATCGAATCCGGCAAGGATGCTCTGCATAGCGAGAATGATGAAGACGCCGCCCTTGGATACATCGTCATCTTCAATGGCACATTGAACATCACAGCCGCTGATGATGCCATCCGCGCAAACAGTTATTTTCAGATGGATGGCGGAACCATTAACATAGATACTTGTACAGAAGGCATTGAAGCCACCATGATAACGATCAATGACGGTCAAATCACGATGTATGCGACAAATGATGGCATCAACGCTGCACCCAAAGTCAGTGGAGAGGTCGCGATTGTGGTCAATGGCGGAACGATCAACTTAACCATTGGCCCCGGTGATACCGACGCATTCGACTCGAACGGCTCGATCACGATCAATGGCGGAACCATCACGATTGACGCAACCTCTGCCTTTGATGCTGACGGCCAAGCCGTCCTCAATGGCGGCGATGTGACAGTCAATGGCGAAAAAATCACCGAGATCATCATGTCTCAACCAGGCGGCGGTATGGGACCTGGCGGTGGCATGGGTCCCGGCGGAAAAGGACCAGGACAGCACTAATTAACTTGACACCAATTTTAAAAGAATCAGAAACCGATCGGGTTTCTGATTCTTTTTATCAGAGGTATATGCGTTGTATACAAAAAATATACCAAAGGAACTCCCTCCAGGGCTACACTTGCTTTGACATCACAGAAGAACTCACGAGGAACCTAAAATGGAAAACAATAATTGGAACAAAAAAATTCGCACAGATCAGGCTAATCCCGTCCAATGGGTTGCAGCAGAGCAGACATCGGATCAGTCATTCCTGAGTAAAAAAGCCTCCCTTGCACGAATCCTCACAGGTTTCACCCCGCTCACCCTGTCACAAATGGATTCCGTAGCTTTGCAGGACCGCATCGATACCAAGTACGTTTTAACGGTGGATCAGCTCCGGTTCACGCTTCCATATCTTGCAAATGATTACCGAATCCTGGAAGTTGAACGGCACCGGATGAATCATTACCGCACCCTGTACTTTGACACACCCGAGTTTAGGCTGTACAAAATGCACGTCAACGGGTGGGCAGACCGCTACAAGGTTCGCAGCCGCGAGTACACGGATTCGCAGCAATCCTTCCTTGAGGTCAAACACAAAACCCGCAAGGACCGCACCATCAAGGAACGCATTAATACAGACCAGGCGCTGGTGAGAATCACCCCGGCAGCCGAGCACTGGCTTGAGGGCGTTCTCCCAATGGATTGCGGAGTGTTGGAGCCAAAGATCTGGAATTCATTTACACGCATCACCCTGGTTGGCAGCAACTCTCCAGAACGCGTGACCATTGACCTGGATGTGACCTTCTCATCCGAATCCAAAATTGTTGCGCTGGGAAGTGTTGCCATCGCCGAAGTTAAACTGCCCAGGCGCGGCTGCCAGTCCTCGTTTATCGAGTTGATGCAATTTCAAAGAATCCAACCCCAATCCTTCAGTAAGTATTGCATCGGCACCTCAATGCTTTATGAACATGTAAAAAAGAATGTGCTAAAACCACAACTGATGAAAATAAATAAATTGATCGCAGGAGCATGAAATGAGTGATTTCGCTGTCTTTATTATCGGGTTCGTCTTTAATTTCTTAATCGCCCTGGTGCTTGTGAGGTTGATCTACTATCCCTCCACGCACAACAAGCGCTATGTGTTCACTTTCCTGGCGTTTAACACGGTGATCTACTTCGTATTAAGTTTTCTAACCAGTATCGAATTGAGCATCGGTGCCAGTTTTGGATTGTTCGCCATTTTCACCATTTTGCGTTACCGCACCGATCCCCTGCCGGTTCGTGAAATGACTTATCTGTTTATCATTGTTGCCTTGCCGGTGATGAATTCGGTCAGTTCAGACAGTACGCTTTGGCCCCAGTTGATCGCGGCGAACTTTGCCACGTTGGTGATCATGTTCATCCTTGAACGTGAATGGGGATTCCGCTATGAGAATTCCAAGCAGATCTTGTACGAGAAAATTGAATTGGTGCGGCCTGACCATTATGCTGAAATGAAGGCTGATCTTGAAATGCGCACCGGGTTGAAGATAAAAAGGATCACGGTTGGCAAACTTAATTATCTCAAGGACGCCGCCAACCTGACCATCTACTACAATGCACCTGCCGCAGATGGCTGGTCTTATGCCGAAGAGCCGATCGTGCAGCCAGTTGATAACGACGACTTTGATTAAACCCTGATGGGTTTTAAGTGATTTACTCGTTCAAATAAACCTTCAAAATGGATATACTACTAAAGTGACAAGAAAAATCCTGGTTGTTGACGATACGCGCAATATTCAGCTGCTCATTAGCGATTTTCTGGGCAGCCAGGATTATGAAGTCCTGCTCGCATCCGACGGCGTAGAAGCGTTGGAGATTGTTCGCGCGAACCCAATCGACCTCATCTTATTGGATATCATGATGCCCAATATGGACGGGTACCAGTTCATCGTTCACCTGCGCAAAGAATCCGATGTTCCGGTGATTATGATCACCGCCAAACAACAGGAAGCAGATATCATCCGGGGCTTTGACCTTGGCGCGGATGACTACATCACCAAACCGTTTCGGCTGCGCGAACTGCTGGTGCGCATGCGCGCCGTGATGCGCCGTGCCCCGCTGCACTCTGGGAGCGCTCCAGCGCTTGTGATTGGCGACCTCAAACTGGATGACGCCAAGCACGAGGTGACCCGGGACGGCAACCCGGTTGAACTGACGCCGCTGGAATTTCAGATACTCGGCATGTTAATGCAGTCAGCCGGGAAGGTGGTTAAACGCGCTGACCTGGCCATCTACTTAATGGAAAACGGATACACTGGTTCTGAAGCCACGCTCAAAATCCATATCCGCAATTTGCGATTAAAACTTGGCGATGACCTTGATCAGCCCAAATACATTGAAACGGTTTTTGGAGTAGGCTATCGGTTCCTGGAGATTGATAAATGAAACGCTCCCTAAGCGGGAAATTGATCGCTTCATACCTGGCGGTGGCTCTCCTTACCGTACTCGTCGTATCCGTTGTGATCAGGCTAAATTCAGGTTCCTCGTTGCTTGAGTTGGTGGTTGAACAGCAAACCGCGCTGCTCAGCGAGTCTGTAAAAACCTACTATTCAGATAATGGCACGCTCGACGGGTTCATTGATTATTACCAGCGCATTAATCCAGAGATGAACAAACCGGATAAACCCGGCGAGGGCTCCGGGCAGGGGCACTCCCCCCGGGGGCTTTATGGATTGGTAGATGCCGAGTACAATGCGCTGCTGCCTACTTTTGGCACTCCAGTTGGGCAGGCGGTACCAACCGATAAGATTCAAAATGCGGTGGCGGTCGAAGTAGACGGCCAAACCATTGCCTGGATCATCCCGGACACGACCAAACAGTTTGAATTGAGTGCCGAGGAACAGTTGTTTCTGCAGCGGACGAACCTGGCAATTGGCCTGGCAGCAGCGGCGGGTGTGCTGGTGGCTGTGGGGATGGGATTCCTGCTGGCAAAAATGCTCGTGAAACCGATCAAACGCCTTACGAAAGCGTCAGCAGAGCTCGCCCGCGGCAAACTCCACCAGCAAGTGCCGGTCACATCGCAGGATGAACTGGGGCAATTGACAACCACGTTTAACCAAATGAGCAGAGAACTGGCCCGGGCAGATGATGATCGCAAACGCCTGACCGCTGACATCACCCACGACCTCGGTACCCCGATCCAGATCATCTCAGGCTACGTGGAAATGCTGGAAGAAGGTCAGGTATCTCTCACCCCCCAACGCGTCGAGATCCTAAAAACAGAATTGGACCATCTGCGCCGCCTGATCGGCGACCTGGGCACATTGACCCAGGTGGAAGCCGGCGGATTGGATTTTCAATTGCAGCGCGTGAACCCCCAGGCATTGCTTCAATCTGTTTACCAGACCTACCAACCCATCGCTGCAAGATCCAATGTTTCATTGATCCTTGAACCATCCTCGGACACATCAGAAATACTGGTTGACGAAGGGCGGATGATCCAGGTCTTGAAAAATCTGATTGAAAATGCGCTCAGATACACAGGCAAGAGTGGTCAGATCACGCTCTCTGCCATGAATGATGGAATGGTGAGACTGAGAGTGCAGGATAATGGCAGCGGCATTGATGCCGATGACCTGCCTTTTGTGTTCGAGCGTTTCTTCCGGGCAGACAAAACCCGCGGAGCAAATTCTGGGAAGATGGGCCTTGGGTTGGCAATCTGCAAAGCGCTGGTGACCTCGCAGGGTGGAGAAATCATTGCCAAGTCCGAGGGGAAGGATACGGGCACAACAATGGAGATTAGTTTCCCAATACAGCAACCTGAGAATTACAGTCGGTAGAGCGTCTCTCCTCCTCTCCTCCACCAGCCGATGCCAGTGTAATTGGCAAATTGAGATTTGAAAACCCAATCCGCTGCACGAGAATAGAATTCCTTTATAATAGTGAAAAGATTATTCCCATCGGATACCTATGCGCATCGGACAAAACCCAGCCAAGTTTGTAAAAACCGTCGCCCAACCTGAGAGAATCACGGTTGCTGTTTTGAATTACATCCCCATGCTGAGCGGTTATTACTCCGACCTGCTGAACGTGTTAAAGGCGCACCTCTCCAGCCTGCGGGAAAATGCCGGGCTCCCGTTTGACCTGATGTTGTTTGACAACGGAAGTTGTGAAGAAGTTCAGGAGTTTCTCTTGGATGAATTCAACACGGGGAATATCGAGTTTTTGGTGTTATCGCAAAAAAACCTCGGAAAAGGCGGCGCATGGAACATGCTTTTTGGCGGCGCACCCGGTGAGATAATTTCCTATACTGACAATGACGTGCTCTTCTCCAGGGGTTGGCTCAAAGCGTCCGTTGACATCCTGGAAGGCTATCCAAATGTGGGCATGGTCACTGCCAGGCCTTTCCGCACCAACCCTGAATACTATTCCTCTTCAATCAAATGGGCTCAAGGGAATGCTGATGTGAAAATGGAGCGGGGATCATTCGTCAAATGGGAGGATTTCCGGGATTTTGACCTCAGCCTGGGGCAGTCGCTCGAGGAGATCAAAAAACGGTTTGATGAGACGGAAGATGTCCGATTCTCTTATCGTGGTTTGCAGGCCTTTACAGGTGCCTCACACTGGCAGTTTACGGCTTACAAATCTGTTCTGCAAAAATACCTGCCATTCACGATGGACCGCCCGATGGGACAGGTAAAACAACTCGATCAGAGAATGAATGCCGAAGGCTATTTACGCTTGATGGCCGCCTCCCCCCTGGCGATGAACATGAGTAACCAGGTAATTTTGCCAACTGGAACTTCGATGTCTGCAAATAAAAAGCAGCCGGTTCGTAAGGGGCTGCTTGCGCTCAAACCTGTGCGCGGTCTATTGATGAAGATCTATAACTGGATCTTCAATTTGTACTACCGTGATTAACTGTTACGCTTCACGCTTACCAACAGCCCAGAAATAATCCATCCCTTCACTAATCTGTATATTCTGCAAACCATTGTCAGCCAGTAGACCCGCCAGGCGGTCGGGATCTGGCAGCATATCGTGGCGAACAACCTTAGAGGTCGCGCTTGCATGAACGGCATTTACTTTATGCCGGCTAATATCATGCAGGATGATCAGAAACCTGCCTGCCTGTAATGTCCTGGTCATATCTCTGATTGCCAGGGGGTGTTCCTTGAAATGCGGAAAACTATTGTGGCAGAGCACAGTATCGACAGATCGGGCAGCAAAAGGGAGGAAATGAACATCCCCCTGTACCAGCCGGCTTGAGGGGAATCGCCCGTGGTGAATCCCCAGCATTGAAAAGGCGATATCGAGGGACACGATTTCTGCCTCCGGGTGCTGCCGCTCCAGGACTTCCTGCAGTACCCCGGTGCCGGAGCCAATATTAAGGATCCTTGTACAACCGTTTAGGAATGGAGACAATTCCTTTACAAGTTTTTCAATATGCGCCAACCGGTCTTTTGGTTGCTGCGAATCCCAATCCTGGGCTAAACCTTCAAAGAATTCCTTATGTTTATCTGTCATCGCGTTCGATCCCGGGGTGAAAATACCAAAAGGATTATACTCTGGATGACCAACCTGCCTGTGCACTCCTCAGGATTACTTGGGGTAAATTGCCTGTACAATTGCCTGTAGAAAACGGTCATTACTGGAGAACAATTCCAATGAAAACCTGCGATTTTTCCAACGTGAATGAAGTGTTTGACTCCATGATGCTGAAACAGATGCACCCCGCCGCGCAAATTGCGGTTTATCACCATGGCGGGCTTGTGGTTGACCGTTGGGGCAGCCAGCCGGGCACACAAGAAATCAACGGTGATACCCCATTTTTATGTTTCTCAGTGAGCAAAGTGTTCACAGCTTGCGCAATCTTTCATCTGCTCGACCAGGGGATAATTGAACTGGATGCGCCTATCGGCAAGTATTGGCCAGAATTTGCGCAAAAGGGGAAAGAGACTGCCACCATCCGCCACGCTTTGCTGCACCAGGCGGGAGTTCCTGCTCCGCACCTGAAAAGCCAGGTGTTTTTATGGCCGTCGTGGAACAGGGTGATCCGCAGCCTTGCCAGGGAGAAAGCCCTGTTTGTCCCGGGTTCCGAAACTTCGTACCACCTGGTCAACTTTGGCTTTATCCTCGGCGAAGTTGTGAGACGTGTAACCGGGAAATCGGTCGATGTGTATCTGGCGGAGAACTTTTTTACTCCCTTGAATCTAAACCACACCTCAATGCGCATGCAGGGCGAAGAGCTGCGCAGATCCCCACTGGAGGTGGCGGTGTCGCCTGAGTTAAAGGGGAACGCATTCCTCTTCAATCTGCCCCCAATCAGGAAAGCCTTAATCCCGGCAGTCAATTTACGGAGCAGTGCCCGCGAATTAGGGGCATTTTTTGTAATGCTGCTCAACGATGGGACTTACAACGGCAAACAATACCTCTCACCAGAAATCATCCGCCTGGCAACCCGGTCTCATTACAATGGATTTGATAAAACCATGGGATACAACATGAATTGGGGGTTGGGTTTCATCGTTGGCGGGGGCAAATACCTGGCGGAAAACAATAGAGAATGGATCATGGGATGGGGCAGCAGCGCTGAGACCTTCGCCGGTTTTGGCATGGGTACCTGCATGGTCTGGGCAGACCGCAAGGCAGACCTGGTGACTGCCTTTACCTGCAACGGCATGCTGTCAGTCCCACGCGTAGACGAGCGCTGGGCAGCCATTTCCAATGCAGTGTGGGATAGCCTGGAAAAATAGATGCGTGAGGCGTCACGCGTCAGGATGTATATCCTCATTTCGCTGATTTCCTTCATATAACAGTAGCGTTCTGAACATGAATGTGATATAAAGTAACGGCGTCCCAGAATTACTATTGCTTTTCCATCCTGCTATTGCGTTAACAGGATGATTAGTTTAAAGAAAGAAAGCGGAGAACCTATGGATTTTTCAGTCATCGTCATCGTTATCCAATTAATCTTCCTGGAAGGCATCCTGTCCATTGACAATGCCGCCATCCTCGGGGCAATGGTCACCACGCTGCCCGAGCATGAACCAATCCCCTGGCCAAAATCACTTCACTGGCTGGCAAAGATCCTTGACAAGTTACTGGGGAACCAGCGCGTGGCAGCACTGCGGGTGGGGTTGCTTGGAGCATACATTGGCCGCGGTGCCATGTTGTTCGCTGCCAGTTTTATTATCCACAATCCCTGGCTCAAATTGATCGGGGCAATCTACCTGATCCGCCTGGCTGTCGATGACTTAAGTGCCCATGGCTACAATAGTGAAGATGAAGAAATGAAGCCGGTCAAGATCCGTTCGTTCTGGTCAACAGTGCTTGCGGTGGAACTGATGGACCTGGTGTTTAGCCTCGATAATGTGGTGGCAGCCGTATCCCTCTCCAACAAAATCTGGGTCGTTTTTGTCGGCGTATTCATTGGTATCCTGGTGATGCGTTTTGCAGCGGGTATTTTCAGCTACGTGGTGGAAAGAGAACCCATTTTAAAAACTGCCGCTTACATGCTCGTCTTCAACATTGGCGTCGAATTATTACTGGAAGACTTCGCGCACATCGAGATCAACGACTGGTTGAAATTTGCCATATCGATAACCACGCTGGCATTATGCCTGGCATATGCCCACTTGAAGTTCTTACGCATATTGAGACCCATGCTCGTTTGGATCAGCCAGGGCATGTCGATCATCAGCCAAACCATCTCATGGGTGTTGGCACCCCTTGGCGGAATCCTTCACCTGGTCCAATTGATGTTCAAGAAAATACCTGCTGCCAGTGAGGGCAGTTCGTGACCTCTCGGTTTTTAGATTAGAGAGATTTCTGCATCCAAACGACCTGGGTGGTGCCCAGGTAATGTACCGGCAAGCCTGCAACTTTGAAGCCTTCTTTTTCAAAGAAGGCAGTGGTGTTTAAACGCGCCAGGCAGCCTAATGATGTATAACCTGTTTCTTTTGCTTTTTGTTCAACAAATGCCAGCAGCTGTTTTCCGATCCCCTTATGCTGCCTGGAGGTTTTTACCGCCAGGTGGGAAAACCAGCCAATGCCGGGCTCTTTTTCGAACAATTTAACTACCCCCACAATCTCTTTGGTGGTGTCATCAATTGCCATGTAATGATCTGAAATTGGTTCAAAATCATCCTTTTCAGTTCCGCGCTGCATCCCCCAGGGTTCTCTTAACACTTTGTATCTCAAGTCGTAGTAGGCTTTAAACTCTTCGCGAGTATGGGGAGAAGTGATGATAATCATTATTGGCTCCATTATTAATAAGGATAATTAATTATATCCATTTGTTGGATTTCGAGTGACTAATAAAACCACCACTTGAAGTGCTAATGCTAAATTGCTATAATCATTTGGCTGGTGGTTTTACCACCAAATTATCCGTAATTCGATCTCCATTAATCGTTTTTAGCATCTTTCTTTTCAACCTGGCCAAACCAGGATTTAGAAACGGGAGGGATTATGCCGGATTATGATGTCATTGTCATTGGGGGCGGGCTTGGGGGGCTGACTGCCGGTGCGCTGCTCACCCACCAGGGGCGCAAGGTGATCGTGCTTGAGCAAGCCAGCCGCGTGGGCGGGTGCTGCTCCACATTCGAGAAAAACGGGTATCACTTTGATGTGGGGGCATCCATCGTCGAGATCATCCAGCCTATCGAAAAGGTATTCAACCTGCTGGGGTCCAGTTTCCAAAAAGAAGTGGACCTGATCGCCTGTGATCCGATCATGACCTACCTTTTTGAGGATGGTCGCCGGATCACCTACCCGCTTTCAGCAGCCAGGACCGGCGAGTTGATCGCCGAAATTGACGCAGAGGATGGAAAGAACTGGGCTGAATTCAGCGCATTCTCGCAAGACCTGATGGACGTCACGCTGGATACGATCTTTTCGGAGCCAACCAGTACATTGGGTGATATGGCAGCGCTCATCAAGAAGAATCCGCGCTTCCTGAAGTTCCTGCCAACTTTTATGACCAACTACCAGAGTATTCTGGAGAAGTATTTCAAAAATCCAACCGTGCTGCAAACCATGGCATATCAATCCCTCTATTTTGGGATGCCGCCCGCGCTTGTGCCCGGACCGTACGCCATGGTGCCATATACCGAGCATGTGGGCATCTATTATCCGCGCGGAGGGATGATCCAAATCCCCAAGGCATTACAGCGCCTGGGAGAAAAAGAAGGGATGCAGGTGCGGCTGAATACCCGCGTTGACAGGGTGCTGGTGGAAAACAGGCATGTGCGGGGTGTCCAACTGGCAGACGGGACTGAGATCACCGCAAATATTGTGGTTTCGGATATCAACGCAAAAACCCTTTACCTGCGGATGATCGGCGAAGAAAACATGCTGCCGATGGCTGCAAAAGGCATGAAATCCTACCAGTATTCGATCTCCGTCCCCATGGTGTATGTGGGGCTGGATTACGAACCGCCGCTGGATGCGCATCACAGCATCATTGCCCAATCCCCCGAAGAGGTAAATCGGCAGTATTTTGATTACATCAAAGCCGGCAAACTTGCGCACAAGAACTTCGGCCTCGTCTGCTGGTCAACACATACAGATCCCTCGCTTGCCCCCAAAGGGAAACACATCCTCAACATCATCCCTGAAGGCGGGTATTACCTGAAAGACACCACCTGGGATGAAGAAAAACCCGCCTTCATCGAGCGCACCATCAACAACCTCAGCAAGGTGTGCATCCCCGGGCTTAAGGACCACGTGGTCATCTCTGACTGCGCCACACCCGTCGATTTTGAGCGCCGCTTGCTTCTTCCTGAAGGCGCAATTTACTGCCTGCAGCAGGACCTTCCCGCCCAGGCAGTTTTCCGCCCATCGGCCAAATCCAGGAGCCTGGGGGGATTGTACCTGGCCGGATCGTCGACCCATCCAGGCGGGGGCGTCCCATCGACTATCGCCTCCGGGATGATGACGAGCAAGCTCATCGCGCGGTATGAGTGACAAGGAGTAGAAGAGATGAAATATCACGCCCGTTTCATTTGGTTGGTCATTCTTGTGGCTATTGTGATCGGTGGGAATGCCTGGTGGAAGTCACTGCCAGCCCATAAGCAGGAATTCTACAAGAATTTTGCCCGGCAGATCAAATACCTGCCAGCCAGGTACATCGCTTGATACACATAAAATCAGGCGGTGGGAAAC
>JAYRQY010000102.1:0-6197 GCA_041910365.1 Anaerolineaceae bacterium | reverse complement strand
GAAGAACACTGCCTTTCCGCCAGCCATTTTAAAGCAATCCTGACCCTTATCGACCAGCGTATCCTCCATAGAATACACGCCGGATGCCTCGATGACCTCCGGTGAATTCATCGATCCAGCCAAACGCTGCTGCCCACTGGGTGATCCCTCAACCAGGGTCAGCAGGAGTGCCAAACAGCCAGCGAGATAGGGAGAACAATTCTTGTTCGGATCAATCCTCTCCTCCGGATTAATCATACAACGAAAAAACACCTGCTTATGTTCCATTCTGGAGGTCACGCTTCCTATTAAAGAAGCATAGTTCTTTGACAATAATGCAGTCATACCTTAAAATAACAGGGTTGCAATCATCTCAAGAATAGAGAAGGGCATCCGTTCATGAAAGAGTATTCGACCGAGAAAATTCGAAATGTTGTCTTGGCGTCCCACTCAGGCGCTGGAAAAACCATCCTTTGCGAGGCTTTTCTGCATTTTACCGGCGCGACCACCCGCATGGGCAAAATTGAAGATGGTACAACAGCATCCGATTTTGATGAAGAAGAAGTGCGCCGTACCATTTCCTTGTACACCGCCGTTATCCCCGTGGAATACCGCGACCACAAGATCAATCTTCTCGATACCCCCGGGTATACCGATTTTCTCGGTGAAGTTATCTCTTCGATGCGTGTTGCCGACAGTGCCCTCATCCTTGTGGACGCCGTCAATGGGCTTGAGGTCGGCACTGAATTAGCCTGGCAATATGCCGGCAATTTCAAGCTGCCGCGTTTCCTGGTAATCGACAAAATGGATCGCGATAACGCCGACTTTGCCAAATCGCTGGCATCCGTTCAGGAATTTGCCGGCTCCGAAACCCGCCTCATCCCCATCCAGTTGCCCTGGGGTGAAAAAGCTGCCTTCCAGGGTGTTATCGATTTGCTCACCATGAAAGCGTTCAAAGGTGACGGTAAAACCGCAGTCGAGATTCCGGCTGAGTTCAAAGCTGCAGCCGAAGAAGCCCGTACCAAGCTGGTCGAAGCCGCCGCTGAAGGGGATGATACACTCCTCGAAAAATACTTCGATAGCGGTTCACTCTCGGACGAAGAAGTTCTGAAGGGGCTCAAAAGCGTCGTGCGCTCCTGTGCCTACGCTCCCGTCCTGGTTGCCGCCGGTTCCACCGGCACCGGTGCCCTCAAGCTGCTCGATGCCGTCATCGACCTTCTGCCATCCCCTCTCGAAGCCCCCGCAGTGATTGCGAAAGGCAAAGCCGGAGACGAAACCCTCACCGCCAAGGATGATGGTCCGCTGGCAATTTATGTCTGGAAGACCACCGCCGATCCCTTCGTCGGTAAGCAAACCTTCTTCCGGGTCTATTCTGGCATGCTCACCCCCGATTCACGCTTGTGGAACCTGACCAAAGAGCACGAAGAACGCCTGGGTTCGATCAACATCCCGCGCGGAAAAGAATCCTTCCCTGTGAAGGTCGTCCATGCCGGAGATATTTGCATCGTCCCCAAACTCACCGAGACCTCCACTTCCAATTCGCTTTGCGACAAAGCCCACCCGCTCACGCTTCCGGTTCCGGTTTACCCGCATGCGCTTTACCGGGTCGCGCTCTTCCCGAAAACACAGGCAGATTCCACCAAGATTTCCTCAGTTCTGCACAAACTCTGCGAAGAAGATATGACCCTCACCTGGTTTAACGACAACACCACGCTGCAAACCATCCTGCAAGGCATGGGCGATCAGCATATCGATGTTGCCATCCGCCGCGCTGAATCCAAGTTCCAGGTGGGCATTGAGGTCACCGAACCGAAAGTGTCTTACCAGGAAACCATCACCAAATCGGCTTCTGCCATGCACCGCCACAAGAAACAAACCGGCGGATCCGGGCAGTTCGGAGAAGTTCATCTCAAGGTCGCACCTATTGCCGATAAAGATTTTGATTTCACCTGGGATGTTTTTGGCGGCGCTGTTTCTCAATCTTATTCTTCATCCATTCAAAAAGGCATCCAAAGCGTGATGAAAGAAGGCGTTATTGCCGGTTACCCGGTCTCCGGCGTCACGGTTTCAGTCTATGATGGCAAGGAACATCCGGTTGATTCCAAACCAATCGCCTTCGAGGTTGCCGGGCGCGAAGCCTTCAGGCAGGCTGTCAAAGATGCCAACCCTGTTTTACGCGAACCCATTATGATGGTGCGCATCACCGTCCCTGAAGCCAACATGGGTGATGTGATGGGCGACCTGAACACCCGCCGCGCCCGTATCCAGGGTATGGAAACCGAGCACGGTCATTCTGTGGTCACCGCCACGGTGCCCATGGCAGAGATGCTGCGTTATACCACCACACTGCGCTCCATCACTGGCGGCCGCGGACTGTTCACCATGGAATTCGACCACACCGAGGTCGTTCCGGCACATATTGCGCAAACCATCATCGATGCCCGTGCCAAGGAACTTGAAGCAAAGAAGGAAGAGTAATCCAATAAGAATTCCAAAAACTGGGCGGAGAAAAACCCCGTCCAGTTTTTTATTACCGAAAAGAATGCTTGACGCGTCAAAACTGTTTTGGTAAGGTTATAGGGATGACCGATACGAATTTTGTTGAAACCACCTGGGATAGTCTGCTCTCTCGTGACCCAGCTCGGATCCTCCTGGCGTTTGCTGCGCTGGATACCGCAAGTCAGCAGGTGGTCAGGGATCATCTGCAGCGTATGTGCAGTGAAGATGGCTGGCACCCTGAACAGGTGATCTCGGCACAAACTGCACTGCGCATCCTCCAGGAATGAGGGCTCATGGATATCAAAGAATTGACTGAGAAGATGAATGAATTTGTCACATCCAAAGGCTGGTACGCGCCTGCCAGCCCCAAACCGCAAACCCCGCGCAGCCTGGCAATTTCGCTTTCCCTCGAAGCCAGTGAGGTGCTGGAGCATTTCCAGTGGAGCGAAGCGTCAGATGACAATGACGAATTGGCATCTGAACTGGCAGATGTGGCGTTATACTTGCTGCAGCTCGCCAGTGTCACCCAAATTGACCTTGAAAAAGCCATCCTCACCAAACTGGATGAAAACTATCATCGTGAATGGAAACAATAACGCTTGTAAAAGCGATCCTATAAGATTGGCAGGAACATCAAATGAACACTGAAAAACTCACTACGCGCAAAGAAAACTTCTCCGAGTGGTACACCCAGGTGATCCAGCGGGCTGAACTGGCTGATTATGCGCCAGTGCGCGGCTGCATGGTTGTGCGGCCGCATGGCTGGGCACTTTGGGAAAACATTCAGCAATCCCTGGATGGGCGCTTTAAAGCCACCGGGCATGTCAACGCAGCCTTTCCGCTCTTCATCCCCATGTCTTTTCTTGAAAAAGAGAAGGAACATGTTGAGGGTTTTTCCCCTGAACTTGCTGTGGTTACCATCGGCGGCGGTGAAAAACTGGAAGAACCGCTGGTGGTACGCCCCACCTCCGAAACCATCATCGGATACATGTATTCCAAGTGGATCAAGAGTTACCGGGACCTGCCGGTTCTAATCAACCAGTGGGGCAACGTTGTCCGCTGGGAAATGCGCACGCGCCTGTTCCTGCGCACCCTTGAGTTTTACTGGCAGGAAGGGCATACCGCCCATGCCACCCGCAAGGAAGCCGAAGTAGAAACACTGCGCATGCTGGATACCTATACCCGTTTTGCCATTGACGATGCCGCCGTCCCGGTCATCCCCGGGCGCAAAAGTGCCAGCGAGAAATTTGCCGGCGCACTCCATTCCTATTCCATCGAAGCCATGATGGGTGATACCAAGGCCCTCCAGGCGGGGACCTCCCACCTGTTGGGGCAAAACTTCGCCAAAGCATTCAACATCCAGTTCTCGGATGAGAATAATGCCCTCCAATACTGCTGGACTACCTCGTGGGGTGTTTCCACCCGCTTCATCGGCGCAATTATCATGACGCACGGTGATGACCAGGGTCTTGTGCTTCCCCCCAGGCTGGCGCCGATCCAGGTAGTCGTCGTTCCCATCTATAAAAATGAGGAGGAACGGGCAAAGGTAATGGCAATGGTGGAATCGTTAAAAATAGCCTTATCCGACCTGAAGGTGAAAGTGGATGACCGCAGCGAAGTGACCCCAGGCTTCAAATTCAATGATTGGGAGATGCGCGGCGTTCCGCTGCGCCTTGAGGTTGGCCCCAAGGATGTGGAAAAGAACTCCGTCATGGCAGCCCGGCGCGATATGCCCGGCCGGGAAGGCAAATCCTTCCTGCCAATGGATCAGATCAGCCAGGGCGTCAAAGACCTCCTCGCCGACATTCAGGCATCCCTCCTCAAACGTGCCAGTGATTTCCGTGATGCACACATCTTTGAGCCCAAGGATTATGAGGAACTAAAAACCATCGTTGAAGAAGGCTGGGCTTATTCCTGGTGGTGTGGAGACCCCGCCTGTGAAAATAAGGTCAAGGAAGACACAAAAGCCACCACCCGCTGCATCCCTATGGATCAACCGGGCGGAAAAGGTAAATGCATTGTTTGCGGCAAAGAAGCCACTGAAAAGGTGCATTTCGCCAAAGCCTATTAACTGTTATGCCAGCCATTGAGATCTCCCGCCTGCACGCCAGGATCAATTTACTCACCAAATTGGTCGATGACCCTGCCCGGATGGCTGCGGAGTTGTCCAATTTCTACGAGTCTTACGCAGACCTCACCTTCCAATCCGGCTTGTTCTCAGTAAAGACCGGGGATTTCCCTGCCTACCGCACCCCGGCACTGATGAACCGCGAATTGGAATCCGCCTTCGCCAAACTTGAACAAGAGAAGCCTGAGAAGATTCTGGAGTTGGTGGACATCCTTTCCTCTAAACCCCAGAAAGAACCCCGGCAATTGGCGGCATCATTATTAGGAAATTTTTCCGCCTCATTTTTTAATGCCGTAATGCTGCGGCTCGAACAATGGGCACTTTCCACCGAAGATCCCGAAGACCTGGTTTGGATTTTCAAACTTGGAACCAATCGCATCCGCATCGAAGCACCAGAGTTGTGGCTCAAAGCATTGCGGTCCTGGCTGGATTCCAGCGATCCACAACACCGCCAGGTTGCTGTTTATGGGCTCAATTCCATGATCACTGATACCAGCCTCACCAGCCTTCCCTTGATCTTTAAATACCTGCAGCCGCTGCTTCTCGATCCCAATCCCAAGACGCTCCCTCACCTGGAGACGATCCTGGAGAAACTCATCGCAAAATCTGAAAACGAAACCCTTTTTTTTATCAAACAAGTTATAAACCAGTCGAAATCGCCGCTCGTCATGCGTATGATACGGCGCAATCTGAGCCTCTTTTCATCCGAAGGGCAGGATTCACTGCGCGTTTACCTGAGAACCTTGCAAACTCCCGATTCCTGACCATCCGCTTTGAATCTTCTCACCCATCTCAACCTCTGGTATAATTCCGGCAATGACTAGACCTGCCTGCGGGGTCCCTGCGGGCAAGGAGACGGTTAAATTTAGATAGGAGTAATTGTCATGGCTTTAACAAGTGAAGAGAAACAGAAACTGATCGCTGAGTACCACATCCACGATACCGACACCGGTTCAGCAGACGTGCAAATTGCGATGCTGACCACCCGCATCAAGCAGTTGACGGAGCACCTCCGCAGCAATAAGAAGGATCAATCCTCCCGCCGCGGATTACTGCAAATGGTCGGGCAGCGACGGCGGTTGCTGGCGTACCTGCGGCGCACTGATTTTGCCCGCTTTACAGCCATCACCGAAAAGTTGAACATCCGCACCCGGTAAGGCAAAATCGAAACGAGTAGATGGAGCAAAACTGACCATCTACTCGTTTTAAACATCCTCAGGGTCGGATACTAGCCGCCGGTTGGGTATTGAAAAATGGTGAGGACACAGTTGTCCCCGGCTTTTTTCAGTTCCTAACCAGGCGGGAAAAAACATAGGAGTTTTATGAAACCAGAAAGCAAGAAATTCATCACCACCGTTGGTGGACGTCCTTTGACGTTCGAAACCGGAAAACTCGCCGCCCAGGCTGGCGGCGCAGTCACAGTTCAATTTGGCGATACCGTTGTGTTCGCCGCTGCCACCATGGGCAATGAGCCCAGGATGGGGCAGGATTTCTTCCCGCTCACCGTTGAGTATGAAGAAAAAATGTATGCCGGCGGGCGTATCCCCGGTTCCTTCTTCCGCCGCGAAGGCCGCCCAGGCACTGATGCCAT
>JAYRQY010000101.1:0-1879 GCA_041910365.1 Anaerolineaceae bacterium | reverse complement strand
CGCGCCAGGTAATCGTTCACCGTCACCAGGTGCACGCCCCGGCTGGTAATGGCGTTCAGATAAAGGGGCAGGGTGGCGACCAGGGTCTTGCCTTCGCCGGTGCGCATCTCGGCAATCTTGCCGGAATGCAGGGTCATACCGCCGATCAATTGGATGTCGTAAGGGCGCAGACCAATGGTACGCTTACTGGCTTCGCGCACGGCTGCAAAGGCTTCCGGCAGGAGTTCATCCAGCGTTTCGCCTTCAGAAAGGCGCTGGCGGAACTCGGCGGTCTTGGCGCGCAAGGCCTCATCGCCCAGGGCTTCATATTCTGGTTCCAAACCGTTGATTTCTTCAACGATACGGGAGAGTTTTTCGATTTCGCGCTTGTGCGGGTCACCCCCGAAAACGCGGCTTAATTTGGATAACACCATAATCACCTCTATTTATCGGAGGTGATTATAGCATACGCAATTCAGTGGGCAGAGGCTACAGACCGATGCTGCTAAGCAGCGGCTGGATCCAATCCATCACTTTGATGCCCAGGAGGAGCGCCAGGATCACGCCCAGGCAGCTGGCGGCAATGCCGATCAACAGGCTGGAAACGAAGTAATGTCCCCAGACTGCGAAGGCACGCGTGAGAAAGTTCCTGGAAAATAGGGCTGCCTTGGGCAGCTCCTGGGTCTGGTGGGATGCCTGTAATTGCTCCAGTTGTTGCACCCGGGCGACAAGGTTGGCGATGTCCTGATCGGTATACATGATTCCTCCGTAAGTAATGCTAAGTTATTTACTATTATGCGCTATATTTCAGCAATTATCACAGCTTGTTTTTATTTGCTGTCCAGCCCATTGCGTACGGCGATGACCTCGGCAATGATGGACAGGGCAATCTCCTCAGCGCCGCTTGCGCCGATCTTCAACCCGATGGGTGAATGAATGCGGGCAATCTGCTCCGGGGTGATGCCTTCATCGCGCAGCCCGGCAACGTTATTCGAAAAGGTTTTTTTGGAACCGAGAACGCCAAGATACCTGGCGTTGCTCCTGCAGCCGATAGCCAGGGCAGGCACATCCAACTTATCATCATGAGCGATTACTACCAGGTAGGTGCTTTCGTCCAACCCCAGGGCTTCCAGGGCCTCCTGGGGCCATTCCACCACCAGCTCATCCGCGTGTGGGAAGCGCTCGCGGTTGGAAAAAGCCCGGCGCGGATCCAGCACGATGGTGCGGAAGCCCAACTCCCGGGCAAAGGTCACCAGGGGGATGGCAATATGAACCGCGCCAACAATGATCATCTTGTCAGCCGGCGCAAAGACTTCGCATAAGATGTCCACCTCCTCATCCCCCAACCGGATGATTTGGCGCGAGGTGGTTAAACTTCGCAGCGATTCGGCAGTCAACCGTTCGCGCTGCTCGTCCGGCAGGAAGGAAGGTGTGTGATCTCCATCCCGGTAAACATAAAAGGACCTGCCGCACTCCTTGCCAGTCAGAGCGGTGAAGCGCAGCACCAGGCGGTGATGAAGGATGTCATCCCGCAGGCGCGCGTACTCGGACGGTTCCAGTACTTCAACAAACACCTCAATGGTGCCCCCGCAAGCCAGTCCGATGTTCAAAGCCTGGTCAGTGGTTATGCCGTAGGATAACAGGCGTGAACGCCTGTTCTGCAGGGCATCCAGGGCTTCTTCGATCACGGCGTTCTCCACGCAACCGCCGCTGACCGAACCGGACATGAGGC
The DNA here is from genome assembly GCA_041910365.1 of Anaerolineaceae bacterium. Taxonomy (GTDB): domain Bacteria; phylum Chloroflexota; class Anaerolineae; order Anaerolineales; family Anaerolineaceae; genus UBA6107. The sequence goes on along the minus strand of JAYRQY010000101.1, from coordinate 168 downwards.
TATCTTGATTGACGGCCATCTTAGCGCCCAGGCGGCGCGGAGCAGAACCGTAAACCTTCACAACCGTCGCGATGGCGACCTTTTTTCCTTCGCTTAACCACTTGTCAACATCCGGAATTACTTCGCGCATTCTGTCTCCGTTAAATATGGATCGAGGTACCCGAGGCG
>JAYRQY010000100.1:0-4923 GCA_041910365.1 Anaerolineaceae bacterium | reverse complement strand
CCGCGGCGTACCGCCTTGGCGATGGTCTGGATGGCTTCTTCCTGCCCGATGATGGATTTGCGCAGTTCCTCTTCCATATTCAGCAGGCGCTGGCTTTCTTCGGTGGCGAGCTGCATGATGGGTACGCCAGTCCACATCGACACCAATTCAGCAATATCCTCTGATGTGACCACCGGGCTGTTTGAGCGATCCCAGCCGGTGCGCAGTTTCTCAATTTGTTTCTTCAACCCGCTTTCCTGATTGGTGAGTTCCACGGCATCATCATTGCGCCCGCTCTCCACAGCAGCGCTGCGGCTGGCGCGCACAAGCTTGAGCTGTGACATGAGATCCTTAAAGGTCTGCGCTGCCGGGCTCTTGTACATGCGCACCCGCGAAGAGGCTTCGTCGATGAGGTCAATTGCCTTGTCTGGAAGGAAGCGCTCGGTAACATAACGCGAAGAGAGATGTGCCGCAGATTCCAGTGCCTCATCAGAGATGATGAGCCGGTGGTGCTCTTCGTAGGCTTTGCGGATCCCCTTGAGAATCTGGATGGTCTCGTCGACATTCGGTTCCACCACCAGGATGGGTTGGAAGCGCCGTTCCAGCGCGGCATCGGTTTCAATGTGCTTGCGGTATTCATCCAGGGTGGTTGCGCCAATTACCTGCAACTCGCCGCGTGAGAGCGCCGGCTTGAGGATGTTGGCGGCATCCACGGTGGAACCGGCGGAACCGGCGCCCACCAGCATGTGCAGTTCATCAATGAACAAAATGGATTTGGCGGCTTTGAGTTCCTCGATCACGCGCTTGAGGCGCTCCTCAAACTGGCCACGGTACATGGTGCCCGCCACCAGTGAGCCTACGTCCAATTGCAGCACGCGCTTGCCGATCAGCGGCGCGGGCACATCCCCTTCGATGATGCGCTGTGCCAGCCCTTCCACAATGGCGGTCTTGCCCACGCCGGGTTCACCGATGAGGGCGGGGTTGTTCTTGTTGCGCCGGGCGAGGATCTGGATGAGCCGCTCGATCTCTTTCTGCCTGCCGATGACCGGGTCCAGTTTGCCCTCTTCGGCCAGGGTGGTCAGGTCGACTGCCAGCTGATCCACGAGGGGGGTCTTGGCTTCTTTTTTCTCTTCCCGGCGGGCCAGGGGCGCGCCACCGGCGCTGGCGGGGCCGCTGGTGGATTCTTCCATCATGCGGCGTGTCTGCCGGCGCACCTGCTCGGGCGATACCCCCAGTTTCTTCAGCACTTCCACTGCCTGCCCCTCCGTGGAGCGGGTGAGCGCTAATAAAAGGTGTTCCGTGCCAATGAACTGATGCCCCATCAGGCGCGCTTCTTCGATGGCGAATTCCAGCACCTGCTGAGCGCCCTTGGAAAGCTCGATGGTTGTGGTCTCGGCAAGCCCCATCGGGGAAAGCCGCTCGACCATTTCGCGCACGCGCTCCGTTTCCAGCCCCAGCTCGCGCAGGGCAGCGCTGGCGGTGCCGCCGTCTTCTTCGATCAAACCGACGAGCAAATGCTCGGTGTTTATGGTGGTATGGCGCAGCCGTTCTGCTTCTGCGTGCGCCAGGGCGAGCACGTGGCGTGCCCGCTGGGTGAATCGTTCCATTCCTGCCAAAAGGTTCCTCCTGGTTAACCACTCCCATACGCATATGGAAGGCTGTCAGTTGTAATTAGTTAGTCCCCCGCCGGGCAATTTGGGTACTGGATTTTACCGTACAATCCCGGCATTTTTACACCCCTATTGTACCCACAAGAGATAAGAAACTGATAAGAATTTAATAACCGCAGGTGTTCTATAATTTGTTTATGGAAACCAGCGAAGTTCAAGACCGGGAAGAATGGCGTGCCTGGTTAAGCGCTAACCAGGAGCGCACAGAGGAAATTTGGTTGGTTTTTTTCAAGGAGGGCTCGGGCAAACGCGGTGTGGATTACGAATCCTCAGTCGAGGAAGCCCTGTGTTTCGGGTGGGTCGACAGCATCATCAAGAAAATCGACGAGACCAGCTATGCGCGCAAGTTTACCCCGCGCAAGCCTGAGAGCAATTGGTCGCCCACCAATATCGCCCGCGTGGAAAAGTGCATCCGCGAAGGGCGGATGAGCGAACGCGGCCTGGCGCTGGTGGAAAGCGCCAAACGCTCCGGCGCATGGGACAACCCCACCAGCAAGCCGGTGTTCGACCTGAGCATGCCGCCGGAGTTCGAGGCTGCGCTGGCGGAGAATCCCGCCGCGCGCGCTGCTTATGAATCCCTGCCCTGGTCTCACAAAAAAGAGTACCTGATGTGGATCGTCACCGCCAAGAGAGAGGATACGCGGGCGCGCCGGATCGATGAATCCATCCGGTTGCTTTCGGAAAACAAGAAGCTCGGTCTGCGGTAATTTTTTCGTCCTCGAAGTCCGCATCTCCCGGTAACCAAGTATGCGATAATAACCGCATGCCCAACGCTCACCGCTGGAAAACCACCCTGTTTTGGGTCGCACTCGCCGTGCTCACGTTCGGTGCCGGGTATGTGATCTATTACACCACCGCGGTTGCGCCATGGGCTTTCAGCGATTCCACCGTCTATCTTGCCGCAGGGGTCAACTGGATCAAAGGCCATGGCATGGGCTTTTTCCAGGCGGAAGGTTCCTTTGCCCGCCTGCTGCACTTCCCGCCCGGCTACCCGGTGCTCGTCGGGCTCACCACCCTGCTGCTGCCTGACCCCATCGACGCTGCCCGCTGGATCAACATCCTCAGTTTTTCGCTGCTCATCTTTTTCGGCGGGCTGCTGCTGAAAAAACTCACCCGGTCGGACCTGCTGCCGCTGCTGTTTGGCATTTTACTGGTCTTTTGCCCCTTCCTGGTCACCCATTTTAGCGGGGTCATGTCTGAAGCTCCCTCCATCTTGTGCGGCACCCTGTCATTGCTGCTGATCGCTTTGTTTTTCATCGAGGAGAAGAACTGGCAATTGATCCTCGCCGGGCTTCTTTCGGCTGCGGTAATCTTCATCCGCTACCAGCAGGCAGCCGTGTTGCTGGCCGGAGGAGTTTTCCTGTTGTTCATCGGCAGAAAGCCCTGGCGCAGGCGCATCAAACACACACTCCTGTATGCGCTCCTTTCGGGTGCGCCATTTGCGCTGTGGTATCTTCTCGAGAGTTTCGCCTCCCCCGGCAGCGGCGCACGGGCGTTCGGCTTGAATGGTGCTTTGGGCGAAGTATCAAAGCGTTTCCTTGCCGATGTTTACAACACGATCAAGTATTGGTTTCCCTGGCGCAGCGGTTTGCTTCCCGGTGTAGATGCATCTATCATACGTGCGCTCATCCTGTTCCTCTTTTTTTCCTTCATCGGGTTCGCCTGGCTGCACGCGCGTAAACACAGCGGCTCATCCATTGATAACGGAACCCGTCCCCTGGTGCTTCTTTCCGCCCTGTACATCGCTGCCGACCTGGTCTTCCTGCTGGCTGCCATGCTATTTGCCAATCCGCCTCCGGATATCGGCAACCGCATGCTCGCCCCGTTGCTGCCCATGCTGTTCCTGCTGATTCTGGGGCTGGAGCACCTGGCTTCAGGCGCGTTTCACCGCAAGGGATGGGGCTGGCTGGTGATGGGCGTGACAGTTGGATTGTTCTGCCTGGTCTTTGCTGTGCAGGTGAAGAGCTATGTGGTTGAAATGCACGGTTATGGCGAGGGGTATACCTCGCTCACCTTCAAGGATTCGCCATTCGTTGCGGAGATCAGGGCTCTTTCCGGGGAGCGCGCCATCGTCACCAATTCGCCGGCGCTGGTGCAGTTCTTCACCCTCAGGGAACCCTTCCGCACCTTTGACGCCCCCGATGACCCGGCAATTGCTTCCACAATCAGGTTTGGCGATGCCGGCACCCCGGCGCAAACCGCGTTCCGTGAGAAGTGCGCCGCATTGGTGCTCTTTGATCCGGGGAGAATTTCCAGCCTCGACCATGAATCCGAATTGTATTTCCCTCCCGCGGCGTACGGAGTGACCAACGGACTGGTGACGGTATTCAGCGATCCGCTGGGGACAATCTACCTGTATCCGGGGTGCGAGGGGTGGTAGCATTACTAACATAGTTCTTGAGTATGATCGATACTGCCTATTTTTGAGATGACTTCTGGTTCTTCTTATAGATTAGCCTTGTTATATCTCTAAACCGAACCGCTTAACATACTCGGCAATTTTAATTCCTGGAATCATCTCAATTCTATGATGGGTACAAAACGCTATACACTCAGACGAAAAATCACTTGTAGTAATTAAGTATCCCTTAACAATGGATTCATCATCTTGAATTGCACCAAGAAATTCTCTCGCAATTTGAACGCCGATAGGTTTATTGTATCTTTTACATTGAGCAGCAATTCTCTCAACTCCTTGTCCGGTCAGTCGCGTTGATAAGACATCAATTCCACGATCATGAGATCTTTGCGTAACCATGACATTTGGATAGCCCAGATAATGCATTAATCTTTCCACAAGTTCTTCAAATTCGCGGGCAGTTATAACGAACAATGTACTACGAATTTGATCCACGGTTAGTTTTTGCCATTTAAGTGGGTCAAATATGGGCTTAGGTTCAGCAACTCTCTTGACGCCAACGATTTCAAGCAAATCGTTCATTGTAAGAAGCTCATCGATTGTGTCTTTTGATAGCCCATCTACTACGTTTTCGATTAGCAACCCTTTTCGTTTCAGAATTTGATAAATTCTTACATCAATTGTGTCATTCATCCAATAAGAGTAAATATTAACCTTCTGTTTTTGCCCTCTCCTGTGAACCCGGTCTTCAGCTTGCCACATAACAGCCGGGTTCCACCAATGGTCGAAATGAACAACATAAGAGGCTTCAGCCAAGTTCAGCCCTTCTCCCCCTGATCTTAATGACGCAATCAAAATAGGGGTTTTATCTGAGTTTTTAAATTTTTCAATCTCTATCCTTCGCACCGAATCACT
>JAYRQY010000099.1:0-4906 GCA_041910365.1 Anaerolineaceae bacterium | reverse complement strand
GTCATATACCCGCCGCCCGGATAGGATGACGTCACCTGTTCCCCTGGTGCCAGCAGGTCAGGTTTCTGCCGGTTGCTGCCATCCACAAGCACAGGACCAACGCTCGAAAACGACGAGAGATTCCCATCTTTGTTGACCGACCCGGCGGTGAACACCGAGGCGTAAATGGAGATCGGATCGGTCACCGTGGAGCAGCCGTAGTTACCGGTATTTCCAGCCGCGGAGGACATGAAGATACCGGCAGTAGCAAGTGCATCCATCGCGCCCCGGTAAACCTCGGCATCGCACCCTTCCACAGGCGGGCATCCCCAGGAATTGTTTACCACCATTGCCCCAAGTGAAGGGTCAGCATCAGTAAATGGATTTCCACTTTGCGGATAAGGAGCCAGCATGAATTGCATGCAATCCAGGTATTTTGCAGGGTTACCAAGGTTGCGGGCCAGGTTGACGCAACCGATCCATTGCGCATCCGGTGCAATGCCAATGTCTTTACCGGTGATGATGCCCAATGTCATCGTTCCGTGTCCACCCAGGTCAACGGGGAACGGAGAGTCATTCCACGGATCGAGCCAGTTGTAGTCGTCCCGATTGCCATAACCGCGGTAACTTTGGGCAAGCTGCTCGTGCCGTCCATCCACACCGCTATCCGTCTGCCCGATGGCGATTCCCTCGCCGGTTACACCAAGTTCCTTCACCACCTTATCCGCATTGATCATGGCCATGTTCCAGGTTGGAGATTCGGGAGCCGTCATGGTTTCGGCTTCGCTGGCGCTGGTTGCCTGCGGAAGCGGGCGCAGTTGTGGATCATCCAGGATGCGGTCGACTGAATCCTCTTTTGCCAGCACCAACCGGGGAATCCAGCCGCCATCCACCTCAAGCCCGTTGACCAGGTAGTACGGGGTGTAGCCCAGCCTGTATTTTTCCAATGTCGCCCTGATTTCCGCCTGCTCTTCAGCGGCGAGATCAACAAGTTTACGGTAGACGGCCTGCCGCCTTACAGAATAGTCCGCGATCTGCGCCTCCGCAGTCAGGTCGGCTTGTGATTTGAGGATCACAAAAATCTTATCGCCAAAAAAGCCAACCTGACCCCAGATCGCATATACAAACACGACCGTGAGGATACTCATGCCAATGAGACCAATTTCCCATTTTTTAGGAAGGTGGGTGTTGTATGCAAACTTAAAATTGATCAGTAAAACAATGAAGACCGTCAACAAGGTCATAAAAGTAAACCAGGATGCCTTAAGTGCCCAACTCATCACTTCGCCATCCCCGCTGCCGATGACAAGTGATAACTCGTCCATATCAAAGAAAAGCAAAGGTGCTGCCAGCGCAACAGCAGAAATGATAAATACAGGCAGCCTGCCCTGACCGCGTTTGCCAATATTTGTGATCGAAAATGCCGCAAGTGCCCAGGCGCAGACCGGGACGCTGATCACAAGAACGGTCTGTGACCCATTATGGGCTAATGCCGCCCCCAGAAGAAGTAAAAGCACAAATAGCACAAAACCATCCAGGATAAAATCTGAGACTCTTATCTCCCGATCAGAGGTATGAACCTTTTCCAGGTAGAAGGGGTAGGCAAGTTTGACCACCAAAATGCCAAACACCACCCCCACCAGCACTTCGAGAACCGTATCCACCACCGAGCCGAGCGCGCCCCACAACAGGAAGGGAATCAGCACTGCCATCGCCAGTGCAATTGCGATCCCCAAATTACCGGATCGCGGCAATATTTTCGTCTCCGATGTTTTCCCTGGTTCAGCCGGCTTTTTGAACACGATCATCGCCACCAGGAACAACCCCATGGAACTCAATTGGATGATTGCTGTTTCATTTTGAGCGGTCAGGAACAGCGTTTTCATCGGAACGGTGAGGAACCCGAAGACGGTACCCAGCATCCATAATCGGAAGATGAGCTTGGTGCGCGGATTCTTAACCACAAGCGTCAGGATAAGCGTTGGCACAAAAGCCAGGGCGGTGCATACGAGATGAAGCAACCAGCGGATATCGGAGATGCCAACAGAACTTTCGAATAAGGTTTGCTCCAAAATCCATGATGCAAAGAGGTCAACGCCGCACAGGAGAACGACCCACAAAGATACCGCGACCACAAGCAATACGATTCCACAGCCTTGCCTGGAGGGGGCGGCCGGTGCATTGGTTCTTTCTGATTCCATTTTCAAAAATCCTCTTTTTATTGATATCCTGTCCATCTCATGCATAACAAGAGATAGGATTCCTTGCTTCAAATTGCATTAACAGATTATAAAGGCTATCCGGGAATTCAAATCACGGGATTTACAGGATATGTGCGCTTGGAATACCAGGGTTTAAACCTGGAAGATACTTCCCCTTGACCCATCCTGCCTGACAGGCTAAAATAGTATCGTAAGAAGGGTTTCATGTCTGATCCTGATCGTGCTTTGGTCAGTGAAAATCTGATGCTGAGAAACGAATGACTGATACCTCTCGATTAAACCACTCCAGGATCTGCCAGCCGGCAGACCGAGGTGGTTTTTTATTTAATTTCAACCTGGAGAAAACCCAATGAGTGATTATTTGTTTCGCGGAAATTTAATTGACGTCGACCCTGAGGTTAAACAGTTAACCAATTACGAAACAGAGCGCCAATTCCGGAAATTGATCCTCATCCCCTCGGAAAGTACTGCGCCAGCAGCCGTACGCGAATCGCTGGCATCCGTGTTTCAGAACCTCTACGCCGAGGGGTATCCGGATGAAGAAACCCGCTGGATGTCTCAGGCTGAGATCCTGGATTACCCGGCCCGGCTGGCACATTATCGCCGCTATGCCGACCCGCGCTACTACAAAGGGGTTGAGTATGCCGATCTCATCGAATCCCTTGCCCGCCGGCGCTGCGCGGAGGTTTTTGCAGCCAACAAAGTTACAGCCAACCAGTTTTTCGTAAATATCCAGGCTCTCTCCGGCGCGCCTGCCAACAACGCGGTTTACCACGCGCTCATTGAACCGGGAGATACCATTTTGGGGATGAATCTCCTTCATGGCGGTCACCTCACGCATGGCTCCTCTGTAAATCGATCCGGGAAACTCTACAAAGTCATTCACTACAATGTCGATCCGGTAACAGAGCAGATCGATTATGACAAAGTGGAAGCAATCGCCAAAGAGACCATGCCAAAGGTGATTATTTGCGGATACTCATCCTACCCGTGGATCCCGGATTGGGCGCGTTTTCGGGCAATCGCGGATGCCGTTGGAGCCTATTTACTCGCGGATGCCTCGCACATTGCAGGCCTCATCGCTGGTAAAGCCATCCCTTCACCGGTTGGCTTTGCCCACGTGGTCACTTTTACCACCCACAAGACTTTGTGCGGCCCGCGCGGGGCGGTCATCCTCACCGCGGATGCCGCGCTAGCAAAGAAGATCGATAAGGCTGTCTTCCCCGGTGAGCAGGGCGGTCCGCATGTTCATGTCTTTGCAGCACTCGCGACCACCTTTAAAATTGCCGCAGGCGAACCCTTCCAAAAACTCCAGCAGCAGATCATCAGGAATTGCCAGGCTTTAACCAACAGGCTTCAGCAGCGCGGACTGCGCATTTCGTTTGGTGGAACAAATTCACATCTGGGCAACATCGATTGCAAGACGATCGTCGGTCCGGATGGAACCACGCTTTCCGGAGATATGGCAGCGCGCATCCTCGATATTGCGGGGATCGTTGCAAACCGCAATACCATCCCCGGTGATAAAACCGCGCTCTTTGCCTCCGGCATCCGCTATGGCACCCCCTGGATGACCCAGCGTGGGTTGGATGAGAAAGATATGGAAACCGTCGCCGATGCGATCGCTGACCTTCTTAAGGCAACCGTGCCCTATTCAGTGGAATCCCGCAAGGGTCCCGTCGCCCGGGCGAAAGTGGATTTTAAAACCCTCGAAGCGGTCAAGCTGCGCATCCGCGACCTGTGCACCAAAGCCGGGGCGGATCTCGAATATCAAAAGAGCGGCTACCCCCATTTCTTTTATATCGATGATAAGTCCGCAAGCAAAGCGAAAACCACCGCCCTTGAAATCTCCGGCGAACACGTGGCACAATTCGTCCAGTACTGCTTTTCTGCCGATACCGATGGTCTGATGAAAGGCGCCGCTCAATCATCATCTTTGTCCATTTTGGAGCAAAAGTTCAGCGGAATGTTGACAAAACTGGACGAGACGAAATACTCCTTCAGTTTTGCCAGTGAACATTTTGGGCAGATTGCCACCTACCTCCGTGAGCTATCTGATGGCTACATCGCGTTCGATGATGACCTGCCGCGCCGCATCCCGGGACCGATCGTAATTACCGAAAACCCCAGCCTGGCTGTTGAACTCAAGCCGGAAACACAGACCGCCACAAAACCGTACTTCATTGGTCATCAGGAGTCCACAGGCAAAGCCCTTCCGGCATTCTCCTGGCAGGATGCTCCGGACGAACCCCTCAAAAGAACCCCGCTTTATGAATGCCACAAAGCCATGGGAGCAAAGATCATCCCCTTTGCCGGATGGGAAATGCCGGTATGGTATACCTCCGTTGTTGAAGAGCACCTGGCCTGCCGTGATGCCGCCGGTTTGTTTGACGTGGCGCACATGGGCGTGTTCCAGGCTGAAGGACCCCAGGCTGCGCAGTTCCTCGATACTGTGTGCGGAAATGACATAGGCGGGCTCGCAGTTGGCGAATCCTGCTACACCCATTTCCTTGACCCGGATGCCAACGTGATCGACGATACCCTGGTCTACCGCCGCTCAGCCGAAAAGTACCTCGTGGTCGTCAATGCCTCCAACGATTCCAAAGACTGGGCATGGCTCAACGCGGTGAAAGACCAAAAAGTACTGATCGATGGCGAGCGTCCCTGGGTGACGACTTATGGCAAAGGTGTGCTCCTCCGCAACC
>JAYRQY010000098.1:0-13801 GCA_041910365.1 Anaerolineaceae bacterium | reverse complement strand
CCCTGGTCTATATACTGAGTAAAAACAATAACTTTATTGCCGCTCAATGAAATTTCTTCAATTTGCTCTTTTAATATGTCTAATTTAGGACTAGTTCCTTTTTCCAATGGAAAATTGCAGATTTGTTTCAGCCTTTGGATTTTTGCAAGAATATGTTGCTTGGTTATTCTTTCACCTATTTCTTCAATTTCTGATATGATTTCTCTTTCCGCCCGAACATATTCCTGTCTTTGCTCTCCACTCATATCTAGCCAAAGATCTTGCTTGATTTTAGGTGGCAGGTCTTTCAAAACATCTTGTTTCCTTCGTCGAAGGAAATATGGTTTTACTTTGTTTTTAATTCTTTCTTCATAAAAATCAAATTGAGTGATATAGCCAGGATAGACAAATTGAAAAATTGCTGCCATATCTTCAATCTTATTCTGGATTGGTGTACCTGTTAATGCCCATCGATATATTGGAGTTAGTTTATTTATTGCTCTTGACCGATCTGACTGAAGATTCTTGATATGATGCGCCTCATCCACAACTACGACATCAAAGCTGTTCCATTTATCCCTAGGCATTATTCCGTTTCTCACATCGCTTCGAAGGGTATCGTACGAAGTGAGATAAATATGAGCTGGAGTATTCCATTCGATTTTACGGCTATTTGGAACGCCCCTAACTAAGCATGCAACCATTTCGGGAGTCCAATCCGCAATGTGTTGTTGCCATTCAAAAAGAACACTTGGTGGACAAATAATTAACGCTTTACTGACCTTGCCAGAGCGCATTAAAAGTTCCAATGCAACTAGGGTCATTACGGTTTTTCCTGTACCCATATCGTCTGCAAGCAGAGCATGGTTGTTAGCTACAAGAAAATTCACACCTTCAATTTGGTATGGATAAAGGTCACTTGGCAGCAGAAAGCTTTCCGTTTTCCCAAATTCCAGAGGAGGTTGAAGAAGAACAAAAAGCAGGTCCCAAAAATTGGGTTTGGACCTGGGACGAAGGATATTTTTTCCTTCTACTTGATTAAGATCCTTAGGTCGGACCTGGCTCCTTTGATTATTAATCGGATACTTCGCTGTATTGCTAGTAAATTCCGGAACTTTTTCTGATTTCCAATATCTATCGGCATAAATTATTCCGCTAACTGTTTTTGGGTATGTCAGTTTTTGGAATAGATTATCGGTTATAGGTAAATCGAATCTGTCATGATCGTGCCCAATAACTCCATCTTCTTTAGCTGATGTATTCGACTCGTTATGAATAAACCAATCTGTAAATTCATTGGTTGTAGAAATATTTTGCTTTATTGGGATTAATTCATCAGTTTCTGTGTGAAATGTCATGGTGTAGATCAAGGGAATATCTGGCGAAGAGTCTATCTCTTCGGGAGTCAGTAAAAAATGTGATTTAACCATTGATTCAAGAGGTATCTCTACCAAGGGTGTTGTTAGTTCAGGCTTGTCATTTAGCCATTTCACGTACTCCGAAGTTTTAATAAGGCGATTATCATTAATTGATCGGGGATATTCGAGAATAATTGAATAAGAAAGATCTTCTTGTTCTGGCAAAGCAAGCACAATACCTTTTGCGAAGGAAATTTTTACTTTATTAATACGTGAAATCTTAGCCAGAGGAGTAGACACAAAACTTACTTAATTTATTTTCTGGCGATGAACTTCTGAGACGGCTAATCTAACTCTTTCAAAAGGCTCAAAGATATTCATATTGTTTGTTAACTCATTAAGAATTACTTCTGCTTGCGCTTTTTCACCCTGGTAATTCTTGTTTGTTAAGACCGTAAATCCTTCAATACTATCTGTTTCCCGACCCTGCGCAACCGTTTTTAGTGTAATCAGCGGAAAATGCAATCCCGGACGAGCAACTAGAATGTGTTCATCTCGGCTTAGAGCAAGACTTACTTGTTCCTTCACCTGCTTTAATAATGGAATAGTAATTAATTCTCCGTACACATAATCGAATAAGGTCTTTCCATAAAGGATTTTTTGAAGGGGGGTTGGGTTTATCGGACTTGTAACTCGAAATTCATATGGTCTTGAAAACGTATCGGTGATTAGTACCCCTCCCCTAATCGATCCATCGTCGAATATCGAAATGTCAATAAAAGCGATTCGGTTTTTATCTAAGGTGCGATCTGTCATAATTTCCCTCCTATGCGGGGTTTTTCTAGATAACAACTATAAAAAAACATTCCCTAACAAAAACGAGGCGTTTTCTGCCCATTGGTGTGTTTGCAATTTTTGTCTAATTCACCATATACCCCAGTAACCATCGGGTGGTATCCACCAGCGAATCCGTGTGGGTGCGCTCGTAATTGTGCGAGGCGTCGATGCCGGGGCCGATGAGGGCAATGGGCATGTTGCCGCCGGCGCGCCAGTAAGCGCTGGCATCCGAACTGTAAGTCGGGTAAATATCCACTTTGTAGTCAATACCATACTGGTCGCCCAGGTCGCGAAGGCGCTTGCAGAAACCGTGATGATACGGTCCGCCGCTATCCTTGACGCAAATGGTGGCATGGTACTCATCCGAGGTTTGCCCCTCGCCGACTGCCGCCATATCCACTGCCAGCAGTTCCGTGATGGGAGAGGGGAAGTCCGCGGCGGAAAACAACCCGACCTCTTCATAATTATTGATGTAAATGTAGCACGTCTGCGCGGGTTTGACCCCGGCGCTGGTGAGCGCGCGCACGGCTTCCACCAGGCAGGCCACGCAGGCTTTGTCGTCCAGGTGGCGCGAGCGCACAAAGCCATTCGTCGGTTCCACGCGCGGGTCAAAGGAGACAAAGTCGCCCACGCTGATGCCAAGGCTGCGAACATCTTCTGCGCTGAACACCCGTTCATCCAGGCGCACCTCCATATTCTCATCCTTGCGCGGCGTTTCCGCCAGTTTATCGCCGAAAACATGGATCGAAGCGGTTGTCACCAGGATTGCGCCGCGGATGGGTTTTCCCGCCCGGGTGTACACCGTGCAGCCTTCCGTTTCCACGGTGTTCCACACCACCCCGCCGATGCGGGTGAGCTGCAGCCGCCCATTGGGCTTGATGGTCTTGACCATTGCACCGAGGGTATCGGCGTGGGCGGTCAGGCCGCGCGGGGCGTCGTCTTTTTCTCCGGGCACCGTCACCATCAGCCCGCCTTTGGGCAGGCGCGCGGTCTTGATCCCCGGCAGGTTGTGAAACACATGCTCGGTGAGGGCAATGGCTTCCTGCGCAAAGCCGGTGGGGCTGGGTGTCTTCAGCAGGTCAACCAGGAATTTGGTGAGCAGTGCGGAATCAACATCTGGGAGTGTGATCATATTTCAGTCTTCTTTCTTGAAGGATTTCCCCTCGAATTTGCCGAAGATTTCGCGCAACTCATCGCTGACGGGGATGGCGCTTTTTGTGCGGTAATCATATGCGACCATGGTGTTTTCGGCAGTTGCAAATACCACTGTGCCGTCTGCATTGGTGATCTCGCATTCCAGCAGCAGGCTTTTGTTGCCGATGCGCGTGACGCCCATGCCGACCACGACCTCATCGGTCATCTCGATGGGCTGGATGAAGCGCACATGCATATCCGCCACGATCAGGGGCAGATCCCAAAAGGAATGCCCGTCGAAGAGCCCCAATTTCAACAGGTAGTTCATGCGGGCGTGCTCAATATAGGAGAGAAAACGGGCATTGTTGACATGCCACTGCGGGTCAAGATCACTATAGCGTACAGAGATGGGTTGTGAAAATCGGAATTTGCTCATAAGTGAATTATACCTTGGGTCAAATTTTCACTGTTCCGCGATGACAAAAAAATCGGTTACAGATAGCACTATTACTAGCGGCACGAGAGTGATACAATAACTTTAGTAAAAGGACATTAAATACCTTTTTTAGTATGTGAGGAATGGAAAATGCAAATTACAAAACAAGCAGATTATGCAGTTCGCGCCATGGCTTACCTGGCCAAGATTGAAAACAACCAGCGTGCAGCCACCAGCGATATTGCCGAGGCACAGAAGATTCCCCCATCATTTTTAGCAAAGATCATCTCACAGCTTTCCATCGCCGGGCTCATTCACACTTCGCGCGGGGCGCACGGCGGGGTGATGCTCTCGCGTCCGGCAGGAAAGATATCGATGCTGGATGTGGTCGAAGCCATCGACGGCCCCATCACCCTCAACGACTGCGTCCTCGCCCCCGATAATTGCGACCAGAGCGAAGATTGCCCAATGCACGAGATCTGGCAAGACCTGCAAAAGGATTTTGTGAAAAAATTGGGGAATTCAACCTTTGACAAATTTGTGGGATAATATAGATAGTAATTTAAAAGTAATGGAGCATATCAAACAATGAGCGGCGGCACACCTGTAAATCGCCAGTGGGTTTTGGCACTCAAAGATGGCGGAATCGTCATCGACTGGGGCGATGGTTTATACCAGGATGTACGCAGCGGCGAATTCGTCCCGGTCATCGAAAAAGAGATCAGCCACCATGTGCTGGATGAGGAACTGGACTGGCTGACCCGTATCGGCCGCGTTAACTCCTATACCCGCCAGAATGTCCGCTTCAACAGCTTGCCGGAACGTCCGCTGAAGACCATTGAATAGACATCATTGAAAAATTTTCCTCCCGTACCAGCGGGAGGTTTTTTTGCGTATCTGGCTTTTCCCGGCTGGGTTTCCAACTGCGTTATACTCAGTAGCAGAACAGTACACAAGAGAGAGGGATCATGCTGATCCATTCTGCAAGTCAAGTGGTCACCCCTTTGGGAGGACCGCAGCGCGGACAAGAACTCGGACGGCTAAACATCATCGAAGATGGCGCAGTGCTGGTGCGCGGCGCTGTCATCGAAGAGGTGGGCAAAACCGCCAGCCTGATCTACAAGTATCCCAACGAAGAACGCCTGGATGCGCAGGGGAATGCTGTTCTGCCTGGATTCGTGGACCCGCACACCCACCTGGTGTGGGCGGGCGACCGGGCATCAGAGTTCGAGATGCGCCTGCAGGGCAAAAGCTATATGGAGATCATGAACACCGGCGGGGGAATTGCCGCCACGGTGAAGGCCACACGGGCCGCCAGCCGGGAAGAATTACTCGCCCAAACACGCCGGCGCGCCCGGGGGATGCTGCGCTGCGGCACCACCACCGCCGAAGCTAAAAGCGGCTATGGGTTGGAATTCGGCGCGGAACTGACCCAGTTGGAAGTGCTGCTGGCACTCGATGCAGAAGGACCGCTGGAGATCGTACCCACCTTTTTAGGCGCACATGCCGTTCCGCCGGAATATGCCGGCAAGGCTGCCGAGTATGTGGCGCTCCTTTGTGAGCGGATGCTGCCGGCGCTGAAAAGCTGGTGGCTGCAAAATACACCGGAACGCCCATTGCCCTTTGTGGATGTTTTTTGCGAGAAGGGCGCATTCGGACTGGAAGATACCCGGCGCATCCTGACCGCCGCCAAAGACCTGGGCTTTCCACTGAAGGCCCATGTGGATGAGTTCGAGAATCTGGGCGGGGCGGGGCTGGCGGCGGGCTTGGGCGCTGTTTCGGTTGAGCATGCCGTCAAAACCTCGCCGGCAGAGATCAAAGCGCTGGGCGTAGCGGAGACGGCGGTGGTCTCACTGCCCTGCACGCCCTTTGGGCTGGCCGAGGCGCACTATTCCCCTGCCAGGGAGATGCTGGATGCCGGCTGCCTGCTGGCACTGGCGACAGACCTTAACCCCGGCACCGCCTGGTGCGAAAGCATGCAGTTCGTGCTGGCGCTGGCCTGCCGCTACCTCAGGCTCACCCCGGCGCAGGCACTGGCGGCCGCTACCATCAACGCTGCCAAAGCCATTGGCCGCGACGCCAAAATTGGCTCCATAGAGCCCGGTAAACAAGCGGATTTATTGGTGCTCTCGGTACCGGATTACCGCCAGCTTGGCTATCGTTTTGGCAGCAACCTGGTGGAGAAGGCGATAAAGAAGGGAGTAGTAATTGGTAATTGGTAATTAGTAATTGGTAATTGGTAATTAGTAATTGGTAATCAGTGATTAGTAATTGGTAATTGGTAATTAGTAATTGGTAATTGGTAATTGGTAATTGGTAATCAGTGATTAGTAACTAGTTGCTAGATACTCTGCACACTAACTTTTCGTATGTTTCGTGCATTTCGTGGTTATGATTTTGGTATTAGGTTTTGGTTTTCAGCTTTTTTTCAGTGTATTCAGTGTATTGCGGTTGGTGCACCCCCGAGCGAAGCGAGTGGGGTCAGTGGTAAAGATTAGTTTTTAATAGATTTAATGGTTAAGGATTTTTGATGGTAACCCTAGAGCAAGCCAAAAAATGGTACCGCAACACTGACGCTGTTCACGATTTCTCACACATCGAGCGCGTGTACCGCATGGCTGAGCGCCTGGCCCAAACCGAAGGTGCCGACCTGGAGATCGTCCGTGCGGCGGTCCTGCTGCACGACGCCGACGGCACCACCCCCGGCAGCGTGAGCCGCGTGGAGCATCACCTGCGCTCCGCTGAGATCGCCCGCAAGGTGCTCGCCGATGAGGGTTGGCCGGAGGCGCGTATCGCCGCGGTGCAGCATTGCATCCGCGCCCACCGCTACCGCGACGACCGCGAACCGCCCGCCACCATCGAAGCCAAGTGCCTCTTCGATGCCGACAAGCTGGATGTGCTCGGCGCCATCGGCGCCATCCGCGTCACCGTTTACGCCGCGCTGGCGGGCACCCCATTTTACGCTGAACCCTCCGAGGCTTTTCTGCGTACCGGCACCGAAGCCCCCGGTGAACTGCACAGCGCTTACCACGAACACCTGTTCAAGCTGCGCAACGTGGAAAACCGCCTCTACACGGATACCGCCCGGAGAATTGCCCGTGAGCGCACGCAATACCTCGAGGGGTTTTTTGAACGCCTCATCAAAGAGATAAATGGAGAAGCCTAACGTATGACATCCTCACAACCCTCATTAATCCAAATCATTTCCTGGGCAAAGGAAGCCGGAGCGATCGCCCGCGAAGCCTTTGAGCAGGAACACACCATCCAGATGAAAGGCAAACTGGATCTGGCCACCGAGGTCGATCACGCCTGCGAAAAAGTCCTGATGGAACATATCCGGCAGGAATTCCCTACCCACGCCATTATCACCGAGGAAACCGGCAAGGTGGCGGGCGACCCCGATCACTGCTGGTATATCGACCCGCTGGACGGCACGCTCAACTACAACCACCGCCTGCCGATCTATGCCGTATCAATCGCCTATGCGCATAACGGGAAGATGGTTTTGGGCGTCGTGTACGACCCTTCGCGCGACGAGTGCTTTGCCGCGCAGCGCGGCCAGGGCGCACTAATGAACGGAAAACCCATCCGGGTCTCTGCCTGCAGTGAACTCCAAAAAGCGCTGCTCACCACCGGCTTGCCTTCCTGGAACGCGGAAAACCTGGAGCGCAATTTAAGACTGGTACACTACCTGACTGAGAACTCGCAGGGGGTGCGCCGGTTGGGATCCGTCGCCATTGCCCTGTGCTACACTGCCTGCGGACGCATCGACGCGCACTGGGACCTGGGCTCCACCCCCTGGGATATTGCTGCCGGTACGCTCATTGTGGAGGAGGCCGGCGGGGTCGTCACCGACATCACCGGCGCACCCGAGTATTTCCAACCGCCTTATTCGTTCATTGCCAGCGGACAGGGAATCGATCGCGAGCTGCGCGCCGTTCTCATTCAGAATTAAGCCGGCTGTTCTATTGTATAATCGCCGAAAAGGCGGGAGTTAAGCAATATTGTAAGTGTCTTACTCATATTTCATAAAAAAGGAATGGTCCATGGCAACTTTCAAAACAGCTACTCAAAAACATTGGAGCCTGGGGGATCTGTATCCCTCCGATAAAAGCCCGGAAATCAAGGCGGATTTTAAGGCGATCGAGGATCTGACAGCGGAATTCGAGAAGTTCCGTCCGGCACTTAAGGACAGCATCAGCGACAAGGATTTTCTAAAAGCCATCCAAATATTGGAGCGAATTTACAAGATCGGCAGCAAGCTGAACAGTTACCCCGGTCTCTGGTTTGCCGCCGACACACAAGATCAGTCCGCCCTGGCACTGATGGCGAAAGCCGAGCAGCTTTCCGCTGACCTGGGCAACCGCACCCTGTTCTTTGGCTTGTGGTGGAAAGACCTGCCGGAAGCCGCTGCCGCCCGCCTGATGAAGAACTCCGGCGATTACCGCTACTGGCTGGAGGAAATGCGCCACTTCAAGCCGCACACCCTCAGCGAGGCTGAAGAGAAGATCATCAATACCAAGAACGTCACCGGAATCAACGCCCTCACCACCCTCTACGACACCCTCACCAACCGCTATGTCTTCAAGGTAGCGGTCAACGGCGAAACGAAAGAACTCACCCGCGGCGAACTGATGGTGCTTGTTCGCGGCTCGGACCCCGACCTGCGGGCGCGTGCCTACCAGGAGCTTTACCGCGTCTACGGCGAAGATGGCCTGGTGCTGGGGCAGATGTACCAGACGGTAGCCCGCGACTGGAAGAACGAGGAGGTGTCCCTGCGCCACTTCAAAAGCCCCATCTCTGCGCGCAACCTGGCCAATGACCTGCCGGATGAAGTGATCGACCTGCTGCTCAAAGTGGCAAAAAAGAACATTGGCACCTTCCAGCGTTTCTTCAAACTCAAAGCCAAGCTGCTCGGCATGAAGAAGCTGCGCCGGTATGACATTTTCGCGCCGGTTGCCAAAGCCGACAAACCCTACCCCTATGAGAAAGCCGCCAAAAAAGTGCTGGCTTCCTTCAATGATTTCGATCCGCGCTTTGGCAAACTTGCCGAACGTGTGTTCGCCGAAGATCATTTGGACTCCGAGGTGCGCAAGGGCAAACGCAGCGGCGCTTTTTGCGCCACCGTACTGCCCGAACTGACCCCCTGGGTGCTGCTCAATTACCAGGGCAGGGCAGATGATGTGGCGACCATGGCGCACGAACTGGGGCACGCCATCCACAGTATGCTCGCCGAAAAGCACAGCCTCTTTACCCAGCACGCCTGCCTGCCCCTGGCGGAGACCGCCTCCACTTTTGGCGAGATGATGCTCGTCGACGCCCTGCTGGCAGAAGAAACCGATGAAGCCGTGCGGCGCGACCTGCTCTTCAGGCAGGTGGATGATTCCTATGCCACCATCCAGCGACAAGTGTTCTTTGCACTCTTCGAGAAGGAAGCCCACCAGATGATCGCTGACGGCGCTTCTGTGGATGAGCTCTGCGACGCTTACATGAAGAACCTCAAAGCACAGTTCGGTTCCGCGGTGGATGTGGCTGAAGAGTTCAAGTGGGAATGGGTCTCCATCCCGCATATCTACCAGGTGCCATTCTACGTGTATGCGTACGCCTTCGGGCAACTGTTGGTGCTATCCCTTTACAAACGCTATAAGGAAGAGGGCGCGTCCTTCAAGCCAAAGTATATTGCCCTCCTGGCCGCTGGCGGCTCCGAAGCGCCGATGAAGGTGCTGGCAGATGCCGGGGTCGACCCGCGCAAAGCCGAGTTCTGGCAGGGCGGGTTCGATGTGCTCAGCAAACTGGTGGACGAACTGGAAAAAGTCGCCTGAATTCCTGGGGAATCAATAAGCGGTGAAGAAATCTTCACCGCTTATTTTTTTCGTCCTTTTATGACACACCTGGGAAACCTATTGCAATCCCCCTGGTGGCAACTGTATATTTAGCGGGGATTTCGGAGCAAAACCGGGAGGGTATGATGGTAAATGTGACAAGGTCGATTCAACGCCGCTTATCTTTTTTCGTGATCCTGTTGATCCCATTTCTACTAGTAAGCCTTGGCGGCTGCGACAAAGCGCCAACCGATATCCATACCGGTACGCCAGTGAAGGTGCTGGTGGTAATGCTGGAAATGACCAAGCAGCCGAACTGCCCCACCCT
Source organism: Anaerolineaceae bacterium (assembly GCA_041910365.1). Taxonomy (GTDB): domain Bacteria; phylum Chloroflexota; class Anaerolineae; order Anaerolineales; family Anaerolineaceae; genus UBA6107. The sequence continues at coordinate 3,907 of JAYRQY010000098.1, read as the reverse complement.
CGCTGCCTGTGCCCCCTATTTTAACGCTGATGGGATTGCCGCTGTAAAAACCCCCAGGCACTCTGCAGCCGACTACCTGGCGCTGCTGGATACCGGCGTGAACACCTATTATCACAACGCCACCTACGGTCAGCTGTATTTCGATTTTGAACTGCTGCCCGGCTCCACCAGGGCTGACGGCTGGCAGGATTCTCCCTATACCATGGCTCAGATCAATGCCAATGGCATCGATTTTAAACAAATTGCGATGACGGTCGCTTATTCCGCGCTGGGGGCAAATCTCAAAAATTACGAGCGTGTGATCATCATATCCAACTTTCAATCGCGGGGCGGGCAAACCTGTTGTATCAGCAGCTCGACTCCCTACTATGCATATCCAAAGAACTGGACAACCGGACTGGGGGTTACGCCTATGATCGTCTCGATGATCAACGAAGGTTCGAGTGACCAGGAGTTGATCACCGTTACCGCGCATGAATTGGGGCACACCATCGGTGCCCCTGACCAGTATTATGACGGGGGCGTTGGCATGGGCGGTTGGGATCTTATGGACGATGACTGGGATTACTTCCATTTTGGTGCATGGACGAAGCTGGACCGGGGCTGGATCGATTGGACTGCCAATACCACCACCATGCCGTGCACTACCGGATCTTGTGAAATCACGACAACGCTCGACCCCGTGGAAACACAGGGGAATAACGCGCTCCTGATCCCAACCAGCAATTCGGCCGCATTCAGCGGACTCCTGGTGGAGTGCCGTAAACCCATCAACGGAGATGAGGGGATCCCCGAGGAAGGTGTTCTGGTATCCTTTAGCAACCCCTATAATGACAAGTCGCTGGCGCAGACGATCTCCGAAGTCCGGTCTAATGAGTCGAATGTGTATAGCCTTTTGCAACCCGGCGAGATCTATTACAGCCAGGAATATGACGTCCGAGTGATCAATCAATCAAAGCCCGGTGACGCCATGTGTACTGTGAAAGCAGAAAGGGCTGTGCCGCCATCGCTTGATGTTTACATCACCCAGGGATCAATTAGCCAAAGCGGATCCTTTACCAGGTATGAATCACCGGATATTTGGAACGATATTTACGCCAATGGCTGGGATAAGTATCCGAGCTATGAAACCACCACTGCGGTTGATACCGCTTATAAGAAAAATGTGGTCGTGCCGGCGGGATATGGCGATCCGTACCTGGTAGGCGACCCGGCGGTCATCGGGGACTACAATGTTATTAAATATATCGTTCACAATGGTGGTACTCTGGTTGCCAAGAATTTAATAGTGAATTTATATATCAGGCAGCCCCTGAGTGTTACCGTCCAGCCTGATGATTGCGGCGCACCAGCAGGATCATACAAAATTCCAGCTGTAACGATTCCAAAATTGATCAGCTCCTTTCCTATCCCCGAGCTTAAGCCGGGACAGTCTTTTTATGTGGACAATTATATTTACAACACCCTTGTCCTGGAGTCACCCGCGCCGTTTGAACTCGAAGTCGAGATAGAACCACTGGACGGCGAAGCAGATGTAACAAACAATATCGCTTACGAGACTTACCTGTATCCTTATGGGGGGATCAATGCCATTGACGCCATGAGTGCCACCCTTTCGGATAAATGCGTGTCACAAGTGCCGTTCATTGCCCAGGAAATTCCGGACGAGAATGGCAAAAAGTGCTCCGATTGGGACCTGGTTATTGAGCCGTCCAGCGGGTTCCTCAAACCGGGAGAAACGGTTAATTTCTCCGTCTCCGGAAATCCTCACGAAGGTGTTAAGGCGGGCGAAACCTGCCGGGCTCAATTCGGTGTGTTAATGCCGGTAACAGACGTTTTCACCCCGGTAAATTCCTTTGGTTTTACCGCCCGCGCGGTGGACCCTTCGACGCTCACCTGCTCTGTATCCAGTGACTCAACGACGGCGGGATCTCCGGTCAACATCACCGGACTATTATCCCCGGCCAAAGCGGACGCCATCGCCCTCGTCTATACCGACCCGACCGGAAAAACGGAGATGAAAAACCTGGAAACGGGAAATGACGGGCAATATGGGGATACGGCCACACCGGTGCAAATTGGAACCTGGGGAGTGCAGGCTTTTTGGGTGGGGGATGACAAACATGCCCCGACTCGCTCCTCGATGTGCCGCTTCACGGTGAAGGAGAAAATCGAAGCCGTAAGAGAACCACCAGTGTTCACCCCTGGGAAAGCAGTAAATTGCCGGCGCGGACCTTCATCATTCTGGGAGTCGCTCGGTTTTGTTCAAGCAGGCGTTGCCTACCCGGTGACGGGCATCAACCCGAACAAGAACTGGCTGAAGATTCAATACACGGACACCCTGCAGTGTTGGGTGAAAGCCGATGCTGGCGCAGCAACCGGTGATCTATCCGGCGTAGCGGTGCTGGTTGTGCAGGAAATAACGCCAACACTGATACCCACAAATACCCCCACGTTTGTGCCACAGGTAAATTGCGGGGCGTATTCCTCTGCAGACCAATGCGCTATGAATGCAGCCTGTTACTGGCAGGATGGCGGGGTCACCAACCCGGGAGAGTGTAAAAACAAGTAATTCTCGCATTAACGTAATCACTTGTTGACATTTCGTTCGTTGGTGCTATAATCATTTCGATAAACATCGAAATGATTAGCGAGGTGTCGAATGAATGAACAGGAAATGGTACCGGAACTGCTGGAATTCTTTAAGGCGCTGGCCGATGAGAACCGGCTGAAGATCGTGGGGTTTCTCGCCCAAAAGCCTTCCAATGTGAGCGACTTGGCAGCCGCGCTGGGGCTCAGCGTCTCCACCACATCCAACCACCTATCCAGCCTGGCGCATGCGGGGCTGGTGAGGGCGGAGCCGGACGGACATTACTTCATCTACTCGCTGCAGCCCGAGACCCTAAAAAACATGGCGCGCCGCCTGCTGCAGGAGGAGACCCTGCCCAGGCTCTCCGAAGGGATAAGCGCTGACGCTTATGACCAGAAGGTTCTACAGACCTTTTTGGACCGCGAGGGGCGCATCAAAGCCTTCCCGGCACAGGAAAAGAAGTTCCAATCCATCCTGCGATATGTCCTCAAGGAGTTTGAGCCCGGGCGGCGATATTCCGAAAAGGAAGTCAACGAGATCCTCCTGCGCTTTAACGAGGATACCGCCTCGCTCCGGCGCGGATTCATCGAGTATAAAATGATGGCACGCGAAGGCGGCGGTGGTGCCTATTGGCGCATTGACGGATAAAAATACAGTAGGGGTGATTCATGAATCGCCCCTGCGAGGTGGAACCACCATGGACACAATGAACAAGTCTTCTTTGCTCGTACTGCACAACTACAACGACCACGCCAATGCCCTGGTGATGGAGGCGGCGAAAAAACTGGACGAAAATGCCTTCACCACATCCTCCAGCCCCAGCCACGGCTCGGTGCAGGGCTTGCTCACCCACATGCTCACCACGGAGTTTTTCTTCCTGGCGCGCTGCGAGGGCAAACCCGTCCAGCCAAAACCGGCTGCAGCAACACTTACCCTGGAAGAAATCCGCGTCACCTTTGTCCAGATCGCGGAAGAACGCCGCAAATACCTGGAGTGGATCAGTGAAGACCTGCTCGCTCAGGAGATCGCCATTCCCATTGGCGGGCAGGATTTCACACTGGCGCGCTGGCAGTTCCTGGCGCAATCCCTGCTGCACAGCGCTCATCACCGCGGCGAACTTTCCATTGTGATGACCGCGCTTGGCGCTCCCCTGCCCACGCTGGACATCATCATTCCGTTCGTCAACGAGAGCGGCCAGCACTGGCCCTGGGGATAGGGTTGCAGAGAGCGTATTTCGCGTTTTGATCGGCACAGTCCCCATGAAGAGCCGCTTAATCAGGCGGGGATCACCCTCTGGCAACGAGGGTGATGTTTTAT